>JAFAKE010000015.1 GCA_019235715.1 Vulcanimicrobiota bacterium
CCCGGCGACGATCATGACCGATCCCGAGATGGCCGATGCGGTCTATCTCGAGCCGCTGGTGCCGAGCCACGTCGAAGCGATCATCGAGCGCGAACGGCCAGACGCGATGCTCGCCACGCTCGGCGGCCAGACCGGTCTCAATCTTGCGGTCGCGCTCGCCGAGCGCGGCGCGTTGGACCGCTTCGGCGTGCAGCTGCTGGGAACGCCGTTGCGCACCATCCGGCTGGCCGAAGACCGCGAGCTGTTCAAGCAGGCGATGCTCGAGATCGGCGAGCCCGTTCCCGAGTCTGCGATCGTGCGCGACGTCGACGATGGGCTCGCCTTCGCGGCCAAAGCCGGCTACCCGCTCATCGTTCGTCCGGCGTACACGCTGGGCGGGACGGGCGGCGGAATCGCGCACGACGAGAGCGAGCTGCGCTCGCAGCTGCGCTCGGGTCTGTCGGCGAGCATCATCCACCAAGCGCTGCTCGAAACGTCCCTGCTTGGTTGGAAAGAAGTCGAATACGAAGTGCTGCGCGACGGCGACGACAACTGCGTCATCGTCTGCAACATGGAGAACATCGACCCGATGGGCGTGCACACGGGCGACTCGATCGTGGTCGCGCCATCCCAGACGCTTTCGGACCGCGATTATCACCGCTTGCGCGCCGCCGCCATCAATATCATACGCCATCTGAAGGTGGAGGGCGGCTGCAACATCCAGTTCGCGCTCGACCCGCGCAGCGACGCCTATCACATCGTCGAGGTCAACCCGCGCGTGTCGCGCTCTTCAGCGCTCGCGAGCAAAGCGACCGGTTACCCTATCGCAAAGATCGCGACGAAGATCGCGCTCGGCAAGCGGCTGCCCGAGCTGACGAATCCGGTGACCGGCGTGACGACTGCGGCCTTCGAGCCGGCGCTCGACTACTGCGTCGTCAAAATTCCGCGGTGGCCCTTCGACAAGTTCCCGCTCGGCGACGCACGCCTCGGCACGCAGATGAAATCGACCGGCGAAGTGATGGCGATCGCCCGCACGCTGCAGCAGGCGCTCACCAAGGCGATTCGCGGCCTGGATATCGGGCGCGACAGCCTCACCGGCTGGGCGTTCGAGCGTTGGAGCGAGGACGAGCTCGAAGACGTCTTGCGCGCACCGACGCACGAACGGCTCTTCGTCATCGCCGAATGCTTGCGCCGCGGGCGCGACGTCGATGCGGTCGCACGCCACACCTCGATCGACCCGTTTTGGCTGTGGGAGATCAAGGCGCTGGTCGAGATAGAGCAGCGCCTCGCCACGGACGTCACCGCGATTGCCGACGCGCAGGTTGCCGGTTATGCCGACACGACCATTGCGCGGATAAGCCGCATTCCGCTCGCCCGCGTTCGGGAAACCGCGGACGCTCGCATGAGTTCGGCATACCGCATCGTCGACACCGCGGCCGCAGAGTTTCCGGCCCGCTCTCCCTATTATTATGCGACGGTCGGCGAGGTGGACGAGCTGCGCCGGCCGGAGCGCGAGAGCGTCGTCGTCGTCGGCAGCGGACCGATCCGCATCGGCCAAGGCATCGAATTCGATTATTCGTGCGTGCACGCGGCCTGGGCGCTGCACGACCGTGGCGTCGCCTCGGTGATGGTCAACAACAACCCCGAGACGGTCTCGACGGACTTCGATGTGTCGGACGTGCTGATCTTCGAGCCGCCGTTCGTGGACGAGGTCGAACAGGCCGTGCGCGCGACGGGCGCGCGCGGCGCGTTGCTCACCTTCGGCGGCCAGACGCCGATCAATCTGGCGCGCGCGCTCGCGGCGCGCGGCGTCAAAGTGCTCGGCACCGATCAGCACGCGTTGGACCTCGCCGAAGATCGCGAGAAATTCGACGCCGTGCTGGGCAAACTCGGGGTCGCGCGCCCGGCGGGCCGCACTGCGCTGTCGTTCCGCAAAGCGCGCGAGGTCGCGCGCGAGATCGGCTTCCCCGTGCTGGTGCGGCCCTCGTACGTGCTCGGCGGCCGCGGCATGGAGATCGTATATAATGAAGCGCAATTGCTAGCCTACGCCGAGAGCGCGCCGCCGATCCAGCCCGATGCGCCGCTGCTGGTCGACAAATACCTGGCCGGCACGGAAGTGGAAGTCGACGCGGTCTTCGACGGCGAGGACATCGTCATTCCGGGGATCTTCGAGCACGTCGAACGCGCCGGCATCCATTCGGGCGACTCGACCGCGGTGTATCCGACCCAGACGATCGCGCCCGAAATGGAGACGCGTATCGCCGACGTCACCAAGCGCCTGTGCAAAGAGCTCGGCATCCGCGGACTGATCAACGTCCAGTACATCATCTATGAAGGCAAGCTGTTCGTGATCGAAGCCAACCCGCGCGCCAGCAGGACGGTGCCGATCATCGCGAAGCTGACCGGCGTGCCGCTGGTCGCGGCCGCGACGCACATCGCACTCGGCGGCACGCTCAAAGAGATGGGCCTCGACCGCGGGCTGCTTCCGCGCCCGGACTTCGTGGCCGTCAAGATGCCCGTGTTCTCGTTCTCGAAGCTGCGGCGCGTCGAGACCATGCTCGGACCTGAGATGAAGTCGACCGGAGAAGTGCTTGGGATCGATACGACGTTCCCCGGCGCTTTGCTGCGTGCGCTGCTTGGCGCCGGCATCGCGCCCCCGCCGCCCGGCGGTCGCATCCTGCTGTCGATCGCCGATGCGGAAAAGATCAGATCTCTGCCGATCGCCCGCGCCTTCGCAGACCTCGGCTATCAGCTGTTCGCAACCACCGGCACGTGGCGGCTGTTGCAGAACAACGGAATCGACGCCGCGCGCGTCAACAAGATCGCTGAAGGTTCGCCGCACTGCGTCGACCTCATCGCCGCCAAGGGCGTCGACCTCGTCATCAACGACGCCGCGCAGACCTCGATGGCGCAAAGCGACGGCTTCCGCATCCGCCGTGCGGCCGTGGAGGCAGGCGTCGCGTGTCTGACATCGCTGGACACCGTCGGCGCGCTGCTGCTCGCGCTGACGGCGCAAAGCAAGGGGTCGGTGGAGGTGCGTTCCCTCCAAGACTTCGTGCGCCGCGGCCTTATCGTCGCCTGACGTGAACGGCATGCGTGGGCGCCTGACGCGCGCCGTGCTCGTCTTCATCGTCCTGCTCGTGCTCGTGGCGGCACAAGAAGTGCGCGTGCAGATCGCGCAGCAGCAATCGATATCCGAGCGGCCGGGCAATCCGCGCCGCAGCCTTTCCAACGAGCGTCGCGGCGCGCTTTTGGACGCTGCAGGCAACGCGCTCGCGCTGACCAAGGGCGCGCGCCGGATCTATCCCGCCGGCACGGCGCTGGCGCAGCTCGTCGGCTATGCGTCGTCGCAATATGGCGAATCCGGTCTCGAATCCGCGCTCGACTCGGTGTTGGCCGCACCGCTGCCCACGAGCAGCAGCATGGACGTCGCCAGCTTGTTCCGCCAAACCGGTCAGGCCGCCAACGCATCGGGCGGCGACGTCGTGCTCACGCTGCGCGAGGACATCGCCAAGGCCGTCGACGACGCCATGCCGCAGGGCATCCACGGCGCCGCGATCGTCGTCGATCCGCGCAACGGCGCGATTCTCGCGGCGGTCAACCGGCCCACCTTCGACCCCAACGCGCTGGCGGCGCAGTGGAAGAATTTGCGCACCAATCCGACGTCGCCGCTGCTCGACCGCGCATTCGCCGGACTGTATCCGCCGGGCTCCACGTTCAAGATGGTCACGGCGTCGGCGGCGCTTGACAACGGCGTCGTCGTGATGAGCGACACGTTCACCGATCCCGGCTATTTCGCGATCGGCAATTTCCGCGTGCAGAACGACCGCGGCGAGATCACGGGCACGCAGGACCTCACCGGTGCGTTCGCGCTGTCAAGCAACGTCGACTTCGCGCAGATCGGGCTGCGTCTCGGCCTCGACAGTTTCTACGACTATCTGCATCGCTTTCACGTCGGCGACGAGCTGGAAGTGGCCGCCCCCTCGTCGCGTGACGAGGTCCCGGCCAAGGACACCGTCATCCCCTCCGAACTCGCGCAGATGTCGTTTGGACAAGGGGGGTTGGCGGTAACGCCGCTGCGCATGGCGCTCGTCGGCGCGACCATCGCGAACCAAGGCGTCCTCATGCGGCCGCAGCTCGTCAAGCAATTCCGCTTTCCGAGCGGACGGCTGCTGGACGTGCCGCCGGCGATTTGGGAGCGGGTGATGTCGCAGACGACCGCCGACCAAGTGCGCACGATGATGATCGCGGTCGTCCGCAATGGTACCGGTACCGCAGCGCGAATCGCCGGAGTGACGGTTGCGGGTAAGACGGGAACGGGTACGCACACCGGCGGACCGCCGGATGCGTGGTTCGTGTGCTTCGCTCCCGCCGAGCACCCGCGGCTCGTGGTCGCCGTGCTCGTCGAGGATGCCGGTTACGGCGGCGCGGTCGCCGCACCCATCGCACGCGGCATCTTGCAAGCCGCTTTGCCGATGTACGGGAAGTGAATGGCTGAGATCATCTATAACGACCGCTACCGTCTCGACGCGAAGATCGGCGAAGGCGGCATGGCGGTCGTCCATCGCGGTTATGACTTGATCTTGCGCCGGCAAGTCGCGGTCAAAGTGCTGCGTCCGGCCTTTTCGGCGGATGCAGCGTTTGTCCAGCGCTTCGAGTTCGAGGC
This sequence comes from Vulcanimicrobiota bacterium, assembly GCA_019235715.1. Taxonomy (GTDB): domain Bacteria; phylum Vulcanimicrobiota; class Vulcanimicrobiia; order Eremiobacterales; family Eremiobacteraceae; genus JAFAHD01. The sequence goes on from JAFAKE010000015.1 coordinate 4,646, forward strand.
GCAAGCAGCGGCCAAGCTGTCGCATCCGAACATCGTGACGACGTACGACGTTGGAACGGTCGGCGCAGACCACTATATCGTCGAGGAATACGTCGCCGGCGAAACGCTGGGAACCCTGATCGCGCGGCAGGGACGTTTGCCTGAAACTGCGGCCGTACGCTACGCGCGTCAGATCTGCGCGGCGCTCGCAGCAGCGCACCGCCAAGACTTGCTCCATCGCGACATCAAGCCATCGAACATCCTCATCACGCGCGAGGACGTGGTGCGCGTCACTGACTTCGGGATCGCGCACGCGATCGAAGAAGGCGCTTCGCAACCCAAGGCGGCCGAAGCGCTGCTCGGTTCGCTGCCGTACTGTCCTCCCGAAGTGCTTCTCGGCGAGCGTGTGAGCGAGGCCAGCGACCTTTACAGCCTCGGCGTCGTCATGTATGAAATGGTCACGGGCGCGCGTCCGTTCAGCGCCGCCGATGGCGACGCGCTTGCACAGGCGATCGTCGAGCGGCCGGCGCCAGATCCGGCGCATGCGGCGGCGGGCGTCAGCGCGCATTTCGCCGGCATCATCGGGCGATTACTGCGCAAGGCGCCCGCGGATCGCTATCAATCCGCCGGCGAGGTGCTTGGCGCGCTCCGTCAGCTGGCGCGCAGCCGTCCGGACGAAGATGAGGAAGAAGAAGAGAGCGGTCCTGACGCGCCGACCGAGATCTTGCGTCGCCGCGCGCGCCAAGCGATGGTCGACGCGACGGGCGCACCCTCGGACTTGGCGATGGCCCCCGCGCCCGCCGTCTGGCGCGCAAGCCGCGCGCTTGCGTTTGCCGGCGCGCTCGTCGGCGTGCTCGTCCTCGTCTCCTTGATCCTCGCCGCTCGCCAAGCCGCATCGAGGGGCACGCACGTACCCGACGTGACCGGAAAATCTGTAAGCGACGCCGTCGCGATGCTGCACGGTCTCGGCATCGACCAGGTCGCGATCAAGCAAGTGCCGGACGCGACAGTGCCTGGCGGACTTGTATCGGGCACTCAGCCTGCCGCTTTCCAAGCGCTGCCCGCGGGCGGCGCGCTGACGCTGCTCGTCAGCAGCGGTCCGCCGGTCGAGGACGTGCCGAACGTCGTCGGGCAAGAGCCGAGCGCGGCGCAACAGCTGCTGTCCGCCCAAGGCTTCGAAGTGAAGATGGGCGCGAAGATCCATAGTTCGTCGGTCAAGCAAGGGATGGTCGCCGGCACCAATCCGACCGCGGGTTCACCGCTGCCGAAGGGCAGCACGGTCGTCGTCAGCGTCAGCCTCGGTCCGGCGATGATCAGCGTGCCCAACGTCGTCTCGCTCTCGCAGGATGACGCGCGCAAGCTGCTCGCGCGTTACGGGCTCAAACTCGTCGTGAACTCGCAGATCGCCGTCGACAATATCCCTGCAGGCATCGTGCTCAGCCAAGATCCGAGCGAACGCAGTTCGCTGGCTCCAGGCGCGACGGTCGCGGTCGACGTGAGCGCCGGACCGGCATCGATCGAAGTCCCGCTGCTCGTCGGCCAAACGCTCGATCAGGCTCGGCAGACGCTTTCGGCGCTCGGGCTGTCGGTTGGGAACGTCGTGCAAGCAGATGTCCCCGACAGGCCTGCCGGCACGATCGTCAGCCAGACGCCCGGCGCGTTTGCGCGCGTGAGCCAGGGAGCGGCGATCGACGTCGTCGTCGCCGCCGGCGGCAGCAGCGCCGCGCCGCCGAGTCCGGCCTCGAGCGGCGCACCGGCGGCGGCTCCCAGCATCCCGGTGCCCAACATCATCGGCATGAGCGTCGACGATGCGAAAGGGGTGCTGGAGCGCAACGGCTATCATCTGTCGCGCGTGATCATCTCATCGGGCACGCGCGCGGATGCGAAGGTCCTCAGCGCAGATCCGGCAGTAGGGACGACGCCCGCGAGTGGCAACGCGGTGAGCGTGATCATCGGGCAGTGAGCGCGCGACGAGGCCCGTGAGCGGCGAGATGCGAGTGCTCGGCATCGACCCCAGCGTGCGTTCGACCGGTTACGGCGTCATCGAATGCCGCGGCGCAGCGGTGCGGCTCGTCGAGGCAGGCGTCATCGCGACCGACGGGCGCTCGACGCTGCACGCGCGCCTCGCCGACATCAATGACAGCCTGGCGGAGATCATCCGCACGACGCGTCCCGACATCGTCGCGGTCGAGCAGGTCTTCGCGCGCCCCGTCAATCCGAAGACCACCATCATGATGGCGCACGCTCGCGGCGCGCTGCTCGCGGTCGCCGCGCAGGCTCGGCTCCAAGTCGTCGAATTCTCAGCGACCAGCGTGAAGCGGGCCATTGCCGGAAGCGGGGCGGCATCCAAGGAACAAGTCGCGCGCATGGTCGTGCAATCATTGCGGCTGTCGCGCGTGCCGCGGCCGCCCGACGTCACCGATGCGCTCGCGCTTGCGCTTGCGTGCGCCCATCGCAATGGCAGGACGATTCCCTGATGTTCTCGCGCTTGGAAGGCACCCTGCGCGAACGGCGCGAGCAATCCGTGCTCATCGACGTCAACGGCCTCACCTATGATGTGATGGTTCCGGGTTGCGTGATGGACAAGCTCGCGGCCTTGCAGCCCGGGTCGCGCATCGCGCTCGAAGTGTTCTCGTACATCCAGATAGACGGCAATCGCGGTACGACATCGTTCGTCGGCTTCACCAACTCCATCGAGCGCGAGTTCTTCGAAGCGCTGCTCTCCGTCTCGAGCATCGGGCCCAAAACGGCAGTGCGCGCGTTCGCGCGGCCGATGGCGGAGATCGCGCGCTACATCGACGATGACGACCGCGCGAGCCTGCGCAAGCTGCCCGGCATCGGCGATCAAAAAGCGAAAGACATCATCGCCAAGCTACAAGGCAAGGTCGCGCGCTTTGGGCTCATCCAAGGCGAGCCGGCCAAGACGATGGCGCAGCCCGATCACGCCGATGAAGCGCTCGAAGTGCTCTTGCAGCTGCAGTACAAACGCGCCGAAGCCGAGCGCATGATCAAAGAGGCGATGGCGAGTGACGGGGCTATCGACAGCGCGGAGGAGCTGCTCGCCGCCGTGTATCGCAACGCGCGCGTGCACGAAAGCGGAGCGCCGCGCAGCAAAGGGCGGGAGCGATGAGCCCGCGCAAACCGGTGGCTGCAGCGGGTGACGAACGCGAGCAGCCGGAGCGCCATCCGCTCGTCGCGCCTTCCGAGACGGTCGAAGATCAGATCATCACCGTCACGCTGCGTCCGACCGGCTTCGAGCATTACGTCGGCCAGAGCGGCGTCGTGGAGAATCTCAAAATCTCGATCGAGGCCGCGCGCGGCCGAGGCGAACCGCTCGATCACATCCTCTTGCACGGACCGCCCGGACTCGGCAAGACGACGCTGGCGAACATCGTCGCGCGCGAGATGGCGTCGACGTTCCATCAGGTCTCCGGGCCGACGCTCGAGCGCCCGGGCGATCTCGTCGGCATCCTGACGAATCTCGCGCGCGGCGACGTCCTCTTCGTCGACGAGATCCATCGCCTGAGCCATGTCGTCGAAGAGTTCCTTTACCCGGCGATGGAGGATTTCGCGATCGACTTCATGGTCGACCGCGGCGCCTACGCGAAGACCATCAAGATCAGCCTGAAACACTTCACGTTGATCGGCGCGACGACGCGCGCCGGTTTGTTGACGGCGCCGCTGCGCGAGCGCTTCGGCATCGTGCACCATTTCGATTACTACACCGCAGAAGATCTGCAACGCATCGTCGAGCACTCGGCGGGCGTGCTCGGCGTGCACGTCCGCACGGATGGCGCAGCGGAAATCGCCGGACGAGCGCGCGGCACGCCGCGCATCGCGAACCGGCTGCTGCGCAGAGTGCGCGACTACGCCCAGGTCAAAGCGGACGGCATCATCGACCGCGAGGTCGCGCGTGCTGCGCTCGCGCTGGAAGGCATTGACGAGCTGGGACTCGATGCGCTCGATCGCGCGTTCCTGCGCGCGCTGATCGTCCAATATAACGGAGGGCCGGTCGGCATCAGTGCGCTGGCAGCCAGCGTCAATGAAGAAGAGGGCACGCTGACCGACGTGGTCGAGCCGTTCTTGATCCAGGTCGGCTTTCTTGCACGCACCGCCGCGGGCCGGCGCGCGACGCCGAAAGCGAGAGCGCATCTCGGCCTGGCGGGCAACGAGCCGCCTCGATTGTTGTGAGCATTCGCGCCCGCATCGCAGCAATCGCCTCAAGCGCGCTTATCGGCATCTCGCAGTTCGTCCCCAGCGCCGTCAGCGCGCAGCCCATCCGCGTGCTGCTCGTATCTCATCAATTGCAAACGGTCATCGCTTCAGAGGGCGGCGTGGTCGTCCGCGCGCCCGAGAGCGGCCCAGCGCCCTTGCTGCAGCCCGAGATCACGACGGTGCTGGATGTGCGGCCCGGTACCGGCGGTCTCATGCTTGCCGGCGCGGTGCCGGCCGGCCCCAGCGTGATCGTCGACCCGCTGATCGACACCTCGCCGCTCGTCGTGGACGGGCGCACCTATCGCGGACGCATTCTCGTGTCAGAAGCCTCCGACGCGACGCTTGAGGTCGTCGATCAACTCGATATGGAGCAGTACCTCTACGGCGTCGTCGGCGCAGAAATGGACCCTGCCTGGCCCGAGGTCGCGCTGCAGGCGCAGGCGATCGCCTCACGCAGCTATGCGGCCGCTCGTTACGCGTTGCACGAGCATCCGGACTACGACGTGCAGGCAGGCGAACAAGATCAGGCGTACGGGGGCGTCAACGCGGAGACGCAGAGCGCGGTCGACGCGGTCGAATCGACCCGCGATGTGATTCTCGTCTATCAGTATCGCGTCGTCAAAGCGTATTACTCGTCATGCGACGGCGGATATACCGCAGACGGTTCCGAGTTATCCGACCCGGAGCCGTACTTGCGCGCTCAACCCGATCCGTATGCGGCAGAATCGCCGCATCTTTCGTGGTCCGCTGCGGTGCCCGTGTCCGCTTTTCAACGCGCCTTTGCCGAGCAAGTGGCCGACGTCGGCGACATCACGAGCGTTTCGCCGGGCCCTGCCGATCCCTCGGGAAGGTTGGCGACCGTCACGGTGACCGGCACAGCAGGCAGGCGCACGATTCCAGGCACGCTGTTCCGCCGGCTCGCGGGGCGCCATCTCGTCAAAAGCACGCGCATCGCATCGCTCTCGCTCGACGGCGATGTGATCGACGTCAAGGGGTCAGGCTTCGGCCACGGCGTAGGCATGAGCCAGTGGGGCGCCAAGGACATGGCGGACCAAGGCATGGGCATCAATGCGATCCTGTCGTTCTACTATCGCGGTACGATGCTGTCGAGGCTATGAGGGATTCAAGGATGCGCAATCTTGTCGTCGCCGCATCTGCCGTCGCGCTCTGCGCGGCGCTCGGTCATCCAATTGCCGTGCTGGCCGGCAGCGTGCCGTGCCGAGAGGTGTATGGGACGGGCGGCGGCTACGTGTGTGGCGCAGACGTCGAATCGCGCCTGTTCGACGCGGCCTTCTCGCCGGCGCAGACGCAAACAGCTTCGTGGGCGGTGTCGATGGCGATGATCATCGCGTATAGCGGCGGCGAGATCACGCAAAACGACATCCTGTCCTCCGTTTTCGGCACGCAAGTGCCGCCGACGCTGAGCAGCAGCCAGGCAATAGGTTACAGCACGCACAGCTTTTCTGGAGCCCATAATGCGGTCGCCGACACGGTTGCCTCAGTGCTGCTTTCAGCGCCGTTGAAAGGCTCGCGCGGAGCGCTGCGCGCGATCGCAGGGCAGCTGCAGGCCGACACTCCGTTGCTTGTGTTCACTTCGCGCAATGCGATGCTCTTGACGCGCATCTATTATCACGCGGATCTGTTCGGTCATCCCACCGCACTGTATGCCGCGGTCGTGCGCGATCCGTTTGCGCAGGCAGGCGCCGTGCCGACCACGGGCGTGAAACTTGACGGCTACCCCGGGCAACGTTTTATGACAGAAGCAGAATACGACGACATCCAGTCCGTCGTCCAAGTGAGCGTGAAGAATCACTGACGCCGCGCAACACCCGCGTTTTGAGACCGCAGCGTACGATTACCAGCTCGATGATTCGCTGATCGCACAGAGCCCTGCAGCACAGCGCGACGAAAGCCGGCTGCTCGTCCTCGAGAACGGCGACATCGAGCACAAGCTTTTCCGCGATCTTCCGCGGTTGCTGCGTCCGGGCGATCTCTTCGTGCTCAACGATACGCGCGTATTACGCGCGCGCTTTCTTCCGTCGCGCCGTGCGGGCGGCAAGGCCGAGGTGCTGCTGTTGCATCCCAGTGCCGAAGAAGATACGTGGGAGGCACTGGTGCGTCCAGGTCAACGCGTCAGGGTCGGCGATAGCTTACGGCTCGGAGAACAACACGCCATCGACATCGTCGGGCGCACGGCGCTCGGCACCCGGCTCGTCCGCTTTCGCGGGCTCAACGTCGACGAGGCCATGCAGCGCTATGGCCTCGTGCCGCTGCCGCCGTACATCAAAGCGCCGCCGGAGCATGCAAGCGAACGTTACCAGACCGTCTACGCGTACAATCCAGGCTCGGTGGCTGCGCCCACGGCGGGATTGCATTTCACGCCGGAGCTGATGGAACGCGTGCGTGCCGCGGGTGCATCCTTTGCCGCGCTCACGCTCGACGTCGGCGCGGGGACGTTTCGGCCGGTCAAAGCCGCCGACATCCGCGAGCATCCGATGCACGCGGAGCGGTATACGATTCCGCCGGCGACCGCCGCTGCAGTCGCACGCACGAAGGCGATCGGCGGGCGCGTGATCGCGGTCGGCACGACCAGCGTGCGCAGCCTCGAAGACGCGGCGCGCCTGCGCGGCGACGGCTCGGTCGCGGCAGGCTCGCGTTGGACCGACCTTTTCATCTATCCCGGCTTTGAATTCATAGTGGTCGACGCGCTGATCACCAACTTCCACTTGCCGCGCTCGACTTTGCTCATGCTCGTGTGCGCGTTCGCGGGAACCGATCGGGTGCTGCGCGCATACGAAGTCGCTGCGCGCGAGCGCTATCGGTTCTACTCGTTCGGCGACGCGATGTTCATCATCCCAGAATACCCTACGAAAGATCGAGGTGGATCATGAGCCTGAAGATCGTCAACACGGCGGATGTCGAGTGGGTGACGGAACAAGCATCGCCGGGCGGCAAATTCCAACGCGCGGGCCAGAAGATCTCCGAAGCGTTGGGGCGCGATCGCCGATCGACCGATCTGAGCCAGCGCCACCCGTTCGATGTGGAAATCACGAAAGTACCACCGGGTGCCGCTTCGGGTCCGTATCACTCGCACAGCGCGCAGTTCGAACTCTTCCTTGTCATCGCTGGCAGCGGAGTGGTGCGCCACGCCGATGGCACAGACACGGTCAAGCCAGGTGATGCGTTCCTCTTCAAGCCGAACGAGACTCATCAAATCATCAACGACGGTGCCGAAGATCTCGTCTACTACGTCATCGCGGACAATCCAATCGGCGAAACCTGCTACTATCCAGACAGCGGCAAATGGGCGGTCAGGGCGCCGGAGTACCGGCTGATGCGCGGGGCCCCTTTGGATTATTATGACGGAGAGGAGGCGTGACCAGCGCGATCACGGCCTAATCTCGCGGATCTCGAGCCGTTCGCCGTTCGAAAAGGGGCAGTTGGCGAACATGTCAAGTAAAGTCGCCATCGAGTCCGCGCGGACCAACCAAAACCCGGACACGAGCTCTTGGACCGGAACGAATGGTCCTCTTTCGACACGTTGCTCTTCGGCCGCGCACGAAATCCGAATGCCCTCCGATGATGACCGCAAGCCGCCCGAGTCCAAGTACATGCCGGCGTCGACCAGCCGTTGATTGAAGGCGCCGACCTTGGCGATCATCCCCTCATCGGGCAGCACGCCCGCCTCGGCGTCACGCGTCGCCTTGACCATCACTAAGAATCGCAAACTAGCTCCTCCGCGCCGGCGCGACGGCGATCGTCCTGAATTCCGTGTACCAGACTTGGCCAGTCGCGCCCTTTCCCTGCCGGCGCACGTGTTTGCGCTGTGTATAATCGACTTCGACCTTGGCGGCGTCTGCCGCACGGCTCGCTCCAGCCGCGAGCGCCGCGGCTGCTTCGATTTGATCTTCGGTCGGCCGCTCGCCCGAATGAGCCATCTTTAGAATGACGTGCGCGCCGGGCACGCCGCGCGCGTGGAACCACCAATCGTTCGCGCGCGCCACTGAAAACGTCAATCGCTCGTTGTCGCGTGGCGAACGGCCGACGTACGCGACAGCGCCGCCCGGCAGCGCGATCGCCTCCTGCGTTTTGCGTGATTCCGCTTTGGATTTGGTGGTCCGCCGCCCGACGAGGGAACTCACGTCGTCGTAAATCGCCGTGCGCAGCGCGGGTTCGGCATCCGCACGGTCAAGCTCCCACAACAGCTGTTCCCAGTGTGCCCGCATGGACGCCAGCTGTGCGAGGCGCGCCTCGATGCGCGGCAACCCGCTGCGCGCGCGCCGGTAACGCCGGAAATAATCAGCCGCGTTCTCTTTGGCGCTGCGTTTGGGATTCAGCTCGACCCGCAAGCCGTCCGGCGCGACGAACAGCGCCGCACCGGGAGCGACGGCGCTGAGATTCGCATAGATTGCATTACCCTGCTCGCGCAGGCGGTCGGATGACTGCGCGCGCGCCCGTGCGGCGTGCAAAGATGAAGCCTCGGTCTCACCGCGCTCGAGCATGCGCTCGATCCGTTTGCGCAGACCGGCGGCAACGGGGGTGATGCGCGTGCGCTCACGCGACGCAAGCTCCGCGGCGCACACGTCGTTGAGCGTCGCACTGCGGCTGAGGGCTCCGTTCGGCCAACGCAGCTCGACGACGTGGCACGTCTCGATGTGCTCACCGCTCCGATACACATAGACCGGCACACGCAGATCGGCGACCGCCGCGATCACCTGCGGGCGCAACGCAGACCACGCTTGCAGTAACAAGCCGGGTGAGGCAGCAGGATGTACGGGCTCGACTGGACGCTCGATGCAATCGTCGATCACCCTGCGCGCGAGCGGCGGCGTGCAGCCGGGATCGACATCGTTGAGCGCGCGCACGAGCGCGCGCACCTCGAGCTGGGGGCGCGCCAAGATCGCGCGCACGGCTGCGTCAAAGCCTGCGCGATCGATGCGCGCCCTCTGCCGCCCCGGCGGCTCGTACTTGTCGCCGATCGCTAGGCTGCGTCGCGACGTCTGCGCTGACAGCGCGCGCGCCATCGCCAACACCACACCCTCATCGTCACCGCTACGGCGCAGGACGTACGCGTTGACTTTTCTCGGCTCGAGCTCGAACACGAGACGGTGCTGCGCAGGCACGCCGAACGCGGAACGAGAAGTCACGTCGACGTTGAGAATGCGGTCATCGGGGACGGCAGCGACGGCATCGACGACGCTTCCGCGCAAAAGCGCGGCGACGCCGCCGGCCCAGCCACCCGGGCCGCTTTCGTCTGTTTGAGAGGCCCGCAGGACAGCGGCCAGTGGGCGGTCCGGATCGAGCAACACGCGCAGTGCGAGCTGCGACCCGCGACGGCGTACGAGCAGCGTCGCAGCGCGCTCTCCGCTGCGCAGCGCGCCGACACGCCCGCCCGCGAGCATCTCATGCAGCTCGCGCGCTAAGCGCGCGATGAGCCAGCTATCGAGCGTCAAAGGAGCTATGGAACCTGCCGCCCGGCGCGAACCGATCCTGCTCGTCGTGTCCGGACCGTCGGGCTCGGGCAAGGACAGCGTGATCGCCGCGCTGCGCACGCTGGAACCGGAGATCGGCTACTGCGTGTCGACGACGACCCGTACGCCGCGTGCGGGTGAGATCGAAGGCGTGCATTACCGTTTCGTGACGCGCGACGACTTCGAGCGCATGGCCGCACGCGCAGAATTTCTGGAGACGCGCGAGTACGCCGGCAATCTGTACGGCACACCCAAGGCCTTCGTTGAAGACGCGATTCGTTCCGGTCACGACATCGTCATGAAGCCGGAAGTCAACGGCGCGATGAAGATCAAGGAGCTCTACCCCCAGGCGGTGCTCGTGTTCCTCACCGTGCGCTCGGAAGACGAACTAGCGCGCAGGCTCGAACGTCGCAATGCAGATGGGCCGGATGACATCGCGGCCAGGCTGGAAACGGCCAAGAGCGAGGCGAAAGCCATCGCCAACTACGACTATCTCATCCTGAACGACGAGTTCGACGTGACGGTTGCGCAGCTGCGCGCGATCCTTCGGGCAGAGTCGCTCAAGGTATGGCGGCTCAAGTAGGAGCGAAGGCGAAGTCATGTGCGGCATCATCGGCTACATCGGACCACGTAACGTGGTGGGCGTCCTCATGGAAGGCCTGCACCGCCTCGAGTACCGCGGCTACGATTCTGCGGGCGTTGCCGTCGTGGACGACGGCGCGGTCATCGGCGAGAAGCGCGTCGGCAAGCTGGCGAACCTCGAGGAAGCGCTCAAAGCGCATCCGCTCAAAGGATCTGTTGGTATCGGGCACACGCGCTGGGCCACTCACGGACGCCCGAGCGACAGCAACGCACACCCGCACCTCGACTGCAACCAGCGCCTCGCCGTCATCCATAACGGCATCATCGAGAACTATGCGCCCCTGCGCGCGGCCTTGACCGCGCGCGGACACAAGTTTGCGAGCGACACCGACACCGAGGTCGTCGCGCACCTCATCGAGGAGCGTTACGACGGCGACCTCGCCGCCGCCGTGCGTTCTGTGCTCGGCGACGTGCACGGCGCGTACGCGCTGGGCGTGCTGTCGGCCGATTCGCCCGACGAGATCGTCTTCGCGCGCAACGGCGCGTCACCGCTGGTCGTCGGACTGGGGCAAGGCGAGACCTTCGTCGCCTCGGATACCCCGGCCATCATGGAATACACGCGCCGCCAGCTCGTCATCCACGAAGGGGAGGTCGTCGTCGTCAAACGCGACGGTGCGCAGATATCGACCTTCGCGGGTGAGCCCGTCGAGCGCGAGATCACGCGCATCTCATGGGACGTGCGCGCCGCCGAAAAGGGCGGATTCAAGCACTTCATGCTCAAGGAGATCTACGAGCAGCCGAAAGTCGTGCGTGATACGCTGGCCGGACGCATCGACGATCGCGGCAACGTCGATCTTGCGGATCTCGGTTTGTCGGATGCGATGCTGCGCAGCGCCGAAAAAGTGTCGATGTTCGCCTGCGGCACCGCGTTCCACGCCGCCATGTACGGGATGTACCTCATCCGCCAACTCGCCAAGCTTCCGGTCGAGCTCGAACTGGCGTCCGAGTTCCGGTACTCGCATCCCGTGGTCAATGACAAGACGTTGGCGGTCGCGATCTCACAGAGCGGCGAGACCGCCGACACCTTGGAAGCGGCGCGCGTCGCGCGCGCAGGCGGCGCCACG
>JAFAKE010000091.1 GCA_019235715.1 Vulcanimicrobiota bacterium
AAGTCCTCGTGATGCCAACGAACGAAAAAACTGTCGTTGGGCGTGATCAAGCCCCGGTCGAAAGTCGAAAATGGCGTCTCCAGCTGCACAGGCCGAGAAGTCAACAAGATCATCTCGCGCTTTTGCGGGTATATTGCCAGATCGCGCTCGCCGTTTTGGGAACGAGTCCGGACCTCGTCCATTGCAGCTTGAACAGGTCTCTGCATCACTGTTTACGTCTGTTGCATGCAAAGGGTAAAAGTACCTTTTCACCATAGACAATATGCAGTATGTATCCGGTACTGGCCATGTGGGATTTCCACGCTACCATTGGAGGGTTGATCGTCGGTCTGCTCGTCGGGCTGTCCGGTGTGGGCGGCGGTTCGCTCATGATGCCCATCTTGGTGCTGCTCCTTGGCGTCTCACCGCTGATCGCGGTCGGCACGGATCTCGCGTACAGCGTCCCCACAAAACTCGTGGGCGCTATCGTCCACAAGCGGCAGGGGACCATTCACGCCAAGCTTGTTGGCGTGCTCTGCGCCGGCGGGATTCCCGGTGCACTGTTGGGGCTCGGTACCCTCGCATTCGTCAAAGCGCACGTCGACATCGATCAGCTCAATGCGCTCCTGCGACACATCATCGGTGTGCTCTTGATCATCATCGCGATTGCGATCGTCGCTGCGCAGATCATCAGCACGCATCGACCAGCGGAAACCGTGTCCATCCGCGCTAAAGCACCGCTCATTATTGCGATCGGCGCAATTGTCGGCTTCTTGGTCAGCATCACGTCGATCGGCGCCGGGTCCATCACATTGACTGCGCTCGCGCTTGTCTTGCCGCGTTTGCGCTTGCAGCAATTGGTGGGTTCCGACGTCGCCTTTGCGGCCATCATCGTGCCAATAGCAGCCGCCGGCCACATGACCCTCGGCAGCATCAACTGGCCGCTGACGCTCAGCCTCTTACTGGGATCAGTGCCGGGGGTGTATGCCGGTAGCCGGCTCTGCGCGATCCTTCCGCTTCCCTACCTGCGGCCTGTCATCGCGGCGGTCCTTGCCTTCGCGGGCGTCAAACTGTTCTAGCGATGAGGTGAGCGCGCGGTTTACAGGTACTCCAGCACTTGGTCCAAGAGCTGCACGACCGGCGCTCTCGTAAAACTCTGATGGCGATTGTTGCGGTCCAGCAAGATCGCACGCAACCCAGCCGCGAGTGCACCATCGACGTCATGCTCCGGGGAATCGCCGATGTGCACCGCTGAGGCTGGTTCCACACCCGTTCGCCGTAATGCCTCATCGAAGATCTCTCCGTGCGGCTTCTCATAACCAAGCCGCGCAGAGTCCAATGCAAAATCAAACGACGATCGCAATCCTACCCGCTCTAAAACGTCTTCGAGGTCGCCGGTCCAGTTTGAGATGATGCCCAGGCGGACACCTTGCGCCCGTAGGGTCTGCAAAATGCCCCGCACATCATCATACACGCGCCACGTGATCGCCGCAGCAAAGGTACGGTAGACACGTTCGGCCTTTGCCGCGTCGCGTGCGTTACGGGCGCACGCGCTCAACAAGGTACGGTTATACTCCGTCCAAAAACGGTCCACTGCATCCTGCGAGAACGGTTTTGGCACATCGTGCGGTTGGCGTGGTCCAAGCAACGTGTTTGCGCGCTGTACGGCCTCAGCAAAATGCTCGTGCACGATCTCGATATCCAGTTGCGAACAAACGCGTAAGAACACGGTCGGCTGATCCGGGTCCATGCACAGGAGCGTGTAGCCGGCATCGAAGAAGACCGCCTGAGTGTTGCGCTGCATACCGAACACCGATGCCTTCGCAGCGGGCCTGAGCGCTCCTGCGCGTCGGACCTAGCCCGATGCTTTGTCCGGTCTGTCACATTGGCGAAACGCGCGTCGTCGACAGTCGCGATGACGAGAACGCGGTGCGTCGCAGGCGCGAGTGTCAGTCGTGCAAGCATCGCTTCACGACCTACGAACGTGCCGAAGCGCCGCGGCTCTTCGTGGTCAAAAAAGATGGCCGCCGAGAACCTTACAATCGCGACAAGGTCATCGGCGGGTTGCGTAAAGCATCGGAAAAGAGGCCGGTTTCTGAAAGCGCCATACAAGGTATCGCCGATCGCCTCGAGCGAGAACTCTATGCCCGCGGAGAGAGCGAAGTACAGTCGACAGTCGTCGGAGATTTGGTGATGGCAGAGCTTCGTGGCCTGGACAAGGTCGCGTACATCCGCTTCGCATCCGTCTATCGCTCGTTCACCGATCTTAACTCGTTCCAAGAAGAGCTCGCGCAGCTGCTGGCCAAGACCGAATGAAGCCGCTCGTACGCGTGGACATCCAGCTGCTTCCAGAGGGCCAGGGCTTGCCGCTACCTTCTTACATGACGCCAGGCAGCGCAGGCTGCGACCTCTACGCTGCCATCAATGATGCAATAACGCTGCAGCCGGGCCAGCGTTCGCTGATCCCCGCGGGATTCTGCATGGCGTTGCCCGCTGGCTTTGAAGCGCAAATCCGTCCGCGGAGCGGGTTGGCGATGAAGTACGGCGTGACGTGCCTCAACTCACCCGGAACGATCGATGCAGATTATCGTGGACCTGTGTGCGTCCTGCTAGTCAACCATGGGCAAGAACCGTTCACGGTCCAGCGCGGTGACCGTATCGCGCAGATGGTCGTTTTGCAGGTTGAGCGGGCAGAGTTTGACCTAGCCGATGCGTTGGACTCTACGGTGCGGGCGACAGGCGGCTTCGGCTCGACGGGCTCGCGCGGCTAATCGCGATGCGCAGCCTCATCGTCGGCGGTGGCGCGATCGGCCAGTTCCTTGCCGTACGGCTGGCACAAGGCGGGCTGACACCTGTCATCTTTGCTCGCGCTGAGCAGGTAGCCGCCATAAACGCCGGACCGATCACCTTGCAGCTGCGAGACGGTGTCATCGCACAACGTGTGCGAGCAGTGTCCGATCCGGCGGACGAAGCGTTGACCGATCCATTTGAACTTGCGATCGTTGCGGTCAAGGCATATGCGACCGCTGGCGCCGTAAGAAGTCTTCGGGCGATACCACAGTGCGCTCGCGCCACCATGTTGACCGTGCAGAACGGCCTCGGTAACGAAGAGATCCTCGCTGATGCCTTTGGCGTAGAGCAGGTCGTGGCCGGCGCGCTTACTGTTGCCGTCGACCGGCTCAGTGCAACGTCCATCAGTGCAAGCGACAAAGGGGGCTTGTCGCTTGCACCGCTCGGCACGATTCCGCACAATTGGCTCATGGCCGCGTTTGGGGGAAGCGGTATGACCGTCAGCGCCGTGGGGGACTGGCGCGCGCTCAAATGGTCAAAGCTACTGATCAATATTTTGGGTAACGGCGTGTGCGCGGCGCTGGACTGGTTGCCGGAGCAAGTCTACGCGGATCTCAATGCTTTTGCGATTGAACGCCGCTGTTTGCTTGAGGCACTAGCGGTGATGCGGCGCCTGAAAATTCAGCCTGTCAATCTCATCGACTACCCAAGCGCGGTCCTGGCAGTCGCCGCGGGACTGCTCCCCCCACCCGTGCTTCGAGTGGTCCTCGCCAAGCGGGTGGTGACCGGCCGTGGCGGCAAGCTTCCGTCACTGCTTATGGATCTTCGCGCGCACCGGCCTCGATCTGAAGTGGAAGCGCTCAATGGCGGTGTTGCGGCGCAGGCAGCCAAAGCGGGCATTGAAGCTCCCGCCAACGCGGCAGTCGCGCGAATAGTTTCCGGTATCGCCAACGGAACGTTGCGATGGGAGGAGTATCGAGGCCATCCCGAACGTTTGTTCAAGGATTAGCTCGCAAATTTCCGCTGTATCGCGGGCCAACGACTTTGGAACCCACACCACTCGAACCGGTTTTTCGCTAGTTATTAGACCAGCATATGTTCCATCCCAGGCTAACGTGGCCCTAAGTGCCGTGCCCTGGCCACCCAGAGCCACTAGTTAGTGGTAGACTATGCATACGCGGCGGTCCAAGATTGGGCGCTGGCACTTTCTTTTGAGGCATCCGAAAGGAAAGCATATGGTTAAACATCGGTTGTGGGTCTTGTTCCTGGCAGTTCCCTTTGTTTTGGCGATTTCGCTTTCAGTTGGTACTGCTCGCGCGCAGCGATCAAGCGTGCAAGGTGCACCGGATCCGTCATGCGGCACTTCGAGCCCTTGCATCGAATACCAAAACACGAGCTCGGGTCCAGGATTAGAAAGCACCTCCGCAGCGGGGAACGGAATCGTCGGCCTCACGTTTGAGAAAAGCACATCATCGTCAAACGGACACGCTGGCTTTTTTGGCGGTGACTACTCTAGCAGCGGTTCGTTCGATAGCGGTGTACATGGAGTCTCCACCCGAGGCACCGGAGTGCTCGGCGCATCGTCGAGCGGCGCCGGAGTGTCCGGCACTTCGACAACGGGTGTCGGCGTCGTCGGTTCAGCAGCCAATCGAATCGGCGTCCTGGCTATTGGTGGCGCAGCAATCGGCTTCGACAATGTACCTGCTCTGAGCGCAACCAGTAATAACTTGTCGTACGACATTTTTGACGGCTGTTTGGCACCCAAAACCTTGAGCGGCGGGCAGTGCGACAGTTTCGAGTCGGTGTTCCGTGTGGACCCGGCTGGGTTCGTTGTGGGAAACGGAGGCGGCTCGTTTGGTAACGG
>JAFAKE010000088.1 GCA_019235715.1 Vulcanimicrobiota bacterium
GCAGAAGAGCTGCGCAAGCTGCCGGTACGTGTCAAAGAGGCCGCCGGCTTTGTCGTCAACCGCATCCTGATGGCCTCAATGGTCGAGATCATCAAAGCGCGCGCGGAACTGGGCGTCGATCACGAGATGGTCGACAAAATCGCCGTCGAACGCGCGGGCGTACCGATGGGGCCGTTCCTGCTCTCGGATATGCTCGGACTGGACATTGCCGCCGACGTCGCGTCGACGCTCGAAAAAGCGTATGGTCCGCGCTTCGCCGCACCCAAGGAATTGGCCGATCTTGTCGCGGCCGGCGACCTGGGCGTCAAGACCGGCAAAGGTTTTTATACGCACACGAAGGCGGAGGGTTAGCAGTCGCCATGGCAGTCACCCAAGACAAAGAGACGGCGCTCGTCGAGCGCTTTACCTACGCGGCGATCGCTGAAGCCGGAAGATTGCTGGACGAAGGCATCGCAAGCGCAAAGGACATCGACTTGGCGATGCGCGCGGGCGCCGGGTTCAAGGTCGGGCCGCTCGAACAGGCCGATACGATCGGGCTCGATACGGTGCTCGAAACGCTGCGCCGGCTGCACGCCTCGCACGGCGACAATTACAAACCGAGCACGACGCTCGAACAGCTCGTCGCCAAAGGCGCGCTCGGCAAGAAGACCGGCCGCGGCTTTTTGGAGTATTCGTGATGGCGCAGACGCAAGCTCCCGCATATTCGAACATCCTCGTCGAGATCCAAAACGGCATCGCGCTGGTCACGATCAACCGGCCGCCCGCGAACGCGCTTTCCAAGGCGACGATCGAAGAGCTCAACGGCGCATTCGATGCCCTCGAAAAAGATGCGACCGTGCGCGTCGTGATCGTCACCGGCGCCGGGCAGTATGTCTTCATCGGCGGCGCCGACATCGGGGAGTTCGTCGGACTCGATGAGTCCGCCGCGCGCGCGTCGGTGACGCGGGGCCACGAGCTGTTCTCCAAAATCGAGCATTTCGCCAAGCCGGTCATCGCCGCGATCAACGGCGTGTGCGTCGGCGGCGGCAACGAACTGGCGATGTCGTGCGATATCCGCATCGCGGCGGAAAGCGCCAAGCTGGGTCAGCCGGAGGTCAATCTCGGCATCATCCCCGGCTGGGGCGGCAGCCAGCGTTTGCCGCGCCTAGTCGGCAAAGGCCGCGCGCTCGAGATGATGCTGACCGGCGATCTCATCACTGCCGACGCCGCCGCGCGTTACGGTTTGGTCAACAAGGTTGTGCCCGACAACGAAGTGCTCACGCACGCGCGCAATTTGGCGCGCAAACTGTCGATGGGCGCGCCGCTTGCGATGCACTACATCAAAGAGACGACCAACGCCGGCCTCGAGAAGGGCTTCGCCGCCGGACTCGCGGCCGAGGCTGAAGCCGTCAAAGCGATTTTTGCGAGCAACGATGCCAAGGAAGGCGTTGCAGCGTTCCTCGGCAAGCGCCGACCCAAGTTCACGGGCTCATAAGGAAGGACCGATCATGGCTATCGCGACCAAAAGCGAAGGACTGAACTTCGAACTGCCGGAGGACTTGAAACTTCTGCGCCGTTCGATCCGCGAGTTCGTGGAAAAAGAGCTGTGGCCGGTCGGCCAGCAGGTCGAGGACACCGACGAGATCCCCGACTCCGTCATGGATAAGCTCAAGGAGATGGGCATGTTCGGCCTGCCGTTCCCGGAAGAATATGGCGGGGCCGCCGTCGGCGAGCTTGGGTATTGCATCGCGCTCGAAGAGCTCGGACGCGCGAATGCCGCGTTCTCGAACGTCATCGGCGCGCATTGCAGCATCGGCGTGATGGCGCTGCACTTGGACGGCAGCAAAGAGCTCAAAGACCGCTACATGGCGGACCTGTGCGCCGGCGAGAAGATCGGCTGCTTCGCTTTGTCCGAACCCAACGCCGGCTCGGATGCGGCGAATATCCAGACGAGCGCCGTGCGGCAAGGCGATGAGTATATCGTCAACGGCGTCAAGCACTTCATCACCAACGGCGACATCGCCGACTTCGCGACCGTCTTCACCGTCACCGACAAGAATCTCGGCGCGCGCGGCGGCATCACGGCGCTGTGGGTCGACTTGAATCAGCCCGGCGTCAAGCGCGGACCCAACGACAAGAAGATGGGATTGTACGGCAGCCACACCTGCGAATTGGTCTTCACCGATGCGAAAGTGCCCGCCGATCACGTGATCGGCCAGGTCGGCATGGGCTTCATCACCGCGATGAAGACGCTTGACATGGGGCGGCTGTCGCTCGGCGCCGGCTGCGTCGGCGCGTCGCAGTTCGCGCTTGAAAAAGCGATCGCGCATGCGAAGGAACGCATCCAGTTCGGCAAGCCGATCGCCAAGCAGCAAGCGGTGCAGTTCATGCTCGCCGACATTGCGACCGAGATCTACGCCGCGCGCAACATGGTGTATAACGGCGCGTGGAAAGCCGACCGCGGCGAGCGTTTCTCAATGGAAGCGGCGATGGTCAAACGCTACTGTTCGGATATGGCGATCCATGTCGTCGACCGCGTGCTGCAGATCCACGGCGGCATGGGCTTCATGAAGGAGACCGGCATCGAGCGCGGCTACCGCGACGCGCGCATCCTCGCGATCTACGAGGGCACGAACGAGATCCAGCGCATGATCATCGCCGAGGAACTGCTCAAGTAACGCTGATGTCCTGGGAAGCGCTGACCGCGATCGCATCGTTGATCACAGCAATCGTCATCGCGGCGACCGCCATCACGGCCGTCGTGCAGATCCGTCACTTGCGCACCGCGAACCAGCTTTCGGCCGCCTTGAAGCTCTATGACGAAGTTGACGATGCAGACTTTCGCAAGGTACGCACGTTCGTGCAAACCGAGCTCGAAGAACGGATGACCGATCCGGTATTCCGCGACGAGCTCGTGAGCAGCAAGTTCGACCGCGACGTGCACCTTGAGGTCCGCCTCGGCAACTATTGGGAGAAGTACGGGCTATTGATTCGGACCGGGCTTCTCGAAAAGAACTTGTTCCTTGACTGGGGCGCACAAGCATGTCTGCGGGATTGGCGCGCGATGCGCGGCGTTACGAAAGCATTGCGCGTTCAAAGCCCCGAGGTCTGGCGGGATTTCGAGTATCTCGCTAGGCTTGCGTCCGTCCATCTCGACCGTCTCCTTGCGCACCCGATGCGCCAGCCGAAGTGGCAAGAGGGTCTTGAGGAGATGGACATCCGTAACGCGCCGGCGGGGCGATAAGCGTGCGTATCGCCGTTTGCGTCGCGGCCGTACCCAATCCCGTCAAAGTGAAGTGGGATCGTTTCCGCCAGCTGCTCGACAGGCAAGACGCGGAGATGATGCTCAACGCCGCCGATCGCAACGCGCTCGAGGTCGCGGCGCAGTTGGCCAAAGCAGCCGGCGCACAATTCGACGCGTATAGCGCGGGTGTGGGCGCAGCCAACGCGCTGCGCGAGGCCGCGGTCTTCGGCGTCGAGCGCCTCATCGCGATCGACGACCCATCGCTGGTTGAAGCGGACGCCGGGAGTGTCGCCGGCGTGCTTGCAGCCGCGATCACGAAAGACGGCGGAGCAGACGTCATCGCATGTGGTGCAGCGACCTCATCGAACGGCAGCGGAGCGGTCCCGGGTTTCTTGTCGGTACTGCTCAACGCCGGACTGCGAGCGGATGTCATCGCCTTGGCGCCTCATGAGAGCGGCTTGCAAGTCACGGCCGTGGACGGGGCATCGCTTGTACGTTCCGCGGCGTCGTTGCCGCTCGTGCTCGCAGCGGCGCCTTTCGGCATCAAGACGCGAGCGGTATCGCCGATTTTGCTGATGCGCGCTTCCAAGAGACCAATCGATACGCAAACAACGGTCGAGCTTGCCGATGCCCGTTCGCGGCTTCCGCTGCCCGCGTTGTCGAGCGGCGCGACGGATGGACCGTTTGAGTCCAACCGCAAGCGGCGCTTGAATGAGGTCGTCGACGGGCCGGATGCGCAAGCGCGTGCGATCACCCTCGCATCTGCACTGCGCGAACGGCACCTCGTCTAACCATGCCGGTCGCCGTCGATCTCGAGCTTTGCATCGGTTCGGGCGACTGCGTCAAAGCGTGCGCGTTCAACGCGGTCGACGTCATCGATGGCAAAGCGGTCATCTATGAGAACTGCACCGACTGCGATGCGTGCGTGCGCGCCTGCCCGACGCATGCGATCGCATCGGCGACACCCAAAGAGACGAGCGCTGGAAATATACTCGCCGTCGATTTCAGCGAGCGATCCGGCATAGCGGCCGCCCTGTCACACGTCGCACGTCGCATCGGCGCGGGCTCCGTGGAGTTGCGTGTCAACCCGCTTGATGCGGGCGCAGCCGCCGACTTACTCGCGCATGAAGCCGAAAGCGCCGGGGCGCGCTTGATCGTGCTGCCGCACGAAGGACCAGGCCCAGCGATCGCCGCGCGAGTCGCGGCCCGGCTCAATGGGGCGTTGTTGAGCGGATGCAGTGACTTGAGCGTTGACGATTCGGGCGGCGTGCGTGCGACTCGCCTCGCGTACGGCGGCATTGTCAAGCTGACGAGCCGAGCAGGTCCAGGCACAGTCGTCGCAACGCTTTTTCCGCGCAGCCGAACGCCCTATGCGGCGCGTCCCCTCGATGGACAACTTGAGCTCGAGCGAACAGGTGAAGCGCCTTCACGCGCATTAGCAGATGCGCGCACAGTTGTCGCGCGCGGCGCAAGTCTCGCGACGGCTGCTCGAGAGGCGACGCGCGCGCTCGCCGACATACTCGGCGCGAACATCATCGAAGGCGCGGAGCTCAAAGGAAAGACGATTGCACCCGAGCTCTACATCGCCATAGGCGTAGAGGGCTCGACCGAGACGAATGCGGCGGTGAACGGCGCGGGGACGATTGTCGCGTTGGTCGGAAGCGAAAGCGATCCGACTGCGCAAATCGCCGATTATGTGTTGACGGGTGACGTGGAGACGAACGTCAAGGCGCTGCTCGCAGCCCTATAGTTTCGCCGACGGCGCCGTTGGTTTGGGCGAGCCGCCGGTCTTCTGCTAACCACTCGTCGACGACCGGCATGTGCGCCACGCCCTTCGGGTAGTCGCCGTCGGGGTGACGGTCGATCCATTCCTGCGAGATGCGCGCGAGATATTCGAACTGATCCCACAGCGCCGGTCCGCTGTTCCTGCGCATGATGGCGAGCGCGGGTGTCACGTGGTGCCATGTCGCGACGACGACGGACGACCACAGCGATACGACGATGTTCTGATCGATGACGCCGCGTCTGACCCAGCTGCCCAACGCCTCATAGAAATTGCCAACGACGTTGAGCGGCTGCAGATGCTCCGGCAGCGGAGATTCGAATTCGAGCTGACGGCGGGTCTCGGGATCCTTGAGCAGGCGGGGCAGCTCTTTCGACACGAAACGCCGCGCTGCGGCGAATTCCGGTGATTCAAGCACCTCCCGAGCTTCGGTGAGCGTGCTGATCGAGTTCGAGCCGTTCATGTGGCGCAGTTGCCAGAATGCGGCAACAGCGGTCGCCGCGATCACGATGAACGTGCCGATGGACGACAGCGCTGTCAACAGCTCGAGACTCACGTCTTCACCTCGACGGGCGGATTAGCGGTGACCGGTTCGATGGCCTTGCGCTTGCGTCCGAAGCTCAAAACAGCCCAGCCGTGATCGAGGAACGGACGCTCGACTAAGTATGTCGCCGCGATCGCGACCAGAACGGCAGCGGTCAGCGGAAGCAGGTTGGCGATCCACGTCGAGTACGGCCAGTTGCGGAAGAACGGCAGGACGTAATGCGCGATCGCGACGATGACGAATTTGTTCCACAGGTACAGGTTGTACGAGATGAACGCGCAGTAGACGAACACGCGATTGGCGATGATCCGCTGCCACAGCGGCGCGGCGAGCATACCGCTCACGGCGAACACCGCCAGGAGCGCGCCGAAGACGGAGCGGTAGGTGTTCTGCCAATGCCATGCGTTCGGACCGCCGCCCGCGTGCGTCAGGCTCACGCACATCATATCGATGCCGACGGCCGCGATCAGCGACACGACGGTGAATGCAGGCCACCAACGCCGCAGCTGCGGAAATTCCGAGCGGAACATGACCGTCACATACGAGCTCGCCATCCCAAAGGCGAACAGATCCAAGAAACCCGGCAACTGATAGACGTAAAATGAATCGAACGCGCCGCCATGCAGCTGCAAATGCAAGCGATACACCTGTGCGATAAGGATCAGCAGCAGCGGCGTGATCAGCGGCCAACGCCGGAACGACCATGCGATCGCCGGGAACAGGAAATAGAACTGCACTTCGACGGCGAGCGACCAGAGCGGTCCGTTGATCGCAAAAAACGTCTCTTTGAAGGCAGAGTGCACGAAGAGCAGATGCACCGCGTAGTTCTGAAGGAGTTTGAAGGCCGCCAGCCCGTCCAAGGGCCGCGGCAACAGCAGCAGCACGAACGCCGTCATGACCGTCAGCGAAAAAATGTAGCTGGGCAAGATCTTGAGGGCGCGCCGGTTGACGAAGTGCGCGACCGTTTGCAGCGGCTTGTCCTCGAATATCGTACGCGCGTACGGATAGAATAGCACGAAGCCGCTGATAAAAAAGAACACCTCGACGCCCATAAAACCGGCGGCCGCGAAATTATTGATGCCGAGCTCGAGCCTGCCCGCATGAACGTGGAGGTTGGTGGCGAGCGCTTCTTTGAGGTGATAGACGAGCACCATGAGCACGGCGATGCCGCGCATGCCGTCCATGAAGGCGATGTGGGGCGTGCTCTGTTGCGCCGACGCGTTTGCGATCGGTTTGGACGAGGCCATTCTTCCTTAAGATATCGGCGGTTATGGGCCTATAGCGATTCCCGTGGCCGTGTCCGCCGGCACCGGCACCGTCCATGCGGGCTGGCTGCTAGGCCCGTGCGGGCGGTAGTAGACGTTGACGAACCAATGCGCGCCGTCGAAAGCCAACACGTACAAGTCATCGTCGTTGTCGATCGTCACTCGCCCGAACTGTATGTCGCCTGGTCCGTTAGGCATGAAGAACAGCATTTGTTCGTACGGAAACGCGGCGACGCCGATGGCGGTGCCCGTCGCTTGCGGTAGATAGATGCGCTGCGGGAGGCGCGTGAAGCCGACGAACGACTCGGTGTCGAGCGAGTCTTGAACGACGACGGGCTGACGCGTCACGCTGAATGGCACTTGGTACTTGATCAATTTGGCGACGCCCGGCCCGAAGCTTGGCTGATACTGGGTCACGAAGATCTCGCCGCCGGGTCCGGCCGCCGCATCGACCGGATTTCCGGGAAACGGATCGGGCATGCTGAACGCCGGTCCGGTACTCGTGAAGATGGAATGCGCGTAGACGTCAAGCGTCTGACTGGTCGGATTCGTCACGAACAGTCTGTCGTGGTAATCGATCGCGATTGCGTCCGCCGGCGTGGTACCTCCGCTCGCGATCTTCTGCGAACCGGATGCAAGCGGCAGCGCGAACTCCAAGAGCGAGTCTCCCGTCGTGTTCGGAGGCACGATGACTGCTACGAAGAGATTGCCTTCGTTGTCGACCGCCAAACCGTTCGGCACGTTCGACAGACGGAGATCGACGTCGGGGGGCTGTGCGCTGTCGGTGATCGGCAGCGTGTAGCGCCAGATGTGGCCGAACTTGTTCGGCGCAGCGTTGTTGAAGCCGGCGACGTACAGATGCTGTGTCGCGAAGTGATACGGCGTCCCCGACGGCTCGGGCGGCGGCAGCGTTGGCGGAACTGCGCTCGGCGCGGCGCTCGGTCCGAAGATCGGCCCCGGCAAGTGCGACGGCGCGATCGTACGGATGCCCCCTGGCGGCGTTCGCACACCGCCGACTGTGGCGAGCGGCACGGGTGTTTCTCGCGGAGGCGAGATCGTTCTGAGACCGCTGGGCGGATGCGACGGGCGCGCGCACGCGGTGCAAAACGCGACGACCACTAGCAAAGCGAACGCAAAGCATGTCTTCATGGCAGCCCCTTGCTCTGTGTTCGCCGCCGTTCGCGCCCGCCGGCGGGCGCGCTATTCTCGCTCGGGACGCTTCGCTGAGCTAGCCTAGCGTTGCGTCTGCCACGGCGATCTGACCGGGATCCAAATGCACGGTCACGTCTCGGATTCCAAGGTAGCTGCTCAGCTCGCCTGCGGGAACGGTCAGTGGCCCCGGTTTCGGCCTGCTGCCGGGTTTTGGCTGCGGAAACGCCGTCGACATCGCCGTGTAGAACTGCACTTTGCCGTCGTTCTTTTGGAACACCTGATGGATGTGCCCGTTGAGCACGGTGACCGATTCGAACGGCTGCAGATAGGTGAGCAGCTCGGCGTAATCGTCCGTCGTCCAGCCCCAGTCCGGATAGACCGCCGCCAGCGGGATGTGTGCGAACACGACGATGGGCGTCGACGGTTTTTGTAACGCGAGGTCGCGCTTGCACCAATCGAGCTGATCTCTCCCGAGGATGCCCCCCGCCTTGATGTCAATGACGTTCGTGAGCGCAAGCGCGTGCACGCCCGCCATATCAAAGCTGTACCACGGCGTCGCCGAGCCGCTTTCGAACATCGAAAAGTACATCTTGCCGCGGTCGTTGATGACGTCGTGCTCGCCGGCCACGGAGAAGAACGCACCCGTCTTGATCGTGCCGAGCAGTTGCTTGACGGTGTCGAACTCTTCCGGCTTAGAGAGATGGCTCAGGTCGCCCGTGTGCATGACGAAATCAGGCCGCTGCGGCAGCGCGTTGATTTTATCGATCGCTGTCTTGAACGTGGCGATGACATCGCCGTTGGCCTCGCCGTGAAAACCGATGTGCGTATCGCTGATCTGGACGAACGTCGCGCCTGCACCTGGAACGCTCGCTGCGGCCGCGACGTCGATCGCGTTGAACGGCTTACCGACAAGACCGGCGCCGGTCAGTCCGTAGACCACGCCGGTGCCGCACCATGCCATGCATTCGAGAAATGCAGCGCGGTCGATCGTACGCTCAGCCATGTCACTTGCCTCCTTGCACGATGACGGTGCCCTTCATGTATGGATGCGCGGAGCAATGGTACGGGTACGTGCCCGGCTTTGAGAAGACGTGGCGGAACGTGTCGCCTTGCGCCAAACCTTTAGAGTCGAACGAGCCGTCATCTGCCGTGACCGTGTGCGGATCGTCGTCTTTGTTCGTCCACACGACGGCCTCACCAGCCGGAATTGTGACTTGCGGAGCCTTAAACGCGTAGTTGTCGATCGAAACGTGCACGTCGCCGTTCGATGCCGAGTCGGCCGACGCGGTTGAGATCGCGATTGCGCCGGCGCCGAGCGACAGCGCGACCAGAAGTGAAGCGCCGGCCAAGGCCGCGCGCGCGGACATAGATCGCATGCGAAATACCCTCCGCCGGTGATATGCCGTCGGCGGGCCGGCGGTTCACATGAAAATTCGCGTGTTAGGGTTGGGTACCGTCGCCGGGTTCCCTGAACACTTGTACGATCGCGTAGAGCACGGCCAAGCACACGATCAGCGAAATCGCGATGATGGCGAACG
>JAFAKE010000030.1 GCA_019235715.1 Vulcanimicrobiota bacterium
GGATTCGAGCGCGCCGGCACCAGAACAGCGCGAGCAAATGGTCGGTCACAACTTGTACGGCATGCTGCTGACCAACGTGCACGAGGGCTATCCCGGACATCATCTGCAGCTCGTCGTCGCGAATAAGGCGCCATCGCTCGTGCGCCGGCTGCACGACAGCACCGTGTTCGCCGAAGGGTGGGCGCTATATTGCGAACAGCTTGTTTTAGACGAAGGGTTCGACGAAGATCCGCGCACGCGTCTGTTCCAGCTCAAGGATCAGCTATGGCGCGCGTGCCGGGTCGTCATCGACGTCGAGCTGCATACCGGCGACATGACGTTCGACCAGGCGGTTGCGATGCTGGTCGACGTCGCCAAGCTCGAGCACGTCAATGCGGTCGGCGAAGTGCGCCGCTACACGCTCTACCCGACGCAGCCCATGTCCTATTTGGTCGGCAAGCAGCAGATCATGGATCTGCGCGAGCGCGAGAAGCAGCGCCTCGGCTCCGCGTTCAGCCTGCGCGAGTTCCACGACCGGCTGCTCTCGCAGGGCACAATTCCAGTCGCGCTGGTCGAATCAGCGCTCGCCATCAGCGCGAAAGGCAACGTCTGACATGTACATCGCGTTCAAGATCATCCACGTCTTCGCAGTGATCATGTTCGTCGGCAACATAACCGTCGGTGTGTTCTGGAAGGCTTGGGCCGATCGCACGAAGGATGCGCGCATCATCGCCAACACGATCGACGGCATCATCGCCGCCGACCGCATCTTCACCATCCCCGGCATCGTGCTGCTGCTCATCGGCGGCATCGGCGCTGCGCTGGTCGGACACATCCCGATCTTGGGCACGGGCTGGATCTTGTGGCCGATCGTGCTCTTCATCATTTCGGGGATCGCGTTTGGGCCGGTCGGACGATCGCAGCGCTTGCTCTCCGCCGTCGCGCACGAAGCCATCGATGCAGGCTCGATCAATTGGGAGATCTACGATCGTTTTTCGGGCATCTGGAACTTCTGGGGCACGATCGCGCTCGTCGCGCCGCTGATCGCTGCCCTCATCATGATCGCCAAGCCGGCGCTGCCGGCCTTCCACGCGTGAAGGTGGTCCAGCTGTGCAGCGGTCTGCTCATCCGCGAGGGTCATGTCTTGCTCACGCGCTGTCTGTACGAAGGTGAGAAAGAGCCGCTGTGGACGCTTCCCGGCGGCCGCCAAGAAAAGGATGAGACCAAGCCGCAAACCGTGACGCGCGAGTTCTGGGAAGAGACTTCGTTGCGCGTCGGTGTCGGCGGGCTCGCGTATGCGAGCGAGTCGATCGACACACAGCGCGGACAGCATGTGCTGAACGCGACGTTTTTCGTGGAGGAAGTGGATCCGTCCGCGGCGCCGCGCTCGCAGGACCCGGGTGTCGTCGAGGTGCGTTTCGTCGCAATAGCTGATGCGCCGGCGCTGCTGCGCGCGGACGTGTTGCGCATCCCCGTGCAAGCGGCGTTGAGCGGTGAGTTGAACGGCTGTTACTTCTCATTTCGCGCCGACCAGGTCGCCGAACCGTTTTTCCGCTCGCCGCTCGGGAGCCCAGATTAGATGGGCTACCTCATCGACCCGCCGCAAAAAGTCGAAGGCGAGTACGTCGCCGTCTTCGCGCAGACCGATCTCGCCGACGCGCTGGCGATCGAATTCCTCCGTAATCATGGTCTGCATCCGGTCGCGCTGCCGCAAATGGGAGATCTCGGCATGGCGCTCGGCGGCGCTTTCGGCGGCGGCACGGATCTGTTCGGGGGCGAGGCACTGTTGTGCGTTCCTGCGAGCGAAGCCGAACAAGCGCTCGACCTGCTCGAATTCGACTCGGGCCTGGTCGACGATCTCGTCCTCGACGATGAGTCCGGCTGAACGTGTCCGATATCAAGAACGAATTCGCCTACTCGTGGTCGCGCGCCGATGCATTTTACCAATGTCCGCGCCGCTTCTACTGGCAGCACTACGGATCGTGGAACGGCTGGGAGGACGATGCGCCTGCGAACGCGCGGCTCGCGTACCGGCTCAAACATATCCAGAGCTTGGCGATGCTCATCGGCGAGATTTTCCACGCGGTCGTCGGCAGGGCGCTGCGCGAACGGCCGGAACGTCCGTCATCGGTTCCCGCCGCAGCGCTTCACGACTCGGCCGAGCGTATTTTCTACGAGCAGCTCGCGGCCTCACGCGCGAAGTCGTGGCGCACGAATCCGAAATACAACGCCAACCTGTTTGAGGACTATTACAGCGGCGGCCTCACCGCTCGCGAGTCGCAAGAAGGCCTCGTCGCGTTGCACAAATGCATCGATGGATTTGCTGCTGATGGTTTCGGCAGGCGCGCCTTCGGCGTCGAGCGCGCTCGCCTCAAGATGATCGACGATCCTGCGAACTTCGACCAAAAGCGCGCGCTCATCGAAGGCGTGATCGTCTATGCGCCGCCCGATCTGGTGGTCGAGGGCAAAGACGGCACGAGCCTCCATATCGTCGACTGGAAGACCGGGCGGCACCGCGATGCGAGCGTCGTACAGCTCGCCGTGTACGGCCTGGTGGTTTCAGAGCTGCGCGGCGTCCCCATTAGCAGGCTTAGCGCGCACCTCGTCTACGTCGGTCATGGACAGCATGATGAGTGCGCGCAGCTCAGTTCGGGTATCGAAGAGGCCAAGCGCAAGATCGACGCATTCGTCCACGACGTCCAAGAACGTTTGACCGATGTCGAGCGCAATGTCGCAGGCGACATCGAGCGTTTCCCCATGACCACGAGTGTCTTCAAGTGCCGGTCGTGCAAGTTTCGCGAGCTGTGCGGACGGACGGGCGACCCGCCGCTTGCGCCCGACGAGGACCTCGCGAGCTAAGGTTCTCCGCCCATGTCGTCGCTGCCCGGCGGTGGCGTACGCTCTGCGGACACGCCGAGTGCGATCAATTGCGGCACGGTCACGAACTGATATCCGTCAGCGCGCAATTGCGAGACGATGAGCTTGGTCGCCTCGACCGTCGACTCGCGATTGCCGGGGCGGCCTTTGTTTCCGTCGTGTAAGACGATGATCGCGCCGTCGCCGACGTAACGCGTGATGCGATTGGCGATCACTTGTGGAGGCGGGTTCTCCCAATCGCGTGCCAGCGGTACCGACCACATGATGACCTGGTAGCCCATCGCGTGCGCGACCTGAATGACTGCGTAGTCGCGCGCGCCAAACGGCGGACGGAACATTCTGGTGTGCTCGCCGGTCGCGTCGAAAATCGCCTGATCCGTCTGTTCGAGCTGATGCCGGATGTGCTTGCGCGACTCCAGCACCAGGTGCGAGTGGTCCCACGAATGGTTTCCAATCGCGTCGCCGTACTGCACCTCGCGCTTTACCGTGTCGGGATACTTCTGCACCGCCATGCCGACGAGGAAAAAGGTCGCGGGCACGTGCTGGTCGTGCAGGTATTCGACGATCTCATCCGTGTACGGCGGATTCGGACCGTCGTCGTACGTGAGCGCGACATACTTGCCGTGCATCGGCACGTGCGTGACTGTCGGACCGAAAGCCTGATTGTTCGGGTTTTCGAGCAGATACCAGAGCACGCCCACAAGAACCGCCAGCGCGAGGCATGCCAGCGCCAGCCTACGCCAACGTTTGCGTGCCCACGCGCCAGGCGAAACGCTCAACGAGTGTTGCTTGCCTGCGGGCGACCGTTCGAGGCGGCGAGCTCGCTGCGGATCGTCGCTTGAGCTTGTTGCACGCTCGGCGGACCGAACTGCTCGACGAGTTGAACGATCTTCAGATAGTGCGGATCGCGCAGCGGCCGGCTCGTCACGCCGATCGGATGCTGTGGATCCTTCATGTTGAGCGGGTACTCAGATCCTTTGGTCGTCGCCCAAAACTCCGGATCCGAAAAGCCGAAGGCGCGTTGACCGCCTTCGTCACCCAACGTCTGCGCGACGAAAAAAATATACTCGTCCTTCGGGTGCGGGCGCACCGGCTTGTCAAGCAAGCCCCAAATGCCTTCCGCGCGCAACGCTTCGAAGAGAAACGTCGCCTGCGGGCCCGACAACGGCACGTTGAACTGCTTGGTGATCGAGCCGTCGCGGTTCGTCGCCGAATAGAACATGCTCACTTTGCCGTCATCGTTGTTGATGCGATATGTCTGCTCGGAAAGCGGTCCTTGATGCAGGTACTGCTGCATCGTCACGGTCCAGGTACTGCGTTCGTTGAGCACTTGATTCACCGCGCGCTCGCGTGCGAGGTACGGCTGGACGAACACGAACCAGGTCGCGCCGACGAGGAGTGCGCAGACGACGAGGACGAGCAGCGAGCGCTGGCGTTCGTTCATGCGCTTGCGCCGCTGTAGATGACGGTCATCAGCGCGCGATACATGGCGGCGGCGTCGGAAGCGATATAGCCGATCGTGCGCGGGCCGCGCCGCTCGAATCCGGGGATGAGGCAGGCCACGTCGGCATGGATCGTCTTGACGGTGTCGATTTCCATGTCCAGCGGTGTTTCGACACGCAGCGCTGCAAACGCTCCAACATCGCGCAGCGCGCGCTCCGACATCTGCCGCAGCTCCGCGCGCACCGACTCGGGCGAACGGCAGTCGGCAGCATAGTAGCCGACACTGCGCTTGGTCTCGACGGCGAGCGCCCACGGCAGCACGCGGCGCGCTTCCGCGAGCGTCGTGGCGTCTCCGGAGACCAGCGCGACCGGTACGCCGTGATGGCCCGCGAACGCCGCGTTGATCGGCAGTTCGCTCACCACATCGCCGTTCAAGCGGCATTCGTAGATGACGCGTGGGCTGTACGTATGGCCCATCACTGCGTGCGCGTCGCCGATCGCACCATGGTAACCGATGAAAAATGCGACGCTGCAGTCAGACGTCAAACCCTGGAGCATGTAATCGCGCTTGATGCGACCGCTGACGACCTGTGCGCGCGCATCGATCTCTTCCAGCAGCAGATTGCGCATCGCCGAGTGCGAATCGTTCACGATCACCGCTGCCGCGCCGGCGGCGAACGCGCCCTCGATCACCGCGTTGGCTTCGTTCGTCATGATGCGCCGCGCTCGACGGTACTCGGCGCCATCTGCCGGGCGAACCTCATCCCAGTGGACGAGCGTCGCGCAGCCTTCCATGTCTATCGAGACAAAGACGATGCTCGAGCGGGTGGGACTCACGACGCGCGCCGTTCGGCCCGCCGACAAAGGCATCCTCGGCGCCCCCGCAAAAGTGCGCGACGACGATGGAACCGATCGCGGCGCGTTGGACCACCAATTGCATCCTTGCCGACGGGGCGATGGGAACGCTCTTGCTCGATCGTGCCCCCGCTGCGACGACGTGCGTCGAACGCTTGAATCTCGATGCGCCGCAACTGGTGGCAGGTGCGCATGCCGACTACGTGGCCGCCGGCGCGCAGCTCATCGAGTCCAACACGTTTGCCGGCAACCGGCTCAAGCTGGCTGCGCACGAAATGCGCGCGCATCTTGCGGAGATCAATGCGGCAGGCGTGCGCCTCGCGCGCGAAGCGGCGCGCGGTCGCGCGTACGTCGCCGCCTCGGTTGGACCGCTCGGCGCGCTGATGAGGCCGTTGGGATTGGTCGATCAGGGCGAAGCGAGCGAAGTTTTCGCCGAGCATATCGCCGCGGTCGTCGCCGCTGCGCCCGACCTTCTGCTGCTCGAGACGTTCGGCAGCGTCGAAGAAGCGCTGCTCGCGCTCGCTGCTGGCAAACGCATCGCCGCGGGCCTGCCGGTTGTCGTCTCGCTGTCAGTTCTTGAAGACGGCAAAACGCCGGGCGGCGATCCGTTACTGCCGGCTCTACGCCGCTTGCGCGAGGCCGGCGCAGATGCGGTCGGCGTGAATTGCGCTGTCGGGCCGCAAGGCGTGTACGACGTGCTTGCGCCGATGATCGCGCACATCGACGCGCCGCTGTTCGTCATGCCGAACGCCGGCTATCCGCATCGCGTCGACGATCGCGCCGTTTATCAGTCTTCGCCGGAATATTTCCGCCGCTTCGCGCGCGATTTCGTCGCGCTCGGCGTCAACGTCGTGGGCGGTTGTTGCGGCACAACGCCCGATCATATCGCCGCGATGCGCGGCGAGATCGCCGACACACGCGTGCAACCGCGCGCGCGCGCCGTCGCCGCCGCAGTCGAAGAGCGCGCGCCGTCACGCGGCGCACCGACCGTACTGCCGGCTCAACGGCCGCTGACGGAGTTCGAACGCAAACTCGGGCGCGAGTTCGTTACGACCGTCGAGGTGTCTCCGCCGCGTGGCGTCGACTACTCGAACGCACTCGCCGGCGCCCGCATGCTCGAGGAAGCGGGCGCGGATGCCGTCGACATCTCGGACAATCCTACCGCGCGTCTGCGCATGTCGAGCACGGCGCTCGCGCATCTCATCATGCGCGAGACGAAACTGGCGACGATCCTGCACTTCACCTGCCGCGACCGCAATCTGCTCGGACTGCAAAGCGAATTGCTCGGCGCGGGCGCACTGGGTGTCACTGCGATCCTGGCCCTCACGGGCGATCCGAGCAATGTCGGCGATTTTCCAAAAGCGACGTCGGTCTTCGACGTGACATCGGTCGGCCTCACGGAGATCGTCAACGCCCTTAACCACGGCAAGGATCATGCCGGCACCGATGTGGGGCCGCCGACGCGCTTCCGCGTGGGCGTCGCCGTCAATCCGCTGGCCAAAGATCTCGATGGCGAATTTAAAAAATTCGATGAGAAACTCGCCGCAGGTGCCGATTTCGCTATGACGCAGCCGATCTACGAGATCGCTGCCATCAAGCCGTTCCTCGAGCGTACGGCCGCGCTGCGATTCCCGGTGCTCGTCGGCGTTCTGCTGCTGCGCAGCCATCGCAACGCCGAGTTCTTGCATAACGAAGTACCCGGCATGTCGATTCCGCAAGCGATCCGCGACCGCATGAAAGCAGCGGCGGACGAGCGCGCGGAAGGCATTGCGATCGCCCGGGATTTGCTCGACGAGTTGCGCACGAGCGCGGGGGCCGCCGGCGCGTATCTGATCCCGCAAGACCGTTACGAAATGGCGGCCGAGGTGCTCCAGCACACGCGCCGCGCCCGCGCAAGCGCTTAAGTCCCGAGATTAGAACTGGGTGAACTCCGAAGTCACCTGGAACGTAGGCTTTCAAGCTCCTCGTTAGTCCAAGCAACTAGCTCTCTCTTTTATGTTACTCCCGAATCTAGGAGAAACGATGATGAGATCAATTGCAAAGGCTTCGTTCTTACATTTGCTCGTGGCGATCGCATTCGTTGCCACACTTTTCGCGATTGCCGCCGCACCGGCAGCGGCTTCATGCCCTCCCGGAACGCTGCTGACCGAGATCCACCGCAACATCGACACGGGAAAACTGGCCCCAGGTTCCGGATCGACTCTGTGCTTGCAAGCCGGCAAGACAGCGCATCTGGTGGCCGACACCTCGCTTACCGCCCCCAAGGGCACCTTCGCATTTCTTTTCTGGGATGTTCAAGGCAGACTCCATACCACACCAGGGGTGACGATCAAGACGTATAAGGGCGAGCCCGCGTTTAACGCCACTGCGTGGTACTTGTTCCAGCCGGCTTGCCATACGCCGCCGTGCGGCGGCGGCGAACCCAACGTGAGGACGCTTGGTTTCCAAGTGGACAAGAACGAAAAGCTGCCGGGAACGCCGATCGCTTCTGTAAGCCCCTCCACCAACGCGTGGAAGACGCCGCAGACCGTTGTATACACCAACGCGTCCGCGGTCACAATCACTGCCACGAACCCCGTGGACTTCATCTACTGGAAAATATTTCCACCGAACCCAGCGGTAACCGTGAAAAGCACGGTGCTCAGCGCCCCGCAGAACGCGGAGGTCCTGTTGGCGATCGCGTTCTACGGGCCGAATCCGTGCCATCAAATTTCGCCTCCCGCTCCTGGCGAGTTAGGACCTGGGGCGTCGGCCGCCGCATACCAGGCCGCGGCGAAATACGACATCGAGATGTACAACGAATGCATCGCCCGCCATGGTGGCACACCTCCGTCGCCGTGAGGTCGAGCATCAATCGAATCCCGCTATCAGTGCTCGGGGGGCTGCTCTGCAG
Organism: Vulcanimicrobiota bacterium; assembly: GCA_019235715.1. Taxonomy (GTDB): domain Bacteria; phylum Vulcanimicrobiota; class Vulcanimicrobiia; order Eremiobacterales; family Eremiobacteraceae; genus JAFAHD01. Next base: position 8,048 of record JAFAKE010000030.1, read on the forward strand.
CGTGCTGCTGACCGGCCCCTCCGCGGCCGGCTCGGGACTGACGTGGAAGCTGGCAAATCCGTCCACGATTGTCGCGTATCAGGTCGGCAAGGGAGTCATAACCGTCGCGAGCGTCAGCATCGTTTCATGCGACCAAGTCACCTTGCAAGCGACGTCGACGCCGTTCGTCTACAACTTCGAAGTGGGCACGCCAAAAGGCGTGCTGTGCGAGGTCGCTAACGCGGCGCCGATCGCAGCGTACTATCAGGCGGGCTCGCCGCCGACAGTCACCGTCAACACGAAAGCCGGACCAAAGACGATAAACGTGACGCTACCGCCGCCACAGCCGGCGTCGATCGGACACCTGCCTTTCCATTAGAAGCGCCGCGTGCGCAGCGCCCTATGACTCGTCGAGGCGGCGCTGCGCCGCTTGCGCGTCAAGCGCGGCGTTGACAAGCGCGTCGGCGTGATGGTTTTGATCCCGGCGCACGTGCGTCACCTGCACCTCGTCGAACTCGCGCATGAGCTTGCGCGCGCGGGCATAGAGCGGGATGATCTTCGCGTCCTTGACCTTGTACGCGCCGTTAAGCTGACGGACGACCAGTTCGCTGTCCATGCAGATGTCGAGCTGCCGATAGCCGTCATCGAGCGCGCGCTGCAGGCCGAGCAGCAGCGCACGATATTCAGCGACGTTATTGGTCGCGACGCCGAGATATTCGCTCAGTTCGGCGGCAACGCGACCGTCATCGGCGAGAATCACGACGCCCGCCGCCGCCGGACCGGGGTTGCCGCGCGCGCCGCCATCGGTGTAGATGACGCAATGCGAACCCTGTCCCGACGATGCCGAGCTCATGGCCGGGCATTCAGCAGCCACCTGGAGATACCCGCGGCGACGCCGGCGGTTGTCCGCCAGGTCGTCTGCGCGCTGGAGTCGTATTGCCGACACACTATGGTCAAACGGTTCCGTGATGCGGCGTTGCTCGTGTTGCTCGCCGCCGCGATTTTCGCAGGTTTTGTTTCGTCCGCGATCGGCATCGCCGCAGCCGCGCCCCCCTCGCCCTCGCCCACTCCGACGCCGGTGCCAACGCCGTTCATGGAGCTGGCGTTGATCCCCAACGGCACCTGGCAAGTCATCATTGAAGATAAGGACATCCAGTACTCCAAGATGACGCTCAAAACGGACGGCAATTCCATCTCCGGCACGTGGAGTCCCGACAAGAAGACGACGTATCTCTTAAGCGGTCTGCGCGACGGCGCACACCTCAAGCTCGACATCAAGTCGTCGGACGCAACTGACGCAACGGTGATCGGAAAGGTCGACGCGACGCTCGACGGCATCGCCGACATGTTCGGCACGATCACGCTCAACGGCGTCGAGAAACCATTCCAGGGCGCGCAGCATTCGCGCGTGCCGCCGCCGGTCGATGCCAGTCCGCAACCGGGGCAGCAGCCGCAACCCGGTGCGCCGAATGGCGGCGGATACCCTGGGCAGCCCGGACAGCCCGGCTACCCGCACTGATAAAGTCCGAACGTAGCCCGACATAAGGAAAAAGCCGTCGTTGGTGCGCAACGGCGGCTTCTCGCTTCTCTACGTCGTTCTTAGTTGTTCTTGGATGCCTTCACGGTCGTGCGAGCGGCATCGGCGAAGTGCTTTTGCGCGGTCTCGGCAAGCGCAGCGACCTTGAGCGCGTATGCCTTGCGCAGCTCGAGGAACTTCTCGGCGAAATCGAAGGACTGCTCGATCACTTCGGCCGGCGTCGGGAAGCCTTCCAGCTTGGGCATCGCGGGCATGGTCGGGTAGGTCGCCGACAGCTCGCGGAATGAGGCAAAGCTCTTGAGGCTGACGTCTTGCGCTTCTTTGATCTGCGCGAGCACGTCGTCTTGCACTTTGGCGATGTAGTCGGTGTAGGTCTTGGTCATGGGGTTTCTCCTTAAGGCGTGATGACGTTTCCGTCTCTGCGCTAAGTTTACCAAGCGCCCGCTATGTATGTCAAGTGCTGCTGCGCGGGACAGGCGGCTAGGCGGCGACTATCGTCCTTATCGCTCGGTGAAGCCGCGATAGATGCGGATGAGCGTCTCTTTTTGATCTTGGCTGAGCCCAGGATCGAGCTTGATCGCGTTTTCGACGCCGTGCGGCGCCGCGTTCTTGCTGTCCTCGTCGAGCAAGCCCGCCTGACCGTACATCGTTTCGGCCGACATGTGCAGCGCGTTGGCGATATTCTTGAGCACTTCTGCCGACGGCTTGTAGAGGCCCCGCTCGACCTGGCTCAAGTATGGATTGGACACTTTGGCGAGCTCAGCGAGCTGGCGCAGCGAAAGGTTCGCGAGCTCGCGCTGCGCGCGTATGAATTCGCCGAGGTTATTCCAAACGACGTCGTCGCGCTCGTTCATGATCGCGCTCCTCGGCGTTTGCGCGCGCCATTACGTGCACCCGCTTTGGCGCCTACACGGCCACGTTTGCCTTCATGCGCGCGGCCGTTCACGCGATACGGCGGTGCGGCTTCATTGCGCACGTAGCGACCGGGTGCCGGATCGCCCTCGGGCAGTCTTGCAGGCGCCTTCTTTGCACCGGCCCGCGCCTCGATCCACTTCGCCCAATCGTTCCACCAGCTGCCTTCATGGCGCGGCGCTGTCGCGCGCCAGGCATCGGCGCTCTCGCCTTTGATGACGTGCGGCTTTGTCCAATAACACGCCTTCGGATTCTCGGGGGGATTGACGATGCCGGCGACGTGCCCCGAGTTGCTCAACGTGTATTTCGCGTCGCCGCCGACCCATTGCGTCGTCGCATACGATCCGTGCCACAGCGCGATGTGATCGGATTCCGCGCCGAGCACGTACAACGGCGTGCGGATCTTGCCTAAGTCGAGCGGCGTCCCGTCGATCACAAAGGCGTTGGGTCTCACGATCGCGTTCTGCAGATAGCACGTGCGCAGATACTGCGAGTGCATCACCGCGGGCATTCGCGTGCTATCGCCGTTCCATGCCAAGATGTCGAACGCCGGCGGCGTCTTGCCCATGAACCAGTTGTTGACGACGTAACTCCAGATAAGATCGTTGGCGCGCAGCGAGTTGAACGTGCCCGCCATTTCATCGGCTTCGAGATAGCCGCGCTCGCGCATGCGCTCTTCGAGCCGCGTGACCGTCGTCTCGTCGGTGAATACGCCCAGATCGCCCGGTATTGAAAAATCGACGAGCGTATTGGTTACGGTCGCCGAGTTCACGCGCGCCGCTTGGCCCTTCGCGGCAAGATAGGCGAGCGCGATGACGACCATGGTCCCGCCCAAGCAGAGACCGCTGAGGTTCACTTTCTTCGCATTAGTCGTCTCTTGGACGACGTCGAGCGCAGTCAACAAGCCCTCGCGCAAGTAGTCGTCCATCGTGTACGCGGCCATCGTCTCGTCCGGGTTGCGATAGCTGATCATGAAGGTCTGATGGCCGTGCCGTATCGCCCATTCCACGAACGATCGGCCCGGCGCAAGGTCCATGATGTAGTACTTGTTGATCCACGGCGGCGAGCACAGCAGCGGAATCTCGTGCACCTTCGCGCTTTGCGGTTCGTAAGCGATCAGCTCCATCAGCGCATTGCGGAAGATGACTCGGCCTGGCGTCGCTGCCAAATTCCGGCCGAGGCTGAATCCCGACGTGTCGACCTGGCGCGGCTGGCCGCCGTTGTTGCGCACGTCGTCCAGAAAGTTCTGCAGTCCGCGCATCAGGCTGCCGCCGCCGCTGTTCATCGCCTCTTTGACGACCGCGGGGTTCATCCACGGTACATTGCTGGGCGCCATCGCGTCGAGCATCAGGCGGATGGCAAAGCGCGCTTTCTTACGGGTCGCTTCGGGCAAGCGCGACGCTTCGACAAGATCGAGGGCCGCGCGCGAGCGCACGAAATAGTCTTCGAGCGCGCCGAACAGGAACGGATTGCTGCGCCAGGCGGGATCGTTAAAGCGCTTGTCGTCGTGCGGCACGCTCACCGGCGATTCCGGCTGCTCGCCCTGCATGCGGCGCAGGGTGTTGAGGCCGATGGTTTGCTCGGCAACGGCAAGTCCGCCAAGCCACGTCGTCATCAGCGCCGGATTCATCATGGCGTCGGCGACGACCGCGCGCACGGCATCGTTGAGCGCAGCCGGATCGATGCCGGCGACCTCAAGGCCATAGCCGAGCTCTTCGAGGGGAATGCTGCCGGATGCGCCGTTCTTCACATGTAGAGTCCGCCGTTGACGTCGTAGACAGCGCCCGTGATGTAGCCCGAGCTGTCATCCAAAAGGAAGCGCACGACGCGCGCGACTTCTTCGGGTTGGCCGAGCCGCCGTTCGGGTGACTTTTGAATCGCCGCTTCGATGGCGGCCTTCGGCATAGCAGCGACCATGTCTGTGTTGATGAAGCCGGGCGCGACCGCATTGACCGTGATGCCCCGCGAGGCGGTCTCGAGCGCAACGGTTTTGGTCAATCCCATGAGCCCGGCCTTTGCCGACGAGTAGTAGGCCTGGCCGAAGTTGCCCGTGTGGCCGACCACCGAGCTGATGTTGACGATGCGCCCGTAATTGCGCTCGAGCATGTGCTCGAGCACCGCCTTGATCATGAAAAACGGTCCCGACAGGTCAACTGCCAGAACCGCCTGCCATTCTTCGACCGTCATATTGCGGACCGTGTGGTCCGCGGTGATGCCGGCGTTGTTGACGAGGAAATCGATCTGCCCGTAATGGACACGCACCTCCTCGACGACGCCCTTGCAGATCTCGTAATGGGCGACATTGCCCTCGCGGAATGCGATGTTTTTGGCCGCGCCGTTGAGGGACGCGCGCAGGGTTTCGGTGCGGGCACGGTCGGGGGCCAGCCCCATGACGATGACAGTCGCCCCGTCTGCGGCCAGCAAACTCGTGATCGCGGCGCCGATCCCCCGTGCGCCGCCCGTGACGATGCCGACCCGGCCCTTAAGAGATGAGGTAGTCATACTGCTAGGTTTACCCAGCAACCGCTTTGTTCCCGCAAAGCCGTATCGGGTAGCGGTACGCGAGCACCCGCTACCTGCTACATGTCGAGGCCACCGTTGACCGTGTAGACCGCGCCCGTGACGTATGACGAATCGTCGTCGATCAAAAAACGTACGACGCGCGCGACTTCATCCGGTCGTCCAAGCCGGCGCTGCGGAATGCGCTCGATGACTTTATCGAGCGCGGGCTTTGGAATGGCTGCGACCATCTCGGTTTCGATGAAGCCGGGCGCCACGCAGTTCACAGTGATGCCGCGCTGTGCCATCTCCAGCGCGAGGCTCTTGCTGAACCCGAACAGTCCAGCTTTCGAGGCGGCGTAATTCGCCTGCCCGACGTTGCCCGTCTCGCCGATCACCGAGCTGATATTGACGACCCGCCCTGAGCCGCGTCCGATCATGTGCTCGAGCACGGCCTTCGTCATGTGGAACGCCCCGAAGAGGTTGACCGCCAAGACCTGGTGCCATTCTTCTTCTGTCATCTTGCGCACGGTTTTGTCGATCGTGATGCCGGCGTTGTTGATCAAGTAATCGATACGTCCGAAATTATCGAGCACTTCTTGAACGACGCGCTGACAGTCCCCGGGGTCATCCACGCGTCCCTGATGGACCGAAATCGAAGCGCCGTTTTTCTCGATCGTGGACTTGAATTGCCGCGCAGTTTCCTCTCCCTTGTTGTAGCCGGCGGCGACGTGCGCGCCGTCCTTGGCCAAGAGCGCCGAAATCGCGGCGCCGATACCGCGCGTTCCGCCGGTGACGAATGCGACTCGTCCTTCAAGCACGACCATCACTCCTCAAGCACAGGTGCAAGGTGGAAAAGCGGCAGGTATGGTGCCGGCCCCAAGGTTTGGCTGGCCGCCTGAAAAGCCTTGCATGGTCGGCCAAGCGTGCGGCTCACGGCGCCTTCCCAATTCCGAGGCGCCGGCTTCACATGGCACGGCTAGACTTCAAGCATGGGTGACCTCGAGCGCTTCATCCCTAGCCCACGCCTCATGCAGATCGATCGCATCGACGTGGGTGCGCCGCTAGCGCGCACGTGGGAATACGTGCGGCGCTACGATTTTGCGTCATCGCCGGTCGTGCGCGCGCTGTTCTGGCTGCGGACGGCGCCCGATCGCGCGCTGCGCCACGCGACTGCACCGAACGCCATGCGCATCGACGATATGACCGGCGAGGGCCAGGGGTTTCGCCGTTTAGCCGAGCGCGCCGGTGAGTCGATCGCCGTCGGCGCCATTGGAAAGGTCTGGCAACCTGGGATCGAGTTTGCCGACGTCGCGCCCTCTGACTTCGCGGCCTTCGACGAGGCTGATTGGGTCAAGGTGGCTTGGGAGTTGCGCTGCGTGCCGCGCGGCGAACTCGTCACACGGATCGTGTTCGAACTGCGCGTGAGCGCGACGAATGCGGAGGCATGGCGCCGCTTTCAGAACTACTTCGCGATCGTTGGACCGTTCTCGCATTTCATCCGCAGGCATCTGTTGCAGCGCGTGCGCCGCGAGCTCGGCTCGCCGCGCCAAGCCGAAAAGCATGCACACCTCGCGGGCGACGATCTAATCCCCGATGCAGCCGCGGAAATGACGGACGGAGTGACGATCCAGGCGAGACCCGATGCGATATGGCCGTGGCTCGTCCAGATGGGATGCCGGCGCGCGGGCTGGTATAGCATCGACGCGCTCGACAACGCAGGCGCGCGCAGCGCGGACACCGTCAACGCCCAGCTGCAGCAGCTGCGCGTCGGAGATGTGATTCCCGCGACTCCGCAGGGCGACTCGGGATTTGAAGTCCTCGTGCTTGACCGGCCCCGCGCATTCGTGCTCGGCGGGCTGTACGACGGCAAGCGCGATGGGCAGTTGCGCTTCTTCGATGCCCGCCCGGACGATTTTTGGCACGTGACGTGGGCATTCGAACTCGAACCAGTTGACACGCGGACGACGCGGCTGCACGTCCGCGTGCGCGTCGCGCTCGGGCCACACCGGGTCAGCGAGCCCGGGCGGCTCGCGGCAGCCCGCGTGATCCACCACATCATGGAGGTGGCGCAGTTGCGTCATCTCAAGTCTCGCGTCGAACGTCACGAGGAGGCGCAACGCGCGTCGTAGCCTGACGACGAAGGGCCGCCGGCGCAACCGGCAAAGCGGGTCGCCATGGATATTTCCCACCACACGGTGCTTGTCAGCGGCGGTGCAAGCGGCATTGGTTCTGCGCTGGCCGCTCGGTTTCATAAGGCCGGCAACAAGGTCATCATATGCGGCAGGCGCGCAGACATGCTGCGCGACATGCAGTCCAAGCATCCCGGCATAGATGCCTATGAATGCGATCTCTCCGAGCCAGACACGCGCGTCGCATTCGTCGACAAGATCGTGCGCGAACATCCGGCCCTCGATGTGCTCATCAACAATGCCGGCATCCAGCAACGCATCGATCTGACGAACAATCCGGCGTGGGAGGTCATGCATCGGGAGATGGCCATCAATCTCGAGGCGCACATCCATATGTGCACGCTGCTCATCCCGCAGCTGCGCAAACAGGAGAAGCCTGCGATATTGAACGTCACTTCTGGTTTGGCGTTCGTGCCGCTCGCGGGCGTTCCGGTCTATTGCGCGACAAAGGCGGCGATGCACTCATTCACGCAGTCTCTTCGCCACCAGCTGCGCGAAACGCCGATCCACGTCGTCGAAGTCATCCCACCCGCGGTCGATACCGATCTTGGCGGATCCGGACTGCACACGTTTGGAGTTCCGCTCGACGAATTCGCAGATGCCGCGTTCGCCGCGCTGCGAAACGAGGACCACCGCGAGGTCACGTACCAGTTTTCGAGCGAGTCCAGCCGCGCGTCGCGCGAGCAGCTCGATGCGATCTTCGAACGGATGAACGCGCCCCGGCGCTAAGCGCCGGCATTTCGTCTTACTTGGCGCGCGGCGGTTTCGGTGCAGGCGCCGGGTTTGGCGCGCGCGGTCCAGAGGGCGGCGGCGTCGGCATCGGCTGTCGGAGGGGTGCAGGTGTCGCGACGGCCGGCGTCACCTGAATCGCGAGCAGCACCACGTTCCCGCGATTGTCGGACACGCGAACCGTGGTTGCGCCGACCGTCCGTGACGTCAGTTTGAATATCTGCGTCGGACCGAGCCCGCTCGGGTGATCGATCTCCACTACCGCAAGACCGACGACGACGGCGCTAATAGGCCCCGAATATCCGACTTCAGTCGCGGTCAACAGCTGGACTTGCGCGGGCCCCGCAATGGTGAGGTTTGCGGCGCTCAGCGTGAGTCGGCCCGGCAACTGCGGCGTCGGATTCGGCTCGGGAGATGGCTGCGGCAACACGAGGATGGGCCGCTTGGGAGGCGGCTGCACGACAACGGCTTTGCGCAGGGGTGGAACACCTACGCCCACGCTTACGACGGCGGTTCCGTTGGGATCACTTACTGTGATGGTCGCCTGACCCGTATTGCCGCTCGGGGTGACGGTGAACTTGAACGGCCCTGCTCCCGTCTGAGTCGGCGGGTCCACGGTCACGATCGTTGGGTCGCTGCTCACGGCGCTAAAGACTGTGGTCGCGGTCGCTAAGCTATCGGCGGCCGAAAACTTCATGTTCCCGTGCGGTCCGGCGAATGACAGGATTTGCGGATTGACCGTCATGGTGCCTGTGGTCACTGACGCGAAGACGATCTGTTGACCGCCGTGGTCGTCGGAAACGGTGACATTGGCATTGCCGGGCGCGACGGCTGTCAGTGTAAATGTCACTGGGCCCGGACCGTTGCCTGAACCGCTCACTGTCACCGCCGTCGTGTTGGAACTCACGGCGCTGAACACGCCAGTGTAATTATCTTCCGAGACGGTGAATTGAGCATTCGTTCCAGTCCCAACGATCGCGATTGTGTTGGTGCTCACGGTCAATGGACCCGGTGCGGGTGTCGGCGTCGGGGTAGGCGTGGGCGTCGATGTCGGCGTCGCGGTCGGCGTTGGCGTTGGTGTGGGCGTTGGCGTCGGCGTTGATGTGGGCGTCGGCGTTGGTGTAGGTGTATCTGTCGGTGGCGGCGTTGGCGTCGCGGTTGGCGTCGGCGTCGGCGTCGCGGTTGGCGTCGGCGTCGGCGTCGGTGTCGGTGGAAGAGTCGGCGTTGAAGTTGGCAATGGACTGGTCGGCGGCGCTGTCGGCTCTGCGGTGGGTGACGTGCTTCCGGATCCGCCACCCCCATGACCGGCAAAGGCAGCAGCAACGGCCGCGATTCCTAAGAGAGCTCCGATGACGCCTCCCGATCCATGCCCGCCACCCGGCGCAGCATTCGGAGGTGTCGAGACCGATTCGGCTGACGCGATCACATCTTGATCCGGGCAGCCGAGCGCTGCGAAATCCGTTTGCACGGTCGGCGCGAGCAACACCTGGTGCTCGCCAGTTCCATCCGATCCCATGACGAGCGCGCTGCCTGCGCTTTGCGCGAGATTCGCGCCCGCATGCCGCACGGAGACGTCTCCGACAAAGACAGCGAGGGTCAGATTATTGGGATCGCCGCGTATGTCAAAGGTTGCCGATGACGAGGACGGCATGACCTCGACGTCGCCCACCCACACCGCAACCGACGCCGCCTCGGAATGCACGCAAAGCGCGCCACTCGTGAGCGCGAACGTCAGCCCATTGGGGGTAGAGACGACTTTGGTAGCCGTGGCTGGTCCAATGCGGACCGTGCCGACGCCCTCAAAACTCACCGTCGCCGCGGCCGCCGGACTCGTCTTCAGCGATGACGGCGACCCAAGCGGCTCGACCGAGACCAACTTGTGAGTGGCACTCGTCTGGCTTTCGACGGTGACATCGCCGGCGACGAGCGACACGATCGGAATCGTGCCGATTTGGGCGGGAGCCGCAATCGATGGCCATGTCAGCGCTAAGACAGCAAGCAAAACCGTAAAGACACGAAGCCGACGCCTAGCCGATCGCAATCTTTTGAACGCCACGGTAGCGGTGAATTTCGAGCGCGCCGCTCGACACATCCCGTGCCAAACGAGGGCCAATCGTTCTAGGCGCCTTTAGACTTTCGGCTCGCCCTATTCGAGCCGAGCTCCAAAACCGGCCCCAAGCCTTACTTATGTAACATAAGAGCCCGTCTTGCGACCTTGTCGTTCAAGTTAGCTGTACAGCGTCTTCACTACGCAACGCACCGGCTCGACTTACAAAGTGCCAGTCGGTGAGCTTGTGTTCGTTGCCAGTGATGAAACCATGCCGTGAACGTTGTTTTTGCGGGCTTTTCGCATTTCGGGCCGACTGGATTTGAACCAGCGATCTCCTGCCCCCCAGACAGGCGCGATAACCAAGCTACGCTACGGCCCGACGCTGCCCGCTAGGTGTTTGTGCCGCTTCTCGGGTTCTCCTAGAGCCCCGAGTCTCTTAACGCTTCGGACGACCGGAGTCGCAGATCTGGGCCGTGTCGGCTCTCGTGAAGTTCGCTATCCAATTGGTCTGCCACGTCCGATTGTCGTACGAGAAGGCCTGCTCCCAACGGGCGTGATCGTGGTCGATGAGCGTCCAAAGAAAGCGTACCTTCACGGGTTGCCCGTTATCGGTGTCCGACGAGTAGAACTCGCCACGCGGTCCTTGAAAACCACCGACCACCGGCGGCAGGCCCAGCTGCCCTGTCTTGCCGCTGACCCAATAGATCGACCATTGACGCTTAGCGGGGTCGAACGCCCGCAGCGTTAGCCCTGCAGACTTCCGCGCAGGCATATACAGCTCGTCGACTGTGGCCATGCCGCCCAGATACTCTTGCATGCACAACGTACCAGTGAAATCGATCCAGCGCGCGCCTTTTGTGCCGCGGTCAATCATGTAATGCTGCTGGGTCGCCCAGCCACCGACGAAATAGTCGAAATCGTGAATGCTACCGGTTCGAGACATCGTATAACCCGGCGGCAACCCATCTGCTGCTTGGGACCTAACGCCGCCTACCGTCAACCCGAACAGCACGAACACCACAAGCAACGCAGGAAGATTTCGAGTCACGAACCACATCACAATTTCTCCAATGCTCTCGCAGCCGCTTCCCATCGGCCAATGCAATTCGACAGCATTCGGCCGACGCATCGTTCTCTTCGGACCCTGTGTGCCGTAAGTGTGCCTTGCCGTCTGCGAATCACGGTGTCTTGTATGCCTTTCCATGACCAATCGAGATAGCTCGAAGCCAGACAGAAAGAGCACTGGTGACCTTTAGTGTTCACCAGTGCTCGATGAGCCTTCCAATATCGCCCTACAACGTGGCACGCGCGCCCTTTGACGAGGGCCAGGAGATCGAGATCCGTCGGCTGCTCGAAGCCGAAGACTACGCGCCGGCTTTTACGCCAGAGATGCGCGAGCAGTGATGTCACGGTGCGCGCACTCCTGAACGCGGGTTTCGAGGAATCGACG
>JAFAKE010000040.1 GCA_019235715.1 Vulcanimicrobiota bacterium
TTCGGCGGCATGGTGTCCTTCACGGTACGCGGTGCGCCAGACCGCGCGCGCGCGGTAGGAGCCAACACGAGGCTGTTCTCGCTCGCCGAAAGTCTGGGCGGCGTCGAGTCGCTGATCTGCCACCCCGCGACGATGACCCACGGCTCGATCCCCAAGGATGTGCGCGAGGCGCGCGGCGTCACGGACTCACTGCTGCGCCTTTCGGTCGGCATCGAAGCACAGCGCGATCTCATCGCGGATCTTGAGGCGGCCCTCGATGCGGCGCCCATCGAGGCAAGCGCGCGCACTCGTTAGGGCGCGAGCCGCATCACGTAGTCGTCGCGGTCGGTGCCATAGGAGATCCACACGTCTCCTGTTTGCGGATCGAGCGCAAGCGTGTGTGCGCCTTTCGGCACTGCAAGGTCATCGACGTGCGTAAGGCCGCTTTCACGCACGTCAACGACCGATAGAACTCCATCACCGCTTGCGCAATACACTCGCCCGCGTTGGGCGTCGAAAGCGATTTGATCGACGTCCTTCGCGATCGCCGCACGTTCGACGACCCTACCCGTTGCAGCGCTGAGCGCGACCAACCACCCATTGGTGCCGGCGACGTAGATGCGCTTGCGCATCGCATCCAACGCGATTCCGTGCGGCTTCAGTGCCGGTCGCGTGCTCCAGCGTGCCGTGACGTTCAAAGTCGCCGCATCGATCACATATGTCGAGTTGATAGTCGTGAAGTTCTGATAAAGTCGACCGGCCGCCGCATCGAATTCGGATTTGTCTGAATCTTGCGGCGTCGCCAGCGTGGCGACGATGCGGTCGCGAGCATCCAGCACCCAGATCGATTGCCCGTTATCTTCGTCGGCGAAAAGCCGCTCATGCGCCGAGTCAAAGGCGAGCGCGTCGACCGGCCCCGGCATGCGGATCGTCCGAAGCACGCGCAACGTGCGCCGGCTTATGACGGCGATCTCCGGCACCAGGCTCGTGCCGACGAAATACACGTCGCGTTTGAGGTCGACCGCGATGCCGTGCGGCGCGCCGTCCAGATAGACTTGCGCGTCGATCGCGCTGCTCTTCAGATCGAGGACCGCAAACGCGCGGCTGCCCGTATGCGCGACCAACAGCCGGTGCGCGGGTACATCGACGAGCATGTAATCGAACGACCCGGGCGCCTTAGGCACGCGGATGGGCGGCTGCGCGACGAGCGATGGCGGCCCCGACAGGACCGCAACGGCGACAATAGCGCCGGCGATAAGGTCAATGCGCATCGACAAGCCGTTCGCGCGAACGCCGTCGCGTCTTGCGTGGACTAGGTTATCGCTAGGTTAAGCCGCCGAGCAGTTTGCTGATGTCCGTGGCTTCGCGCGCGACTTCTTTCGCCATTTCGGCCAATCGCTCGCGGTCGACGTGGCGCGAAAAGCCGGCGACCCAGATAACCGCCACGAGCTCGTGCGTAGGTCCGAAGATCGACGCGGCCGCGGCGCGCATGCCGTCGACATACTCGTCGATATCGATCGCCGCGCCTTCGCTCGCAGCCGCGTCTACTGCGGCCATGAATTGCCCGGGCTCGCGAATCGTGTTCGCCGTGAACGCCGGTAGACGGCCGTCCTGCAAGAACTCATCGCGGCGCTGCTGATCCCACGCCGAGACGATCGCTTTGCCGACCGCGCCGGCCAGCAGCGGGATCGCCGAGCCGATCGGCGCCGAAATAGACATGGTCGGACGCCCGTGGATCAGATCGAGAATCGTGACGTGGTCGTCCGCCGGCACGCCCAAGAAGCTGGTCTGTTCGGTGGCCGCGGCGAGACGTTCCAGCGCAGGGCGCGCCACGTTGCGCAGATCGCGTTGCCCGGCCGAACGCGAGGCGAGCGCGAAAAGCCCCGGTCCAAGCCGATAGCGCTTGCCCGGACTGGGCGATTCGATAATGCCCAGGGTTTCCAGGGTTGTCACAAGGCCGTGGACGGTGCTCTTGCCGAGCCCGAGCGTGCGCGAGAGCTGCGAAACCCCGAGCGGCTCGGCCGAATCGCCGAGCGCCACGAGCAGCCGAAACGCCTTGTCGACAGCGGGGACCAACGTTTGGCGAGGCTGTTCGCTGGGGAAATCGAGGACCGCGTTCAACGGGATAGCCTCGCCGTTCTCTGGCTTGAACACCTACGTAATCCTTAGTTGCCGGGGGACCGGCGGCCTGCGCACCCGAAACGCGCCCCGCGCTGGAAGGCGGCTACAAGCCGCCTATGTCTTGTAGAGGTACCCTTTGGAATTCGAAAACCACGCGCAGCGGGCGCTCGATACGGCGTCTGCCCAAGGTGCGCAGTATGCTGATGTGCGTTTCGGCAGCATCCGCGACGAGCACGTCGAGATCAGAAACGGCGTCGTCGCCGGTCTGAGCGACGCCGAAAGCAGCGGTTTTTCGGTTCGCGCATTAGTCGACGGCGCATGGGGATTCGCATCGAGCGCGTCGCTGGACGACGACGAGATCGACCGCGTCGCGGCGCTGGCAGTTGAGATCGCGCGCGCGAGCCGCGAAGTGCAAACGCATCGCATCGACCTGCTGCCCGCCGGCAAGTTCGTCGACACGTACAAGACGCCGGTCGAGATCGACCCGTCAACGATCTCGACAAGCGAGCGCGTGAATTATCTGTTGAACGTCGACAAGGAGATGCGCGCCACGCCCGGCGTCACGGTGTCACGCGCATGGATCGACGTGTGGCACACCGACAAGCTTTTCGCCAGCACCGAAGGAAGCCGCATCACGCAGAACCTCGTGCAATGTGGCAGTGCGCTTACCGCACTTGCGGTCGGCAATGGCGACGTGCAGGACCGCCAATATCCCGGCACGGCGGGGTTGTATCAGACCGGCGGCTACGAGGTGATCAACGCCGCCAAGCTGCTTGAGAACGCTCGGCGTACCGGTGAGGAGGCGGTCGCGCTGCTCACCGCGGACCAGAGCCCAAGCGGCACGAAGGACATCGTGCTCTCAGGCGATCAGGTTTCGCTGCAGATCCACGAGTCGATCGGTCACGCGCTCGAACTCGATCGCGTGCTCGGCTGGGAAGCGAATTTTTCGGGTCTGTCCTTCGCGACGCTCGACAAACTCAACACGTTCCGTTACGGCAGCGACGTCGTCAACGTCGTCTGCGATATGACGTGCCCCAAAGCGCTCGCGACTGAAGGCTACGACGACGAGGGCACGCCGGCGAAGAGCATCGATCTGATACGCAAGGGCGTGCTCGTCGGTTATATGGCAGGCCGCGATACCGCAGCGACCGCGGATGTAGGACTGGCAGGTGTCGTCCGTGCGGAGTATTGGGGCAGGCTGCCGATGATCCGCATCGGCAACGTCAATCTGTTGCCCGGCGACGCCGGCTCGCTAGACGAGTTGTTCGACGGCATCGAAGACGGCATCTATATGGAAAGCAACCGCTCGTGGTCGATCGACGACAAGCGGCTGAACTTCCAGTTCGGCTGTCAGATCGGTTACGAGATCAAGAACGGCAAGAAGGGCCGCCTGCTCAAGAATCCGACCTACGCCGGCATGACGCCGGAGTTCTGGGCGTCGTGCGACTCGATCGGCGATTCTTCTTTGTGGGTCGCATGGGGAACGCCCAACTGCGGCAAGGGCGAGCCGCTGCAGACGGCTCGTTCCTGCCAGGGCGCGTCGCCGGCGCGCTTCCGCCAGGTCAAGGTGGGGGTCGGCTATGGCGGTTGATTTCGTCGTCGATCAGACCGAAGTGCAGCGCGCGCTCGACGCCGCGCTGGGCGCATCGAAAGCCGACCAGACCGAAGCGCTGCTCGCGGGCAGCGAACTCGCGCTCACGCGCTACACGCACAATTACATCCACGAGAGCATGGTCGAACGCAACTGGCAGCTCTCGGTGCGCGCGGTGTTCGGCAAGCGCACGGGGGTCGCGTCAACGAATCGGCTTGACGGCGCAAGCATCGCAGCTGTCGTCGCGCGGGCAAGCGAGATGGCACGGCTCGCGCCCGAGGACAATGACTTTCCTGGGCTTCCCGGTGACGGAGGACCGCTCGCCGATGCCGGCAGTGTCTACGACGAGGCGACCGCTGAGTTGCCGCCGGAAGCGCGCGCCGAAGCGGTGGCCGAGATCGTGCGCGTCATGCGGCGCAGCGAGTTATATGCGGCCGGCTACGTGAGCAGCCGCACCGACACGATCGCGGTGGCCAACTCGAAAGGCGTGCGGCGCTTCTTCCGCTCGGCCGACAGCGCGATCAACATCAAGGCGATCGGCCCGTCATCAAGCGGCTACGCTGAAGGCCACGCGCGCCGCTTCGCCGATCTGAATCCGGATGCGCTCGCGCAGACGGCGGCGCGCAAGGCTGTCGATGGTGCCGACCCTGAAGTCCTCAAGCCGGGCAAGTACACGGTGATCCTGGAACCGCCCGCCTTTCGGGAATTTCTCGGCTATCTGTCCTGGATCGCGTTTGGCGCGCAGCCGCTCGATCAAGGCTCGTCCTTCATGAGCGGCAAGATCGGCGAGCCGGTGATGGGCGCCAACGTCACGATCCGCGACGACTTCGCGCATCCGCAAGGCCTTGGCATCCCGTTCGATTTCGAAGGGGTGCCGCGCAAGCAGATCGCGCTGGTCGAGCGCGGCATCGCGCGCGACGTCGCCTACGATTCGTATTACGCCGCGAAACTCAAACACCCGAACACCGGCCACGCGCTGCCGGCGCCCAATTCATATGGTCCGCTGCCCCTTAACATCGTCGTCGACCCGGGCAGCCGCACCCTGGCGGAGCTGATCGCGAGCGTCGAGCACGGCGTGCTCGTCTCGCGCACGTGGTATATCCGGCTGGTCGATCAGAAGCAGACGATCATCACCGGCATGACGCGCGACGGCTTCTTCCTGATCCAAAACGGCCGGATCGCGCACGGCCTGAAGAACATGCGCTTCAACGAATCGATCGTCGATGCGCTCAACCGCTGCGAGCTTGCAAGCGAACTCGTGCGCAGCGAATCGCACGTCCTGCCGGCGGTGCGCATCGAGGACTTCAACTTCACCAGCGGCACCGAGTTCTAGGTCGGCGACGGGCTCGTTTCGGGCATCGGACGGCGCGGCTCGTTGGGCAGCATCGGGATCGTGTGCTTGCCGATGCCCAGTTCGACCGCAACCGCTTGGATAGTCGAATACAGGGCGGTCGCGCGCACGTCGCTCGTGCACTGCAGATCTGACGAGCGTTCGTGTTCCCAGTACGCGAACGTCGACGTGCCGAACGAGGCGCTCTTCATGCAATGCGCGGATTGCAGCTTCGACAGCGGCATCGCGGACGCGAGATCGGCGAACAGTTTCTGCGTGCTTTTCTGCGACAGCTGGCCGCTATGACGCATCGATCCGCTGATCCATTGCGCGCTGCCGTCGCGCGCGACGACGATGCGATAGCCCGGTGCGTTCGTCGAGCCAGTGTTGAGAATCACCGTCGCGTGATGCGGCACGGGAAGATAAGGAACAGGAGCGGATGCAGACGCGGCGCTTAACGTGAGGATCGCGAGCGCGCACCCGCCCAACACGCGGTTGATCATTGTGCGCAAACCTTCCATACAGAGTAAACGTGATGTGGCGTCACGGCGTTTCCGGCAGGCGTTAAAGACGGATGAGCGAAATCATGCCGGCCCGAGCCGAAGTGGCGAAACTGGCAGACGCGCAAGTTTCAGGTACTTGTGTCCGCAAGGACGTGCAGGTTCAAGTCCTGTCTTCGGCATGCACGTCGTACGAGGGGTAACCATGTCATCGACGATCGATCGCTCGGCGGTTCAGTCGCAGCAAAACGTCTGGCAGATGGCGCAGCGCCAGCTCGACGAAGTGGCGCAGCTCATCGGCCTTGACGAGAACATCCACGCCTTTCTGCGCGAGCCGAAGCGCATCTTGACCGTATCCGTGCCGGTCGGCATGGACAATGGCACGCTCAAGACCTTCGAAGGCTACCGCGTGCAGCATAACCTCTCGCGCGGTCCGGGCAAAGGCGGCATCCGGTTCCATCCGGACGTCACGCTCGACGAGGTCAAAGCGCTGGCGATGTGGATGACGTGGAAGTGCGCGCTCGCCAACATCCCCTTCGGCGGCGCGAAAGGCGGCGTCATCTGCGACCCCAAGTCGATGTCGCTCAAAGAATTGGAAAACCTCACGCGCCGCTTCACGAGCGAGATCTCGATCATCATCGGCCCCGAAAAAGATATACCCGCCCCCGATGTCTATACGACCCCGCAGATCATGGCCTGGATCATGGACACGTACTCGATGCAGAAAGGCTATTCGATCCCCGGCGTGGTCACCGGTAAGCCGGTGGCGATCGGCGGATCGCTCGGCCGCGATAAAGCGACGGCGCGCGGCTGCCTGTACGTGACCAATGAAGCGCTCAAAGAGCTCGGCATCGAGCGCAAGGGCGCGCGCGTCGCGATCCAAGGATTCGGCAACGCCGGCCTGCACGCGGCAGAGCTGATGTCTGCCGACGGATATCTGATCGTCGCCGTCTCCGACAGTCAGGGCGGCGTCGTCAATCCCAAAGGTCTGGATGTCGCTGGTTTGACCGCGTTCAAGCAAGAGACCGGCACGGTGTCCGGGTTCTCGGGCGGGGAACGCATCAGCAACAAAGATCTGCTTGAGTACGATTGCGATGTTCTGGTGCCGGCCGCGCTCGAGAAGGTGATCACGCGCGACAACGCGTCGCGCATCAAGGCCAAGGTCATCGCCGAAGCCGCCAACGGCCCGACGCTTCCGGAAGCGGACCAAGTGCTGCACGATCGCGGCATCATGGTGCTGCCCGATATCTTGGCGAATGCAGGTGGCGTCAGCGT
>JAFAKE010000038.1 GCA_019235715.1 Vulcanimicrobiota bacterium
CGGTCTTCACCACATCCGTCGAAAAAACCGTGCAGGACGTCGACGATGCGCTCGTTTCACACTGGCATGACTACGATGACGGCATCGGCGCGCACTCGACCTCGCGAGCCCGGATGTGAGAATGTAGTCACGATGCAGCTTGTGCGATGGACGCGCGAGCGCGGGAACGGCATGGCCGGCGCCGAGTGGCACTTCCAAGTCCAGCCTCCGGGAGAGATTGGCCGCACGCTAGTGCCGGATGTTGCATTCCTGTCTTACAAGCGGCTGCCACGCAGCGAGATGGAGGAGACCGAAGTCCCGCGCATAGCGCCCGACATGGTGGTCGAGGTGCAATCGCTCAGCGATCAGCGATGCGACATCGAAGAGAAAGTCCGAGTCTATCTTGCGTCAGGTACGGACGTCGTTTTTCTCGTCAATCCATTGACACGAACGGTGACGATTCGCGACCGCAAGGGCACGCGCGATCTGAGCGAATCTGAAACGCTCGAGCGGTAGAGCGCGTCATTCCAGCTGGCGCTGGAGCAGTTTGATCTCTTCGAGCAGGCGCAGCACGACGTCGACGCCGGCCAGATTGATTCCCATGATGTCGGTCATGCGCTGGATCGTGTTCAGCCGGTCGACATCTGCGGTCGTGTAGAATCGCACCTCGTTGATCAGCCGCGGCCGCAACAGCCCGGCGCGCTCGTAACGCACGAGCGCCTCTGGAGTTATTTCGAATTGCGCGACGATCGCGGTGATCGCGTAGAGGTCTTCGCTCACACCGGAATCCATCAACGCGCCTTCGCGGTTTCAGCCAACTGCGCCCACAGCTCGCGCTCTTTTTCGGTCGGTTTGGTCGGCAGCTCCGCGACCAGTTTGACGTAGAGATCGCCGTTGCCGTCCGAACGCAGTTTGGGCATCCCCTTGCCGCCGATGCGCAGCACGCGGCCGTTCTGCGAAAGCGCAGGCACTCTCATGTCGATCTTGCCGGTGATCGTCGGCACGGTCGTCTCGCCGCCAAGTACCAGGGTGTACACGCTGACCGGGTGCTCCTCATACAAGTCGTCGCCGCGCCGTTCGAAGAGGGGATCGTGCGCGATGTGCACGACGAGATAGAGATCGCCGTTAGGACCACCGCCGAATCCAAGTCCGCCCTGGCCGCTGAGGCGGATGCGCTGCCCGTCGCGCACACCGCGCGGAATACTGACGTCCAGCGTCTTGGTGACGGCGACCGTTCCAGTTCCGCGGCACTCGTGGCATAGCTTACCTTCAACGGTCCCGGTGCCGCCGCAGCGCGGGCAGCGTGCTTGCGTTTGGACGGTGAGTTGCCGGCTGCCGCCCGCATACGCGTCGCGCAGCGACAGCTCGATGCCGTACTCCGCGTCGTTGCCGCGGATGCCGCGCCTTGAGGAGGTGCGCCGGCCACCGGCCGCGCCGCGCGGCGCAAAGTCGCTGAAGAAGGTGCGGAAGAAGTCCGAGAAGCCGGCCTCTTCTTCGCCGAGATCGTGAAACTCGTAGTGGACGCCGTCGCCGCCCGGCTGATAGCCGCCGTAGCCGAAATTCTGCGCTTGCTGCTGCCAGTTGGGCCCAAGCGTGTCGTAACGCTTGCGCTTCTCGGAGTCGCTGAGAACTTCGTAGGCCTCGGAGATCTCCTTGAATTTCTCCTCAGCTTCTTTCTTCTTGGTCGGATTGACGTCGGGATGCCAGGTGCGCGCAAGCTTGCGGTAAGCAGACTTGATGTCTTTTGCCGACGCGCTCTTGGGCACGCCCAGCGTCTCGTAGTAGTCTTTGTATTGCAGCGGCATATGGATTCGCCGGGCTCGAGAGGCCCGGCGCTACATCCTACATCCGCTTGGCGACGACGACTTGTGCCGGTCGCAGCACTTCATCGCCGATGTAATAGCCTTTGGCCGCCTCGGCCACGACCGTATTGTCTTTGACGCCGTCGTCCGCAGGCTGAGTCGCGATCGCTTCCGCCACGGCCGGGTCGAACGGCTTGCCCAGCACGTCGATCGGCCGTACGTCTTCGGCTGCGAGCGCCGCAAGCAGCTGCTTGCTGGTCTGCAGCAAACCGTCGACGATCTGTTCGGGCGGCGTGCCGCGTTCGCGATACTCCTCCGCCCGCGCCAAGTTGTCGAGCACCGGCAGGATGCGTTTGATCGCCTCGCGCCGGCCGCGTTGCGACAGGTCGCTGATGTCTCGCTCCGCGCGCTTGCGGTAGTTGTCGAAGTCCGCGAGCGCGCGCAGATACAGATTGCGCTGTTCGGCGGCTTGCGCGCGCGCCGCATCGGCCTGCGCGCGCGCCGCATCCAGTTCGTCCGAAAGCGACGTCTGCGCTCGCGACTCGCCATCCGTGCGCTCGTCGCGCTCGGTCGCGTCGACGCCAGGCACCGCCGCGCTCGAGAGCGAGTCGAACTCGTCCGTCGGATTGAGCTCAGGCATCGGCGCCCTTAGTGCTCCTTGAACTCCGCGTCGATGACGTCGCCTTGCGCGCCGTCGCCGCCGGCTGAAGTCGAGCCTGCCGCCGCGCCGGCGGCGCCGTTCCCGGCCGTGCCCGCGCTCGCGCCTGCGTCGCTCGGCGTTTGCCCGGTCTTCTGATAGATCGCCTGGCCGAGCTTCATCGACGCCTGCTCGAGCTGCTCGGTCGCGCGCTTGAGCTCGTCGGCCGTGCCCGACTTGAGCAGCGAGCGCACGTTGTCGAGCGATTTCTGCACGTCGGCCTTGTCCGAATCGGAAGCCTTGTCCCCGATCTCCTTGAGCATCTTCTCCGTCGCGTAGGCGAGGTTGTCGGCGCGGTTGCGCGTCTCGACTTCTTCTTTCTTGCGGCGGTCGTCTTCGGCGTGCGATGCGGCGTCGCGTACCATGCGGTCGATGTCGTCCTTGCTCAAGTTGCTCGACGCGGTGATCGTGATGCGCTGCTCCTTGCCGGTGCCGAGGTCCTTCGCGTTCACGTGCGTGATGCCGTTGGCATCGATGTCGAACGTGACCTCGACCTGCGGCACGCCGCGCGGCGCCGGCGGAATGCCTTCCAGCCGGAACTTGCCGAGCGTCTTATTGTCGCCGGCCATCTCGCGCTCGCCTTGCAGCACGTGGATGTCGACCGACGTCTGTCCGTCCTCGGCCGTCGTGAACGTCTGCGACTTGCGCGTCGGGATCGTCGTATTGCGATCGATGAGTTTGGTCATCACACCGCCCAACGTCTCCAGACCCATCGACAACGGCGTGACGTCGAGCAGAACCACGTCGCGCACTTCGCCGGCGAGCACGCCCGCTTGGATAGCGGCGCCGACCGCCACGACTTCATCGGGATTGACGCCCTGGTGCGGATCTTTCTTGGTCAGCTCTTTGACGAGATCTTGGATCTTCGGCATGCGCGTCGCGCCGCCGACGAGAATCACTTCATTGAGCTGATCGACGGAGAGCTTCGCATCCGCGAGCGCGCTTTCGAACGGCTTCTTCGTGCGATCGGTCAGGTCGGCGGTGAGCTGCTCGAATTTGGCGCGCGAAAGCTTATAGTCGAGGTGCTTGGGGCCGCTCTGATCCGCCGTGACGAACGGCAGGTTGATGGTGGTCTCTTGCAGCGTCGACAGCTCGACCTTCGCCTTTTCGGCGGCATCGGTCAAGCGTTGCACCGCTTGGCGGTCGCGCGAAAGATCGATGCCCTGGTCCTTCTTGAACTCGCCGATGAGCCAATCGACGATGCGCTTATCGTAGTCGTCGCCGCCCAAACGCGTGTCGCCATTGGTGGCCTTGACTTCGAACACGCCGTCGCCGACCTCGAGCACCGACACGTCGAACGTGCCGCCGCCCAGGTCCCATACGAGAATGGTCTCGTTGCCCTTCTTGTCGAGGCCGTACGCGAGCGCCGCCGCCGTCGGCTCGTTGATGATGCGCAAAACCTCAAGGCCCGCGATGCGGCCGGCGTCTTTGGTCGCCTGGCGCTGCGCGTCGTTGAAATATGCGGGCACGGTGATCACGGCTTGCGTGACCTTCTCGCCGAGGTACGTGCTCGCATCAGTCGCGAGCTTTTGCAAGATCATCGCCGAAATCTCTTGCGGCGTATACGTCTTGCCGTCGATGTCGACTTTGTAATCTGTCCCCATGTGGCGCTTGATCGACGAGATCGTGCGCTCGGGGTTGGTGATCGCCTGGCGCTTCGCGAGTTGGCCGACCAGCCGCTCGCCATTCTTTGTGAACGCCACGACGGACGGCGTGAGATAGCTGCCTTCCGCGTTCGGGATCACCGTGGGCTTCGAACCTTCCATGACGGCGACCACCGAGTTGGTGGTGCCCAGGTCGATGCCGACGACTTTAGCCATGAGTCAGTGTCCTCCGAAATGTGGGGGACACGCTCACTTCGGGAGCGCGCCCCGATTCTTCCTAGCGCATCGCGCTAGGCCTTATGTATGCAGTACCAGGCTCGCGCGGACTAGCTCTGCGGGACCTGCTCGGGCATGTCCGCGAGCGTCACGTCGAACGGCGTAAGCGATCCCTTACGCCACACGAGCAGCGAGACTTTGTCGCCGGTCTTGAGCTTGGAAACCGCATTCGCGATGTCCGACGGGTCCTTGACCTTGTTATGATTGAGCTCGACGATGACATCGCCTTGCGCAAGCCCTGCTTTGTCCGCAGGGCTGCCCGCGACGACGTTGGTCACGACGACTCCGCTCGCGCCATTGTAGCCGAGATAGTTGCTGATGCGGTCGTTCATCGAGGTCATGACGACGCCGATGTACGGGTGGCTGATCGTCTTATGCGTCTCGAGCTGCGCGAGGATGGGCTGGGCGCTGTTGATCGGAATCGCGAAACCGATGTTCTGCGCGCGCGGATCGACGACGGCCGCGATGCCGACGACGTCGCCGCCGACGGTCACGAGCGGACCGCCTGAATTGCCCGGGTTGATCGGTGCGGTCGTCTGCATGAGATCGGTGTAGCGGATCGACGGGATGTTGAAGGTGCCGTCGCCGCCGGCCGTGATGTCCGTGCGGTGCAGCGCCGAGACGATGCCGAGGCTGACCGAGTTTTGGAACGATTCGGGTTCGCCGATCGCGAGCACGAACTGGCCCTGCTGCAGCGCATTCGCATTGCCGAGCGGCAACGCAGGCGGCAAGTTCTGACCGGTCACGCGCAGGACCGCGAGGTCGGAGCGGATGTCAGAGCCGACTTTTTCTGCCTGTACTTTGCGCCCGTTGGCGAGCAGCACTTCGATGTTGTCGGCGCCGTAGACGACGTGCGCGTTGGTCGCGACGTACGCGGTATCCCCGTCTTTGCGGAAGATGAAGCCGCTGCCGCTGGCGTGCGCGATGAACGGCTGGCCGTTGCCGCCGCCGGTGTCGCCGAAGAATTGGCTGAAAGGATCGATCTGCTGGCCGCGCACCGTTGAACGGATCAGCACGACCGAGGGTTCGGTGCGCTTCACCGATTCGATGATGCGCTGCTCGAGATCGTCTTCATGCAGCGGCGCGGCAAATGCGACGCTTGGGATCGGAGCCGCGTTGGAGGGCTTGTGCGTCGCGGTGAAGCTTTGCCAGTTGGTGACCAGCGCCGCTCCCACGAGGACGCCGATGACGCCGACCAGCAGCGAGTTACGAGTTGAGGGATTCATCGGGTGGTTTGTACTCCTGACCTAAACCGTGCACCATGGTTATCACACGAAAAGACGGCGGGCCGACGCTCGTTCGCATGGGACCGCCCATGCATTAGTGTACCGAACTTACGGTCTGATGTTGCTGGGAGCGCACCGAACTCGTGCGTCCCGCGATATGGCCCAATCCGACCCCGTTTTAAAGCATTAGCAGTGTATCATTGAGAGTGCTAAGCGTCAAGGAGAGGCCGTTGAAAGTCGCGCAGACGCACCGACACGCGATGAACGTGGTCGTCTTCGGCGCGTCCGGACGGACGGGTCGCCTTGTGGTCGAGCAGGCCTTGGATAAGGGCCACTCAGTCACGGCCTTCGTGCGCCGCTCGCTTGACGGCGTCTCCGAAAACCCGAAGCTGCAGGTGGCACTCGGCGATGCTGCAGATGCTGGCGCCGTCGATGCCGCGATCGCCGGTCAGGATGCGGTCGTCTCCGTGGTCGGCCCAAACCCGCGCCGGCCGGACGACATCTGCTCGCTTTCCGCCGACCGCATCATCGCCTCCATGAAGCGCCGTGGAGTGGCGCGCCTCATCGTCGTAACCGCTGCGACCGATATCGAAGGCGGCTTCCTGTTCGACAAGATCGTGCGGCCCTTGTTCATGCGCGAGATCTACGAAGACAAAGAGCGCCAAGAAATGGCGATCTTCAAAAGCGGGCTCGATTGGACGATCGTGCGGCCGCCGGTGCTGCGCGACGGGCCGCGGACCGGCTCCTATCGTCTGGCCGTCGGCAGCGCGCCAAAAGGTGGCTGGCGCGTCTCGCGCGGCGATCTAGCGGACTTCATCGTGCGCGAACTCCCGCGCAAGGACTACATCCACCAGGCGCTGGTCATCACGTACTGACAAGTGTCCGGTTGACGACTGCTGCGTCTTCGACGACCAGTCCGTCGCGCAGCCTGATGATGCGCTTCGCATGGTTAGCGATATCGTCGTCGTGCGTCACCATGATGATCGTGTGGCCTTCGTCGTTGAGCTGCCTGAACAAAGTCATGATACCCTCGGCGGTCGCCGAGTCGAGGTTGCCGGTCGGTTCGTCCGCCAGCACGACCGCTGGATTATTGATCAGCGCCCGCGCGATCGCGACGCGCTGCTGCTCGCCGCCCGAAAGCTCGTTCGGGCGATGATAGATGCGCCCGCCGAGTCCCACCTTGGTGAGCGCCATCTTTGCCTTGGCGTCGCGGTCGCGGTCGCCGGCATAGAATAAAGGAAGCGCGACGTTGCGCACGGCTGAGGTCCGAGCCAACAAGTTGAAGCCCTGGAAGACAAAGCCGAGCTTTGCCAGCCGCGTCGCCGCCAGCTGCTGATCGGTCTGGGTCGCAACGTCGATGCCGTCTAAGCGGTACGTGCCGCCTGTGGGTTTGTCCAAGCAGCCGATGAGGTTCATCAGCGTCGACTTGCCGGAGCCCGACGGCCCCATGATCGCGACGTATTCGCCGGGAGCAACCGCGAACGAAACGCCGCGCAACGCATGCACCTTGATGTCGCCGATCTCGTACGTCTTTGTCACGTCCTGCATGAGGACGACGGGTTCACTCATAGCGCAGTGCGTCGATGGGATTCAGATACGACGCGCGGATCGCCGGATACGTGCCGAACAAGATGCCGACGCCGGCGGAGAACAGCAGTGACACGGCGATGATCTGGCCCCAGCCGAAGGAGACGATGTTCGGAGTGAGCTGCTTGATCCAGACGTGGATCACGAATTCAGCGAGAAGGACGCCGATGATCAGACCGATCAACCCGCCGACAAGACAGAGCAGGAGCGCTTCGATGAAGAATTGGAGCACGATGTCCTGGCGCGAGGCGCCGATCGCCTTGCGGATGCCGATCTCGCGCGTGCGCTCGGTGACGGACACGAGCATGATGTTCATGATGCCGACGCCGCCGACGACCAGCGAGATGCCCGCGACCACTCCGATCACGCCGGTGAGAATGCCGAAAACGCGCTCGATGCCTTCGTTCAGCTGCTTGATGTCGCGCTCTTCATATTGCGCACGGGCGCCGTGGATCTTCTTGAGCGCGGCGATCGCTTCGTTCGCGACCCTCGTGACGCTCGAGCCGTCCGGCGCCACAACGGTCAAGCCGAACACGTAGGTGTAGCCGAGTTGAGGGATGAGCGTGTACGGAATGGTCACCGTGATAAGCCCGGTAGTGCCCGCGCCGAGGAGGCCCTGGTTGATGGGCGGCGCCTGAACGCCGACGACTTCGAAATCGCTGCCGTTCAAGCGCACGAAACGCCCGAGCGCCGATCCATCGTCGCCCAGCAATTCGTGGCGTGCCTGTGCAGAGAGGATGGCCACTCGACGGTGCGCGGATAGATCTTGATCGTTGAAGAGCCGGCCCTCAGCGAGCGGCGTCGTGTCCGTGCCTTGCCCGGCCCCTGCGGTGACCACGCGAACGGTCTTGTCCTGGTGGTTGACGCGCGTTTCCATCGGCAGCGACATGATGGGCAGGACCGTTTTGGCATCGGGCACCGCGCGTTTCACGCGGTCCGCGTCGTCGTAACGGATCTGAGCGAGCAACGGATCGGGTTGCTGCTGCTTCGGGAAGATGAAAGCCGATGCGAGCGAGTAGGGCGACAGGATGTTGAGCACCGACTTCGTCGTGGAATCGCCGACTGCGAGGATCGCGATGACCGAGCCGACGCCGATGATCAAGCCCAGCATCGTGAGCAGCGAACGCATCCCATTGCGCCAGAGCACCTCGAGCGCCTGGCTGACGAACTCTGTGAGCTTTGTGATCGACTCGCTCATTCGTGACGCAAACATTCGATCGGCGACAGACCCGCCGCCCGCGCCGCCGGGTACGTGCCGAAGAAGAGGCCGACCAACACCGAGAAGCTCAACGAGGCCACGAGGATCGGCAGCCAGTTGATCGACGACGCCTGGCCGGCGAACCCGGTGATCAAGAATTTGTTGGTCGCCAGCGCCGCACCCACGCCGATGATGCTGCCGATGAGGCCGCCGATCAATGTGATCGCGATGGCCTCGGCGAGGAACTGCCATAAGATGTCGCGCCGCGAGGCGCCAATCGCTTTGCGGATGCCGATCTCGCGCGTG
The DNA here is from genome assembly GCA_019235715.1 of Vulcanimicrobiota bacterium. GTDB lineage: Bacteria > Vulcanimicrobiota > Vulcanimicrobiia > Eremiobacterales > Eremiobacteraceae > JAFAHD01. Next base: position 8,676 of record JAFAKE010000038.1, read on the forward strand.
CGCTCGATGACCGAGACGAGCATGATGTTCATGACGCCGATCCCGCCGACCAGCAGCGCGATGAAACCGATGGCCGAAATGCCGATCGCGACATACGCGATGATGCTCAAGAACGTGTTGGCCTGCTGCGAGAAGTCCTGACCCTCGAACGCCGCACGCGTGCCGTGCACGCGCTTGAGGATGCCGACGACATCGTCGATGACCGCGGCCGCCGACTCGCCGGGCTTCGGAAAGATCTGCAGATACAACACTTGCGAGTTCGGCAAGTGATGGAACGTCGTATATGGGATGTTGATCGTGTAATCGCTTCCCCCAGCGCCGCTGAATATGCCGGCGCTGATGGGCGCATAGACGCCGACGACCAAGAAACGGCGGTCGGCGATGCGTACGTACTTGCCGACCGCAGGACCGTCGCCGAACAGCCGCTGTTTCGCGGGCATGAGCAGGTCGGCGACCGGGCGGGCGGCGTCGATGTCTGCGCTTGAGAAGCGCCGTCCCTCGGCCATCGGCAGACGGTCGACGATGTAGTCGGTGTCGGACTGGAGCTCGTACGCGTCAAGCGCGTGGCCGGACCGTATTGTGACAAATTCGTCGTACACCGGGAATACGTAGAGGCAACGCGTGCAGCCGTCGCGCACGATCGCGACATCCTGCCACTGCAGCTGCACCGTTTTAAGGCGGCGCGCTCCCGCATCGGGAAACACGAAAATGCCTTGATCGCCGAACATGCCCAACGTCGCCGCGATCGACGACGAAGCGCTTTGCCCCAATGCGAAGATCGCGATGACGGCGGCTGTTCCGATCACGATGCCGATCATCGTGAGGATCGAGCGCGTCCGATTCGCCCACAGCGTGTCGAACGCGGAGCTCAGGAACTCCCAGAGCTTCACGGACTTGACGAGGGGCTGGGAGAGGGCGCCGGCTCGGCCTTGACGCGCGCTCCATCTTTGAGTTGTTTGATGTTGGTCACCGCGATGACATCGCCGCTCTTCAAACCGCTGGAGATGACGACGTCGGTGTCGCTCGCGAGGCCTTTTTCGACCGCGACACGCGTGGCCTTGCCGTTTTTGACGATAAACGCATAATGCTTATTCGCGTCGTCGCTCACCGCTGCCAGCGGAACCACGAGCGCATTGACCGCTTTGCCGGTGACGATGTCGACATCGCAGGACATCCCGGCGCGCAGGAACGGGTAATCTTGCTGCAGTGAGACAGTCGTCTCGACGTTCTTCGCGCTGTTGCCGGCCTGATTGACTTGCAGCACCACGGCGGCGATGTTGGTCACTTTGCCCGGAAGAGCGTGTCCGGGGAAATCTTCGCCGCTGACGATCGCCGATTGTCCGATTTTCACGTTGATGATGTCCTGTTCGTCTACCTGAGCCTTGACCACCATCGGACCCGCCCCCGCGATCGTGAACAAAACTTCGCCCGGCGTGACTGCATCGCCAACCGATAGCTGCGTCGTCGAGCCGGTCGTCGGCGCGGTGCCGAGCTGTTGGATCACTCCGTCAAACGGCGCGCGCACTTCGGTGTCCGCGAGATTCGACGTGTGCAGGCGCAGCGTCGCATCGGCCGACGCGACCTGCGCTTGCGCGCTCGCCAACGAGATGCGGTCGGCCGCGATCTGCGAATCAAGCTGCCCACCGGTCTCACGCAGCTCCTGTTTGAGCAGGTCGTACTGCCGCTGTGCCGATTGCGCGTTGGAGGCCGCGTCGTCGTATGCCGCCTTGTCCTTGTCCAGTTGTTGGCGCGGCAATCCCTGGATCTTGTACAGCTCCTGATCGGCCGCGTACGTCTCTTTGGCGGTTTCAAGGTTGAGCTTGGCCGATGTCAACGTCTGTTGCGCTTGCACGAGTTGCGAGGCGCCGGACACTCCGATCGACGCGGCGCCGAGACCGCCCGAGATCTGGCCCTCGTTCTTCGCGTTGATGTCCGCTTGCAGCCGCGCTTGTGCCGATGACAGCGTCGCTTGTGCTTGCGCGACCGTGGCCTGGTCGCCGGAAACAGTGCTGGCGATCTGCCTGTCGTCGAGCTTCATCAGCAAATCGCCTCGGCTGACATGTTGGCCCTCTTTGGCGAGGATGCGCGTGATGTTGCCGGCGGCCGCGGCGGCGATCGTCGTCGTCTCGGGCCTCGAGAGGACGCCGTTCTCCGGCAGCTTGACGGTCAGCGTTCCAGGCTTGACCGTCACCGTCTTGACCTCGATCGCGTCGGGGCCATGATGCGCCGCGACGCTGATGCCGATGACGAGCAGGACGGCGACGACGATGATCGCCACACGCCACCGCATATCGGCCCAGATGCGTTTCATATCGCCTCGGTCAACGTGCCGGTCGCCAGCTTGAGGCGGACGAGCCCGAGCACGTACGCGACTTGCGCGGCGAGCAGATCGCGCGCGGCGGTCAGATATTGCTGCTGCGCAGCGCTGACGTCGGTCTGCGTCGCCAGCCCGACTTTATACTGGACCGCCGAGATGAGCGCGGCTTGGCGCGCGACGGTGATGTTGCCGGTCGCCAAGCGCAGGTTTTCGCGATCGACCAGCAGCCGCCGCGCGGCTTGGTCGATATCGATGAACGCCTGCTGCTTCGCGGCCTGCAGCACCGTCGTTTCCGTGTCGATCGCGCGTTTTGCGCTTTCATGACCGGCATGCACCGTACCCCAGTCGAGCAGCGGCAGCGTCCACTGCGAGACGATGGAGATCTCGTAGAAATGCGACGGATTCGGCGGTCCGCAGGCCGACGGCGGGAAACCCTCGGCCGTGCACTGATTGTAGAAGAGCGCGTTGTTGGTCGGCGAAACCTGATTGCCCCACGCGCCGTTGAGCGCGACGGTCGGGCGGTTCGGCGCATCGACTTGATAGTACGAGATGAACGCGTTGTTGAGTTGCGCTTGGGCGGTCGCGATCTCCGGCCTATTCGCTAACGCGATCTGGTCCAGCACTTTCTCATCGAGGCTGGGAAGCGGCGGCTGCGGGGGTTCGCTGGGGAGGGCGAACTGCTGGGTCATCGGTGCGTTGATCAACTGTGCGAGATCTTCGCGCGCGTCTTCCTCGTCGGCGCCGGCGGCGGCGAGCTGCTCGAGCGCCTGCGTATACGACACCTGCGCCTTGAGCTGGTCGAGTCCTGCGACCTTTCCCGCTTTGAAGTTCGCCTCTGCGATCTGTTCGAGCACGCGATTGTAGTTGACGTTCTCGCGCGCTACTTCGGTGAGCTGGCGGTCTTGCACGAGCTTGTAGAAGGCGGTTTCCGTGTCCGAGATCGATTGTTCGCGCGCGAGATAGAAATCCTCATTGGCCACGTCGTAGCTCTGTTTGTCAGAGCGGGCTTGGTAGATGTTGACCAGATTGAGCCCGTTGAAGGTCCCGGTGAGTCCCGCGGTGTTTTGCGAAAAAGTCTCGGTTGGAGCGATACCGATTTGTCCGAACTGACCGGCGCCCGTCTGCTTATTCATCTGGTTTTGCAATTCGCCGTTGACGGTCGGCAGCGTGAATGCCCGGTCGCGTGCGAGGTTGGCTCCTGCCTGCGCGAAGCTCGAGGCGGCGCGCTGCACGTTCGTGTTGTGCGTGAGGCCGTAATCGACGGCCTGCTGCAGCGTCATCGGGCCGGGCGTCGCCGTCGGCGCCGGGTTGACCGGGGCCGCCTGCGCGAGCACGACTGCCATGATGGCGCCCGCGATCATTTCGCGAAGATAGCCGCCAGCCCGCCTCCGAGCAGCGCAAGCACGATGACGGTCATGATCGCCGCGCCGCGGCTCATCTTGAGCAGCTGTTCCATCGCGATGACGGCAACGGCATAGAACCAGATGTTGAGGATATTGAACGCATAGAGAAAGCCCGCCAGCTTCGGCGAGCCGTGCACGAGCATCGCGAGCGACGGCAGCGCATACAGGTCGGCGGAGGAGTTGACGTTCTCGGGTCCGCGCAGCATGACGATGACCGCCACGATGACCGTACCGATCGCCGGAATGACATAGCAATTGACGGCGCCCACCCATGCCGCCTTGAAGCGCACCTCGGCGCCGCTGATCGCCGCACCGATGATGAAGACGATGCTGCCGATCAGCCAAGCGAACCACGGCGCGAAGATCGAGCCGACGATGCCGAAGATCGAATAGACTGAGTTCGGTATTTTCGACATGGCTGCGCGCGCCGCGGCGGCTTGATCGGCGCTCATCTGCGACAGCGACTGCTCTTGCGTCGCATGGATGAAGTGCAGCGTCGCCGGCATGAGCACGATCGTCCCCACAACCGTGAGCACCGTGCCGACGAGCGCTGCCCAGCCCCACATCGGCGCGCGCGCGAGCGTCGCAAAGGCGTCGCCGGGCGCGAAGATCACCTTGAAATAGGTCGCGAGTCCGTTCGCCTTTTCCGGCGGCGCCGCACTGGCGGCATCCGGCGTGACTGCCATGGCCCCTCCGCTCTAGGATCGCTTCGTCAAGTTAATCGTCAGTGATTGCGACGGAACATCGATCTCGTCGACGACACCGCTCGTCGGGTCGAACCAAACAGAAAACGTGATGGGCGATGCGATGCCGACGCCGACGTCGGGCCCCGGCAATCCGGATGGTTTCGTCTGCGGCGCGGGATCGACGCTCATGAGGAATGTTCGCGATGCCGTGGGCACGACCGTCGTGATGCTGAACGCGCGCGACACGGACAAGACGCTCGGCAGCGTGAGAAAACTCATCGCCAGCGACTGATCCTGCACGAGCATCGCCTGCGTGCCCGGCAGCATGCGCACGGGCACCGAATTGCGCTCGCCGTTGATCACGAAGAACCCGGATCCGTTCGTATATGCGAATTTGACCTCGCTCGTGCGGCCTGACGACACGGTGACTCCGCTGAACGACAGCGGTTGTATCGAGTCGGCCAACACGGTCTCGTCGGCCGTAAGCTGCACCGCGCCGACCTGCGTCTGTGTCACCGTCTGCGATTCATGTATACTGATGACGCTGCCCGTGCGTTTCACGGTCACGCTGCTGTTGGCCACGACGCTCGTCCCCTGTTTGAAGGTGTAGTCGTACGTGCCGTCAGGCAGGAAGGCGGTAGCCGACGCCGGGGCCGGCACCATGAACATCAACGCGCCCGCAAGAGCAAATTGGGCAGCAATGCGGGTTCGCGCCAGGGTCTGGAACATGATCGAATGAGCCTCCACGAAAACGCCGCCGGTGATTGAACGCCGGCCAGCCTCACCACCATTCCGTCATCAGCGAAGATTCGCCCTCCGAGCGCCAGCTCGCCAGCCGCTCGATAAAGCTGACGAGCAGGGCTAGACGGCGTTTTCAAACGCGTGATAGCGCCGGCATGCTCATCGAAATCGCCGTCGCCACCGCGCTGGCCGTCCACACGCATCCGCTCTATATAAGGAAGAAACACCATCATCCGCCGCCGGCGGTCCTCTCGGCGGCCGGACCCTCAGTCATGCAGGAGCGCGCCCTGCGGCGGCGCGTGGTGCGACTCGCGCGCATCAAGATGTACGAACGGCGCGAGACGATGCTCTTCGAGTTCCTCGCCAAGGCGCACACCGAGACGCCGCTGCTCGAGGATGCGAGCGTTTCCTCTGTTGGCGGCGGCATCGTCATCGGTCCGACATCGGTGACCGTGGATTTTCTCGGCAGCCCTATCGTCCGCTCGACGGTTCGCAACACCGGTGCCCTGCCGGTGTCGCCGCTCTTGGTCGTGACGCTGCGCGATGCGGCCGGCACGCTGACGCGGGCAAGTATCGCGATCGAGCGCCTCGATGCGGGCGCGAGCAGGAAGATCGAATTGCTCAGTCCCGCGCGCGCGAGCCCCGTGTCGCTGCACTGGCAGTTGCAACGCTGATCTAACGAGGCCAGAAGGCGAGCCGCTGCCTGCACGGTAAGTCTGCAACGGCATGCAGCATGCGTACTTCCCCGTCTCGTTGCCGGATGGCGACGAGCCCGTTCCCGACGCTCCAGCCGGACCATACCTACGCGTCATCCCGCTGGGCGGCTGCGGCGAGATCGGCCGCAACATGTCGGTCTACGAGACTAACGATGACATCGTCGTCGTCGATGCCGGTGTGCAATTCCCCGAAGAGGAGATGCTGGGCGTCGACCTGGTCATCAACGACATCTCGTACTTGCTCGAGCGCAAGAGCAAGGTGCGTGGGCTGCTGCTCACGCACGCCCACGAAGACCACATCGGCGGCGTCGCTTACTTCCTCGCGCAGCTCAACGTGCCGGTCTTCGGCACCGATGTGACGATCGCGCTCCTGCGCGGCAAGCTCAAAGAACACAAGCTGCTCGACCGCGCGGACCTGCACGTCGTGGAGCCTGGGGAAGAGATCCATCTCGGTTCGATCACCGCAGACTTCATCTCGATCACCCACAGCGTCGCCGGGTCATGCTCGATCGCCCTGCAGACGCCGCTTGGAACCATCATC
>JAFAKE010000004.1 GCA_019235715.1 Vulcanimicrobiota bacterium
CATAACCCCATTCTAAGGCGGTAGGCGCACGCGCGCAAGCACGCGAAGGCCCAGCGCCCATGTATTACGGCTTCAACCCGACCTACTTCATCTACATGCTGCCCGCGTTGCTCTTCAGCCTCTGGGCGCAATGGCGCGTGACGAGCACCTTCAATCGCTACGCGCGCGTGCCGACCTCAAGCGGCATCAACGGCGCGCAAACAGCAGAGCTGCTGATGGAGCGCACCGGCCATCGCTTCGGAGTCGCCAGCATCCCCGGGATGCTCACCGACTATTACGATCCAAGCCGTAAAACGATGTGCCTCTCGCAAAGCTCGGTGCAGAACTCCGTCGCATCGGTCGCGGTCGTCGCGCATGAATTCGGGCACGCCATTCAAGACGTCGAAGGCTACACGCCTATGAAACTGCGCAGCGCGATCGTGCCTGCTGTCAAGGTGGGCGCGGCGATCGGTCCGATCATCTTCATCGTCGGCCTCTTCCTGGCGAGCACCGGTCTCATCTGGGCCGGTATCTTCTTGTTCAGCGCGAGCGCGATCTTCGCCATCGTCACGCTGCCGGTCGAGCTCAACGCGAGCAGCCGCGCGCTGCATATGCTGCAAGCCAACGGCGTGCTGTCAGCGGAAGAGATGCCGGGGGCGCAGGCGGTGCTCGGTGCAGCCGCGATGACCTACCTTGCGGCCATTGCACAGACGCTTTTACAGGTGCTCTACTTCGTATCGCTCGCAAGCCGCCGCCGCTAGACATCCTGGCCCCCGTGGGCGATTCTCCGTCCCCCGCCCGCGTCAACGTCTCACGCGACTATGTGCTGCGGCGCGGCCAGTGCGCTTTGCGCTTTTGCAGGAACGCCGTGATGCCTTCGTGCGCGTCCGGCATCAACGCGTTGAACGTCATCACTTCACGAGTGTACGCGTAGGCCTTGGCTTCCGGCATGTCGATCTGGCGGTAGAACGCTTCCTTGCCGAGCGCGATGACGTTCGGACTGACGTCGGCGATCGCCGTTGCGAGCTCGTGCACGGCCTCCTCGAGCTTGACGGCCGGCACCGCTTTATTGATCAAGCCTGAACTGACGGCATCTGCGGCCGAAATCGGTTCGCCGGTCAGCAGCATCTCCATCGCCTTTTTGCGGCTGATCGCGCGCGTCACCGGAACCATCGGCGTCGAGCAGAACAGACCGATCTTCACACCGGGCGTCGCGAACCACGCGTTGTCCGCTGCGATCGCAAGGTCGCACGTCGCCACAAGCTGACATCCCGCGGCCGTCGCCGGGCCTTGGACTTGCGCGATAACCGGCTGCTGGATCTCGTGGATCGTCTCCATCAACTCGACGCATACGTCGAAGATGCGCTTGTACTCGATGACCGTGCGTCCGACCAGTTCGCTCAAGTCGTGACCGGATGAGAATATCGTGCCGTTGGCCTTGAGGATGACGGCGCGCACTTCGGGCGTCTTATTGATCTCGCGCAGCGCAGCGATCAACGCGCTCATCACCGCTTCGGAAAGCGCGTTGCGCTTCTCCGGCCGGTTCAGCGTGACGTACGCGAACTGACCGTCCAGCTCGAGCAGGACGTCCGCCGTCGGCTTCGTGAGCATCGTCGCCATCAGTTGATCCGCTTCTCCTTGCCGGCCCATTCCTTCTCGCGCAGCTTGAACTTCTGGACCTTGCCGGTTGACGTCTTCGGCAACGGACCAAATTCCACCGCCTTGGGCGCCTTGAAGTGCGCGATCTTCTCGCGGCAGAACGCGATGATGTCCTCCGCCGTCGCGCTCGCACCCGGCTTCAGTGTGACGAACGCTTTGGGCACCTCGCCCCACTTCTCGTCGGGCACGCCGACGACGGCCGCTTCGAGCACCGCCGGATGCGCGTACACAGCGCGCTCGACTTCGATCGTCGAGATGTTCTCGCCGCCGCTGATGATGATATCTTTGGCGCGGTCGCGCAATTCGATATATCCGTCGGGATGCATCACGCCGAGGTCGCCCGAGTGGAACCAGCCGCCGCGAAAGGCTTTGTCCGTGGCGGTGGGATCGTTGAAATAGCCCTTCATGACGTTGTTGCCGCGCATCACGACTTCGCCCATCGTGGCGCCATCGGCTGGAACGTCGCTCATGTGCTCGTCGACGACGCGCAGCTCGGGCGCGTGGATGTAACCGACGCCCTGACGCGCCTTGAGGCGCGCGCGCTCTTCGGCATCTTTGCCGTTCCATTTGATCTGCCACTCGCTCACCGTGTGCGGGCCGTACGTCTCGGTGAGGCCGTATGCGTGCGTGAGGATGGCGCCCATCGCTTCGATGCGCGCGATGACCGTCGGCGGCGGCGGAGCGCCGGCCGTCACGATACGCAGCGGGCGCGGGAATCTATAATCTTTCGAAGGCGCTTCATTCGCGATCATGACCAGCACGGTCGGCGCGCCGCACAAATGCGTGACGCCCTCGCGTTCGATGAGATCGAAAATCGCCTTTGGTTCGACTCTCGGCAGGGCGACGTGACGCGCACCGGCCGCCGTCACGCCCCACGTGTAGCACCACCCGTTGCAATGGAACATGGGCAGCGTCCACAGATACACGCTGTCGCCGGTCATGCCGGCATGGTAGACCTCGCCAAGCGCATTGAGATACGCGCCGCGATGCGTGTACATGACGCCCTTGGGCCGTCCGGTCGTACCGCTCGTGTAGTTGATCGAGATCGGATCTTCTTCGTCGTCGATGCCGAGCGCGAACGGCTCAGGGCTGCCCGTCGCGATGAACGAGTCGTACGTCGTGCTCGGCCGGGCGAGCTCGACGGCGCCATTTTGCGTCTGCTTGGGCTCGCTCGTCCAGATCACGCGCTCGATGTTCGAAGCCGGCAATCCGGGCGCGATGAGCTGCGCGAAATCCGGATGTGCGATGACCGCCTTCGCGCCGCAGTGCGCGACGATGTAGCCGATCTCATCGGCGCTGAGCCGGATGTTGATCGCGACGAGAACCGCGCCGATCTGCGGCACACCGAAATGCGCTTCGAGCGCTTCGTCAGAGTTGTACGCCAAGAGCGCGACGCGATCGCCTTTGCCGATCCCGGCCGCACGCAATGCGCTCGCCAACCGGTACGCGCGGGCGCCGAGCTCTTCGTAGGAATAGCGCCGCTCGCCGTCCACCACCGCATCCTTGTCGCCATAGACATGGATGCTGCGCTCGAGGAACATGAGCGGCGACAACAGCGAACGGTTGACGGGCATCTGGTCCCATTGCTCGCGAGCCCATAGCTTTTGGAAGGTCGGACGGTCAAGCTCTAACATCGTGCCACCTCCGGCCGTCAGACTTCGAGGGCGCCGATGTTGCGCACTGCCTCATGCGAGGTACGAACAAAGATCCATGCGACCACAAGCGCACACCAGAAGAGGCCGACGAGCACCGCGGCACCGCCGTCCCAGACGCCGCGTAGCGCGAGCCGGGTCGCGCCCAAGAATGCTCCGCAAAGTATCAGCACGAGAAGGCCGTTCAAGAACGGCATGATCATGCGCACCCCGCGGTTTATCGCGTTGGGGTTCTCCCAGTCGAAGGACGGAAAGCGCGCGTCGAATTCGACGCCGTAGCAGATGGCGGCCGCCGACATGAGCAGCGCGAAGAAGACGAGCGCCAGCACGCCGCCGATCGAGAAGCGGTAGCCGATGCCGAGCAGCACGGCGGCAACGGTCGTGATCGCGCCTGTCTGCGCGTACGCGCCGATGATCTTGGCTGCGAAGATCTGACGCGGCGTCAACGGTGCGGTGCGCAGCAGCCAGATCGACCGATGCTCGAGCGAGATGGCGGTCATGCCAGGATTCAGGCTGTCGAGAACCGCGACGAAACCGATCTGCAGCATCGCGAGTTGGATCGTCAGCGGCAGCAGCGGGCTTTGCACTTGATGCCCGACGAGCAGATAGCCGATGAAGCCGAGCGACGCGATGTGGTTGAACCATAGCTGCGGGGAGCGCATCACCCCGCTGACATCCTTCCACACGACGGCGCCGACCGGACTGAGCGATGGCGGTGCGCCGCGCGACCATGCCGCGACGCGCCGGCCCGACGTCGCCTGGCTCCACCCTTCGACGAACCCCCCCGCCACGATCGCAAGTCCGATCGGACACGCGACAAGCGTGATGAGCGCGATAAAACCGAGCCAGCTGGCGGCGGTCTGGGCCTCGCCGGCACCGGCAGCGCTGAGCAAGCTTCCCATCCACGAACTCGGCAGCCACTCGGGGGCCGTCGGCAGATGCAGCGTGTTGATGTCGCCTTCGATATGCGCGAAGCGCGCGAAATTGAACAGCCAAAACGCCGTCGGCACCGCCGCGCCGATCACCCACAGCATCTCCTTTGCGAAATGCGGCGGGATAAGGCGCAGGGTGATGATCGTGATGGTCGCGAGCACGGCGTAGAGCACCGCCGGAAACAACGCGAGGCCGGCGATGCAGACGACGTATGCCCACAACGGCGCGGCGAGCGCGAGCAAATAGCCAAGCACGAACGGCAGCAAGAACACGGCGACATAGACTTCGTTCTGCACGACGCCGAGCACGAACTTGGCGACGACCAATACGCCCGCACGCACCGGCATGGCGAGCAAGATCGGCATGTCCGCCGACAGGTACATGTCGTTGAGCGCTTGGCCGAACGCGATGAATAAGTCTGTGAACAGATAGACCAAGAACGCCCACGCGGCGACGCTGCCCAACAGGCCGGTCGCCTTGGCGGCCACAAGCGCGCGCACGCCGATGAACGTGCCGCCGAAAATGCCGAGCACGAGCACGAGCGAGGCCAAGGCGGCGATGACATAGAGCGTCCGGCTCGTCCAGTCGCGTTGCGAAGCGAGCAAGCGGAAACGGATCAAGTCCAACGACAGCGTCCAGGTCTGTGCCAACGCCCCCTGGTTCATGCGCGTGCTGGTTCGCGGAAGATCTCGGCGATGCGGTGGTCCTCGAAACCACCGGTGAGATGCAAGAAGACTTCTTCAAGCGTGTCGCGGCCACGCAACTCGCGCAGCTCCGATACGGTGCCGATCGCGGCGATGCGTCCGTGATCGATGATGGCGACGCGATCGCACAGGCTTTCGGCGATCTCCATGATGTGCGTCGACATCATCACGGCACCGCCGGCACGCGTCAGCGCGCGCACGATGTCCTTGAGCATGCGCGCGCTCTTCGGATCCAAACCGACGGTCGGTTCGTCCAAGAAGTAGATCTTGGGGTCGTGCAGCAAGGCAGCACAGAGCGCCACTTTCTGGCGCATGCCATGCGAGTAGCTTTCGAGCAGCGCCCCGGCGTCCGCACGCAGTTCGAAAAGGCTGAGCAGCTCGCGAATGCGCGCCTGCTTGCGCGCCGGATTCATGGCATACATGTCGCCCACGAAACTCAAGAACTCAAGCGCCGTCAACTTCGGATACAAGGCCGGCTCGTCGGGAACGTACCCGAAGAGGCGCTTGGCTTCGACCGGGTGGGATGTGATGTCAAAGCCGCAGATCGTCGCGCGCCCGGTGGTGGGCCGCAGCAGCCCCGTGAGGATCTTGATCGTCGTGGTCTTGCCGGCGCCATTGGGGCCCAAGAAGCCGAATATCTCGCCCGGCGCGACGGCAAAGCTGATGTCGTCTACGGCGGTCGTCCCCCCAAAGCGTTTGGTCAGGTGATCGACGACCACCAGCGGCGGTACGGGCATACTATTTGATTATCGTCCGGCCTCGTTCGGGGGTCCATTCGGGGCGTGGTTCGGTCGTGGCGACGGTGCTTTGGCCAGGCGTGATGGGGCAGGCGTGGGCGGCGGGGTAGCCGCGGCATCGCCGGCAAGCAGGGCCTCGACCAGCGTCCCGTCCGCCGCCGGCGCCGGCTTGGGCACGCCCCGCTCGAGGACCACGGGAATCGCGCGCCAGGTGGCGACCGTCGGGCCGCGCAGCGTCACCTGCAGAATAGCGCTGCGCGTTTGCATGCCCGGCTGCGTGTCGAACACGAAATTGCCGAGCGAGTACGCGATGAGACCGCCGTGGTAGGATTCGAGCGGGCCGAGCACGTGCGGGTGTGCTCCGAGCACCAATGACGCACCCGCGTCGATCGCGGCATGCGCGAGCTTCACGTGGCCGGGTGTCGGCGGACCCATGAGCTCGGTTCCCCAATGCTCGTAGACGATCACGACATCGGCGCTTGCGTGCGCGTTTCGGATGGCTGCCGCCAACATCTTCAAATACGCTGCGTCGACATCGCCGGTCACAGGATTGCGGCCGGGCGCGACGCCGGGCGCGATTGCGGTCGCGCCGTAGCCGCGTGGAATCACCTCGGAGATGCCGATGAGCGCGAAGCGCACGCCGCGCCGCTCGAAATACGCGGGCTGCCAGGCTGAGGCGAGATCGTCTGCGGCTCCTGCCGTCTGGACGCCGCTCGCGTGCAGCGCGGCAAGCGTGTCGTCCAACGCGTCTTTGCCATAATCAAGTATGTGATTGTTGGCCAACGTCAGCGCTGCAAAGCCTGCATGCGCCAAGCCGGGAGCCGCCGCCGGCGTCGCGCGCAATACGAATTCCTTGCGCTGCTTGAGCGCTTGCTTGGACTTCGATTTCGTGGGACTGCCGCGATCTGAGAGCGGGCACTCCAAATTGCCGATGACGGCGTCGGACTGACCCAGTATGTCCTTGACCGCGGCGAACGGCGCATCAGCGCCTTCTTGCTGTACGAGCGAGCTGACGCGCCAACCGAGCATGACGTCGCCCACCGCGTCGATCGCCACGGTCTGTCCTTGAGCGCGTCCGGGCGCGTCTGGCCGGACGCCGGGCGCGCTTGTCAGAATCAGCGTGAGCAAGAACGGCGCGATCATCCGGCTCGATTCTGCGGAACGGCTGAGCGGCTCCCGCAGGGCGAACGAGAACCGCTCATCCTTTTATACGTGACAAGCCCAAGATCCGATGCATGGCGCCCTGCGATCATAGTATCTAGAGAAGCGAACCCGCGTCGTCGGCGCCCAAGATGAATTTTCGCAGGAAGTAGATCGGTGGATCGCCGTGGGACAGCACCGCGTCATGGAACGCGTTGAGCTTGAACGCTGCGCCTTGCTGTGTTTTGTAGTCGGCGCGCAGCTTGAGCAGCATGAGTTTGCCGAGCGTGTAGTAGCCGTAGAGAGGATCGACGGTGCCGCGCAGAGACTCCCGATATGACGGCTCGCGTCCCATGTATGCATTTGCCATGAAGAACGCGGTGGCTTGATCGATCGTCATGCCGGCGGTATGCTCTTGGATGCCCACGATATAGCGGCAGTCGCGCTGCAGGGCGAGCGATAGCTGCACCAGCCGATAACGCGAATCGCCGCTGCCCAGCCCCTCATCGACCATCATCTGCTCGTCGTAGTGCGCCCAGCCCTCACCCATCGCATTGTTCCATTCGATCTTGCGGATGAGGCTCAGTTGATGTTCCTTATTGAACAGATAGTTGGTGTAGTGGCCTGGATATGTCTCGTGCGCTGAGATGATCACGAGGCTTGGCCGGTTGTAGAATTCGAGATGCTCTTGCGCTTGCGTCTTGCTCCACTGCGGATCGACGAGCGTCACGTTGTAGTACGCTTCGGTGGCCTTGGTCTCGAGCGGGCCCGGTGAATTCATCGACGCGAATGAGGTCTGTGCTTGGAACCGGGGCGTCGCACGAGCCTTCGCGATCGGCGCTTGCGGCAGATCGATGATGCCGTTGCGCTTGATGAACGACACGAGCTGATCGAGGTCAGCCTGCGCCGCGTTGATGAGCTGGGCGTTGGACGGGTGATCGAGCCGGATCTCGCCGAGGACTTGCTGCGGTGTTTTCGACGCATCGATCTGGCGCGCCGTCGCGACGAACGCAGCCTTGTTCTTAGCCAAGTCGGCCTCGCCGATCGCCAGCAAGCGCGCGAGCGGTATGTCTGAGACGTTTTGCAAGCGCTCGAGCCTATCGTAGTTCGCGGCACCGATCGCGTACGAGCCGCGCGCCCGCGGAACGACCGATGCTTTCAAGAACGCAGCGTACTGGACGAACGCCTTGACGGCGGCTGCGTTCGCGGACGCGAACTGCGACTGCAGCGCCGCGGCGCCCGCATGGCCGAATACTTTCGGCACGTCGTCGGTGAAGAAGTCGACCGCGCCCGCGGCGTCACGCTGACCGATGCTCGCCACGACCTGTGAGGTGTTGGCGACGTCGAGATTCTTTTCGCCTTGCGCGAGCAGCGCGGGGATTTCGCGTTCGCGCGCGATCACCGAGCGCAGACGCTGGTCGAGCGGCGCGAAATCGCGCGACATGATCCTGTAGACGCCGTCCGATGCGATGTCCGTGTAATAGCTGGGCTGGCGCTGCCACGTGGGCCACTGCTGATCCCAGAACAGGTTCTCTTGTATCGCGTTTTCGAGGATTTGCAGATCGGCTTGGCCGTCGAGCGAAAGCGTCGTGCGATCGAAGGATTGAAGCTTGCGCAGCGTCGCCTGCAGGCGGCTGTCGCGTGCGGCGATCGCAGCCGGTGTGACCGGCCCGAGCTGATCGTCGTAGGTGTGAATGCCGACTCCGGTCGCGTCGCTCGGGCGGAATTTCCATTCGGCTTGATAGTAGCCGGTCGCCAAGACCTCCAACGCAGCGTCGCCCGCGGCCGGCACCGGAGTCTCCGCGCCCGCGCTCGGCGACGCACCCGGTGTCTCGTCACCGTGCGCGACCAGCGGTGCGGCAAGCGCGAGGATGGCAGCGGCGAGAAACGCGATGCGTCTAGGCAAGGACCGCCTGCTTTCTTTGTTTGGACGCGACGCCGACCATGATCGCGGCAGCGCGTTCGACGTCGGCGGCGGATACGTCGAGATGGGTCACCGCTCTGAAACGGCCGCGTCCGATGGAGTGGACGAGCACGCCGTGTTCGCGCCACGCGTGGGCGAGCGACGCGGGGTCGATAGGCGTGCCGGGCGGCAACGAGAACATGACGATGTTCGTCATGACGGTCGCGGGGTCGATCTGGAACTCGCCGCTCTGCGCAAGCGCGCGCGCAAGCAGTTTCGCATTCGCATGATCTTCGTGCAGCCGTTTTGGACCATCGCGCAGCGCGACAAGCGCCGCTGCGGCGATGACGCCGGCCTGGCGCATGCCGCCCCCGGCGAGCCGGCGCAGTCTGCGCGCGCGTTCGATGAATGCACTGCTCCCCGCAACGGCCGAGCCGACCGGCGCACCCAAACCCTTCGAGAAGCACACGCCGACCGAATCGGCGCCGGCGGCCAAAGCGGCCGCGCTCGTCGCGAGCGCGACTGCCGCGTTGAACAGGCGCGCGCCGTCGAGGTGCACGTTCAAACCGCGCTCGTGCGCCAGCCTGGTGAGCGCATCGGTGTGCGCCGCGCTGATGGCATGGCCGCCGCCGCGGTTGTGCGTGTTCTCGAGGCACAGGAGCGCCGTACGAGAGCCGGAGCCGTCGGACGTGCGTATCGCTCGATCGACGTCGGCGGTATCGAGCTCACCGGCGTGATTCGGCACCGTGCGCAGCTGCACGCCGCCGAACGCCGCAACGCTCGGCGATTCGAAGTAGAACAGATGCGCCTCGTCGCCGACGATCGCCTCATCGCCGCGCCCGCAGTGCGCGAGCACGCTGATCAGATTGCCCATGCTGCCGCTGGGCACGAAAAGCGCTTCTTCTTTCCCTAGCGCGTCTGCAGTCTCGCGCTCGAGCGCGCGCACGGTCGGGTCCTCGCGATACACATCGTCGCCGACTTCGGCATGCGCCATCGCCTCGCGCATCTTGGCGGACGGCTTGGTCAGGGTGTCCGAACGCAGGTCGATTGCTCGAGTCATCGCCTGCTCACGACTTCAGTTGGCCCACTGCCACGAATTCCAAAACGTAGTGACGGCCGGCGCCGGATGGTAGTTCTGCAGCGAGTTTGCGACCGCGTCATTGCGCCGCGCCCACCACAAGAAAGCGACCGGCACGTCCTCTGCCAGCAGCTGCTGGATTTTGTCGTAGGCGGCTTTGCGAGTCGCGACGTCATAATGAGTGAGGGCGTCTCGCTCCGCTGCGTCGATGCGTGGATCGCAGATAAATGAATGATTGAAGCCTCCGCGCTGATTGCACGCCCACAGCGCGATGTCGTCGGGATCGACGCCGCCGATCCAACCCTCATATGCGATGTCGAACTTACCCTGCGACAAGACGCCGCCCGCATTCTTATCGGCGTAATAGATGCTGTGCGCAATGCCCTTGATGCTCACGTCGACGCCCACACGCTTCCATTGCTGTTGCAGCACGGCGCCGAGGCGTTCTCCGTCGCTCCCCTCGCGGTCGAAGACGTAAACGAGCTGCAGCGGTTTGCCGCCCTTGGCGCGCACGCCGTCGGGGCCCATCGTCCAACCCGCCGCGTCGAACAGCGCTGCCGCGGCCCTGGGATCGTATTGTGGCGCGGGCACGTGCGGATCGTATGTGTAGAGGTAGGCCGGCTGATCGCCGACCGCCGGGTCGGCCGCGCCATGCGCGACGTTGCGGATGATATATGCCTTGTCGATCGACATCGCAAGCGCGCGGCGCACCCGCTTGTCGTCGAGCGGCGGGTGCGTCACGTTGAACGTGATGTACCAGAACTCGTTGAACCGCGTACGCAGCAGCTTGGCGCGCGGAATGACCGCCAACTCAGGCAGTTGATTGACATTCGCATCCGAGTACAGATCGGCTTCGCCGGTCCGCATCATGATTGTCCGCGTGTTCGAGTCGGACACGATGAGGTAGTCGATCTGCTTGAGCTTCGGCGGCCCGCGCCAGTAATGCGGATTGGCGACAAGCGTGAGCCCGACTTGCGGCTCGTATGACGCGACCATGAAGGGTCCGGTGCCGACCGGCTTGTTGTCGTATGCGGCGTGGTTGATGTCCGGCAGACCTTTGAGCAGATGCGCGGGCAGCACGGGCATCGGCGCGAGGCTCGGCGCGAAAAACGTTGCGATTGCCGGCGCGTACGGTCCTTTGAGATGGACGACGAGCGTATGCGCGTCGGGAGCTTCCATTGCTACGATCTGATCGTAACCGGTGCGGGTCACGACGTTGTTCGCCGGATTCATGATCTGGTGCCACGTGAAGACCGCGTCATCCGCGCTGAACGGCTGGCCGTCGTGCCACAGCACGCCTTTGCGCAGCCGGTAGGTTATCGTCTTGCCGTCAGCGCTGATGCCGCCGTTCTCGTGCGTCGGAATCGCCGTTGCAAGCTCGGGGATCAGCGCGCCCTTCTCGTCGACGAGGAAGAACCACGCGCCCCAAAACATCGACGCATCGCTCGCGGCGGCGGACGCCGACAGCTCGGGGACCAGCGAATCGATCGTCCCTGCACCCACGATGCGCACGACACCCGGATGCGAAGGCGCTTGTCCGGGCGCTTGCGTGCTCGTCTGCACCTTCGTGCACCCGAAGAGCACGCACATCGCGATGAGGGCGAACGCGCGTCGCGCGCGCCTCAGATCGAGTACTCCCACGTGTTCCAGAACGTCGTCACCGCGTGCGCCGGCTTGTAGTTCTGCAGCGCGGGAGTGTACACGTCGATGCGGCGGATGAACCAGGTGAAAATGGCCGGCTGCAGATCGGCGAGCCGGTCCTCGACCTCGAAGTACGCTTTTTTGCGCGTCGCTTGATCGTATTGGGTCAGCGCGATCTGTTCGGCCGCGTCGAGCTGCTGATCGCACACGTGATAGACGTTTTGGCCCGCCGGTGGAAATTGATTGCACATCCACAGCGTCGAGTTGTCCGGGTCCACGCCGTTGACCCACGAGTAGACGCCGACTTCGAACTTGCCCGTTTGCAAGATGCCGCCGGCGCCGTAGCTTGCGAACATCTGGGGCGAGAGATAGTTCTTGATGGTGACGTCGACGCCGACCTTGCGCCATTGCGCCTGCACAACTTCCTCGATCTGAATCGAATCAGCGCGGCCCGTCGATCCGGTGAGCTGCACGCTGAGCTTTTGGCTTGCGGCGTTGTGGCGGTACCCGTCGGTGCCCATCTTCCACCCTGCTTGATCGAACAGTTGCCCCGCCTTGGCGACGTCGTATGGATACTTCTTAACGTTCGGATTGTAGGCCCATAGGAACGGCGGTTGGTCGGTATCGGCGGCGATGTTGACGCCGTGCGACACTTTTTGGATCAGCTCGTCGCGGTCGGTCGCGTAAGTGAGCGCCTGGCGCACCAGCTTGTCGGACAGCGTCGACGCCGTCGTGTTGAATCCCAGCTGACCGTACTGAGTGAACGGCACGAGGTCGACCTTCATGCCTGGGATGGCTTTTAGCTCTTCGTACTGCGACGCCGATGCGTTGAACGTGAAATCGATCTCGTGCGTCTGCATCTGCGTCAAAAGCGTATTCTCGTTGGGGATGATGTGGTATTCAACGGTCTTGAGCTTGGGCGGCCCGCGCCAGTAGGTGGGGTTGGCTTGCATCGTGATAAGGCTGCCTTTTTCCCAATTGGTGACGATGAAAGGTCCCGTGCCGACGGGCTTGTTGTTGTAGGGCACCTGGTTAAGGTCCGCGTACTGCGCGAGGAGGTGCTTGGGAAGGACCGGATACGGCGTGCCCGACATCGTGAAGAACGACGCGACGAAGGGCGAGAAGCGTTTCTTGAGATGCACGACAATCGTGTACTTGTCTCTTGCGTCGATGGTAGCGACGTCGTCATAGCCGACGCGGCTGCTCACGTTGTTCTTGGGATTCATTATCTGCTGCCACGTGTAGATGACGTCATCGGCGGTGAACTCGGGACCGTCTTGCCATTTGACGCCTTTGCGCAGATGATAGGTGATGGAAAGACCATCCTTGCTAATGCCGCCGTTGGTGGTCGTCGGCTCGTCCAGCGCTAATTCGCCGATGAACTTGTTCTGGTCGGTCCAGTTGAGCAGATACCCGCCCCAGAACATCGACAAGTCCACTTCGATCTGCTGATTGCCGACGACTGGATTCATGTTGTCGGGCTCTGAATTGTTGCCGATGCGCAACACGCCAGGGATCACACCTTGGGCCTGGCCGCCGGTCGTGCCGGTCTGCGAACTGATCTTGGTGCAGCCGGCGAGCGCTGCACCGGTGAGAGCAAGCGCAAGCGCGAGCGAAACGAACCGGGCGGACATGCGGTGAGTCATGTACAGCTCCTGTAGCGGCGCCATGCGGGCGCCGGTCATAGGGTTCGCCGTTTGGAGGTCAGCACTCCGGAGTTCATGCCGCTGATCGTCAAACCGCCTGAAAAGCGCGCGTGCTCGACTTTCATGCAGCGATCGACGACGACCGCGAGGCCCGCGTCGTCGGCGATGCGGATCGCCTCGTCGTTGACGACGCCGTATTGGAACCAGATCGCTTTGGCGCCCGCAGCGATCGCGTCGCGCGCCACTTGCGGCGCCTCTTCGGGCTTGCGGAAGACGTCGACGATGTCCGGCGGCCCGTTCTCGGCGGCATATGCCGCAAGCGTCGGAAAGCATTTCACCCCGTCGATGGATTGATATGCCGGATTGACCGGTCCGACCGCAAAGCCGTGCGTGCTCAAATAGCGCAAGACGAAGTAGCTCGGGCGCTGCGGGTTCGCGCTCGCGCCGACCATCGCGACCTTATGCGAGCGCTCGAGCAGTTCGCGCCGCTGATCCGGCGTCGTGAGTATCATCGGCCCAGCTCCAGCGCACGCGTCATAGACCTGCTCCCGTTTGCGCCAACGCGACGGTCTGCGCCGCGGCAAGCGCTTGTTCCAGATCCCAGATGAGGTCCTCGGCATCTTCAATACCGACAGACAAGCGGACCATGTCCGGCGTGATGCCTGCAGCGATCATCTCTTCGTCGCTCAACTGCTGATGCGTCGTAGAGCCGGGATGGATCACCAGGCTCTTGGCGTCACCGACGTTGGCTAGATGGCTCCACAAGCGCAACGAGTCGATGAAGCGCACGCCCGCTTCGCGTCCACCGCGCACGCCGAAGGTGAAGATCGAGCCGGCGCCGCGCTGCAGATATTTGTCGGCCAGCTCGTGCTGATCGCTCGATCTCAGCCCCGCGTACTTGACCCACGCGACGCCGTCCTGATGTTCGAGGAAATCGGCGACGCGCACCGCGTTGGCGACGTGCTGGCGCATGCGCACCGCAAGCGTCTCGAGACCGAGGATGAGCAGCCACGCGTTCATCGGCGACATGCATGCGCCGACGTCGCGCAAGACTTCGAGGCGTGCGCGGCATAGGAACGCGAATTCGCCGAACGTCTCGGCGAAGCTCATGCCATGATATGCCGGACTCGGCGCTCCGATGAGCGGATGTTTGCCCGCATTCCAATCGAACTTGCCCGATTCGACGAGCACGCCGCCGATCAGCGTGCCGTTGCCGCTTAAGAACTTCGTCGCCGAGTGCACGACGATGTCCGCGCCGTGTTCGATCGGACGGCACAGATACGGCGAGGCGAACGTGTTGTCGATGATGAGCGGCAGACCTGCGCCGTGCGCGACCTCGGCGAGCGCTCTGATGTCGGCGACGTTCCCCAGCGGGTTGCCGATCGTCTCCGCATACAGCGCTTTGCTGTTCGGGCGAATCGCGCCGCGCATGGCGGCCGGATCGCTGTTGGGCACGAACGTGACGTCGATGCCCATGCGCTTGAGCGTGACGGAGAACTGTGTGACGGTGCCGCCGTACAGGTTCGAGGAAGCGACGATGTGGTCGCCCGCCTGCGCCAGCGTGAGAATCGCGACGAGCTGCGCCGCCTGGCCGGACGCCGTCGCCACCGCGCCGAGACCGCCTTCGAGACTTGCGATCTTCTCCTCGAATGCGGCGACGGTCGGGTTCGAGATGCGGCTATAGATCGTGCCGTAGCTGCGCAGCGAGAAGAGCTCGGCCGCGTGCTCGGCCGAGTCGAAGACGAAACTCGAGCTCATGTACAGCGGTGCCGCGCGAGCACCGGTCGCAGGGTCGGGCGACGTGCCTGCGTGCAGCGCGCGCGTTGAAAAACCGAACGTGCGGTCCTGATGCATGTGCCGTGGGTCTCCCGCAATCAAGCAGCGTTGGGAGCCCGAAAACTTCCATGAACCGGATACTTTTCCTGGACCGCTTTTCAGACTGCGTCGGTCTGTGCGGCGGGTTTCTCCTCGAGCAAACGCTGGAGTTCGGCGGCCGGCAGCGGCGCGCTCAAAATGTGGCCCTGCATCTCGTCGCAGCCCATGCGCCGCAGCGATTCGCGCTGCGCGTGCGACTCGACGCCGACGGCGACGACTTGCAGATGGCGGTTGTGCGCCACGGTATTCATCGCGCTCACGATCGACGCGTCGAACGAATCGCTCTCGATCGCGCGGACGAACTGGCGGTCGATCTTCAGCGATGAGACCGGCAGCTGCTTGAGATATGCGAGCGAACTGGTGCCGGTGCCGAAGTCGTCGATCGCCGTGCGCACGCCCATCGAACCGAGCTGTTGCATGATGCGCACGCTGCGCTTGACGTCGGCCATGATGCCGGTCTCAGTCAATTCGATCTCAAGGCACGATGGATCCACGCGCGTCGCGCGCAGCACGCCGGCGATCATCTTGATGAAGTGCGGTTCGGAGAACTGGCGCGGCGAGATGTTGACGGTGATGCGCCTGGGTGCGATCCCTTGGCGTTGCCAGTTCTTCATCTGCTCGCATGCGGCACGCACCGCCCACGCGCCGATGGGCACGATGAGTCCCGCGTCTTCGGCGATCGACGTGAACTCGTCGGGCAGGCGCAGGCCGAGCGTCGGATGCCGCCAGCGCAAAAGCGCTTCGGCGCCGACGATCTCCCCGGTGCGCAGCGAAGCGATCGGCTGGTAGTGGAGCAGAAATTCTTCGCGGCGCAGCGCGTTGCGCAGTTCGTTTTCTAGGGACAGCCGCCGCACGGCGACCGCGTGCATCTCGGGAGCGAAGAACTGGAAGTTGTTGCCGCCGCGCTCTTTGGCTTGATACATCGCGGTGTCGGCATTGCGCAGCAGCGTCTCGACATCGTGTCCGTCGGCGGGATACATGCTGATGCCGATGCTGGCGGTCGTGAACAGCTCGTGCCCGCCGACGACGTACGAGCGCGACGTCTCGTTCACGATCTTCTGCGCGATCTTCATCGCCGCTTGCGAGTTTGGCAGATCGGTGAGCACGATGATGAACTCGTCGCCTGACAGGCGGGCGACGCAGTCCACGGCGCGCACGCTGCGCTTGAGCCGCCCGGCGACCGCTTTGAGGAGCGCGTCTCCGACCGAATGGCCGAGCGTGTCGTTGACGTTCTTGAAACGGTCGAGGTCGAGGAAGAGCACCGCGGTCGGCCGCTTGTGGCGATCGGAGTAGGCGATCGCCTGATTCGTGCGGTCGGCCAGCAGCGTGCGGTTCGGCAGCTCGGTGAGCGAATCGTAATGCGCGTGGCGCGCGAGCTGCTGCTCTGCCTCTTTGCGTTCGGTGATGTCGATCATCGTGCCCACGCTGCGCAGCGGCTGGCCCTTGCGGTCGAAGAAGAAATCGCCGCGTTCTTGCACCCAGCGCACCGAGCCGTCGCGACGCACGATGCGATGGTCGATGTTGAACGGCTTGCGCAAGCGTTTGGAATCTTCAGTTGCGCGGCGCACGGCTGCGGCATCGTCGGGGTGATCGAACTGCGCGAACGCGACCGGCTTGTCGATGCCCTCGGTCAAACCGTAGATGCGATAGATCTCCTCGGACCAGCGGATCTCATCGCTCGCGAAATCCATCGACCAGCTGCCCAGGTGCGCGATCTGCTGTGCTTCGGCGAGCGTCGCACGGCTTTGCTTGAGCGCTTCTTCTGCGGCGTGGCGGTCGGTGACGTCGCGGAAGCTCCACACTCTGCCTATCGGGGTTCCGTCGACGAATTGCGGAATCGAATACCGCTCGAAGACGCGCCCGTCAAGCAGGTACAAGACGTCGAAGCTTTCGGCATGGGGATCCGCATAGAGCTCGCGCACTTTGCTCAGGAAGGCGTCGGGATTCTTGAGCTGGCGCAGCGCGATGGCGATCGCCCGGTCGTCGTCGCCGCCTTCGAGGACGGTGTCCGGCAAGCGCCACATCGTCGAAAAGCGCTTGTTGTAGCGCGCGATCTTACCCGCCCGGTCGACGACGAGGATGCCGTCGGCCGTCGCCTCGAGGGTGGCGAGCAGCATGGACCGTTCGGCGGCCAACGAGTTGGGCGACAAAGGCGCATTGCTCCCTTCTAATACGAACTATCGTCTATTCGCGGAAGGGAGCGCGGGCCATCCCGGGTTCTACGGGAGCACGTTTTGGGTGTAAGCCTCGTCACACCCCGTTTACTTCAGCGAGCCCCAGCGGTGATCGAAGGTTATCGTGATCATGTGGGGGGCGGTCGAGTAGGCAGTCGTCTGGTACGGCCCGGCGGCGCCGTTGTAAGGCACGCCGCAGTCGAAACATGAGAAGATCAGCGCGTTCTTGTTGAACATGTTCCACCACCCGACGTGCAGCCAACTCGAGCCGATGGGAGCATTTAGCGTCGCGTTGTAGACCCAAAATGGGGGAACGTTGTAGCTGTTGTTCTGAGCTTCCCAGTCGGCGCCAAACGTGATATTCGTCTTCGGATTCCTCTGATAGCCGACTTGCCAGCCGAGCTTGTGGAGCGGCACGCCCAGAAACTGCTGACTGTTGAGCACGTTACCGACTGCGATTTCAGTGGAAAGGCTAAGGTTGGTCGGGTATGCCGACTGCGTGTTGTAGTAACCGTGCACGTAGAATCCATTCGAAACCGGAACCGTTGCGGCGGCTTCGATGCCCGAATAGACGGTGCCGGCAAGGTTGATCGGCTGCTGGATATATGCGATCGGCGTGCCATCCGAAAACGGCGGCGTGCCCGGTGGCGCCGGCAGGATGTCGTCGTAGATGTGGTTGTGCAGTTGCGTATGGTAGATGTCGACGCTGACGTCGCCGTTCGAGCCCCAGGTGTGTTCGGCGCCCAGATCCCATCCGGTGGCGGTTTCAGGCTGGATCGCTGGATTGCCTGACGACGCGACGCAAAACGGCGAATCCGGATCGCCGGCGGGGCAGCCGAACGGCGAAAAGCCTGATTGCGACGCCGCGGTGTTCAGCGGCGTGTAGATGTCCGCAAGTGTGGGCGGCGCGAACGCGCTCGCATAGGATGCGCGAAACACGGTATTCGCATCCGGCTGGTTGATGATGGAGATGCGCGGATCGAACCGGTTCGTGTTCAAGGGCGTGTAATTGCTCAAGAAGGCGGCAATCGTCGTGCTCCACTTGTTTGAGATCTGCCAGTCGTCGCGCGCTAAGTACGTGCGCTCGATCTGGATCCCCGACGTGTACGGTATTTGGTTGAACGTCGCGGGGGTCGAACCGCTCAATGAGCCGTATAAGAACGAGTCGCCGTTGCCGCCGATGGCCAGCGTGACCGTATGGTTGCCGAACGGGCGCTCCCATGAAGCGATCTGTCCGGTCAGATGATCGAGCGAGCGCTGGATGAAGCAGCAGGCCGAGGGCGGTGTCGATCCATTCTGACCATCGACGACGCGCTCGAGCCACATGCTGTACCAGCGCACTTCAAGGCTGCCACCGCCGATCTCGCTGTGCAAGTCGGCCGAATAGCGAGGCTGGATATTCCACACGTAGTTGCCGGGGAAACCGAAGAACAAGGGATATCCTGCGGGGTCGAACTGCACTGGATTGCTCGCCGGATTTGCGAGCAATCCGAACTGGTTGCGTGTGTCGCTCTCGTCGTTGAAGGTCGCGACGAGGTACGTCGAATTCGAAAGGTCGTAGCGTACCTTCCCCATGCCCGAATAGAGGTTGAACTGCAGCGTCGGCTGGTTCACCTGGCCGACGGACGTCGTGCTGCCCGATGTGTCCACCAGATATGGTTGCGGGATAAAACCCCAGCTGTAGTACTGATGGAGATCTATGATATAGCCGAAACGGCCGATCGTGTTGGTTTCGGTGAGGTTCCAGTCCGATGTGCCAAAGCCACCGAAGCCCAGGATCGCCTCACCGCCCTCGGTGCGGAGAGGGTCGCGAGTCACGAGGTTTACTGTACCGCCGATCGAGTTGGCTCCGAACAGCGACGACCCGCCGACGCCTTTGACCACCTCGACGCGCTGATAGATCGCCGGCGTCAACGCTGAAACGTCAAAGTCGCCGTACTGCCCGTTGCGCATCGGCTCGCCATCTTGCTGAACGAGGATCTCGTAGCCGGTGTTACTCCCGCCGACGAATCCACCCGCACCGCGAATCGTGAACGTCGCCACGTTTCCGGGCGCGCCGTTGTCGTAGTGTTCGACGGTGACGCCGGGAAGATACGCAAGCCCATTTTGGATCTGGAACTGGCTATTTTGCACGAACTGTTGATTGGTGACGATGACGGTCGGCGCGGGTGCTGTGCTCACCCCGGCATGGCCCTTGACGACGACCGTACCGAGCTTGGAGATGCTCGACGTCGTCACGGCTTGCACGAACAAGACGAGGTCAAATTTTTGGCCGTCGGCGAGCGCGAACGGCGCCGTCTCATAGGGTTCGAAATTTTTCGCGTCGGCGCGCAGCGTGTACGATCCGGCTGCGACATCCTCAAACGCGAACTTCCCATTCTTATCCGTCGTCGTCGACCGCGCCGTGCCCGCGCCGCGGAGGTGTACGGTTGCGTCGGCGACCGGCGTGCCCGGTCCGGCGGATGCCACCGTGCCGGTAACCGCGCCCGCGGCCGCTGCAGCGGGATGCGGGCACATAAAGATCGCAATGAAAAGAGAAACTACAAGAAGTCGGACGATCGTGGGTCTCATCCTCACCTGCTCCTCAAAATGCCCTGAAACGGGCGCGCTTTCGATTATGGAGCGGTGCCGACCATCTTTAAGCCTATATTATATTTTGTTGAAAACTGTTAAGGTTCAGAGAGAAGGCCGTTCGAGAGGCGGCGACGGTTGGAAAATGGCCGCTTGATCGATTGCTCACAAGTCAGCGAGCAACGACCGAGCAGCTCGACAACCGGGTTTTTTTGGCGGATGCGATGGAGCCGACGGTCAGGCTCGAACTGACGACCTGCGGTTTACGAAACCGCTGCTCTACCGGCTGAGCTACGTCGGCGTGGTGGAAGCGTCGGAGTTCTCTGCTCCCGAGAGCCGGGCCTGCGCGGGGGTGATTGCGTCTTCGCGAGCAAAACGCCCGCGCGATGCTACTCCTTCTGCTCGCGTTCGCGTTGCTCACGCCGGACGCCGCCTGGCCGACGTACGGATTCGATTTGGCGAACACGCGCCACACTGAGATCAATCAGATCGATGTGACAAATGTGTCGAGGCTGCGGGTGGCGTGGCGATACCAAGACCGTGCCGCCGGTGAGATGGAATCGTCACCGGTCGTCGTCGATGGCACGCTGTATGTCACGACGAGCGAGCACGATAGCGTTGTCGCGCTGGATGCCGCCACTGGTGCCAAACGTTGGGAGTACATGCCGACGCTGACTCCGTTCTCATACTGCTGTGCAAAAGCCAACCGTGGCGTTGCCGTCGCTGACGGTTCCGTCTTTGTGGCCACGTTGGATGGACGTCTCCTGGCGTTGAACGCGGCGACTGGGGAGCTGCGATGGCACGCGCAGGTCGGCGATCCGCGCGGTGGTTTTTCGGAGACGATGGCGCCGCTCGTCTGGAACGGATTGGTCTTCATCGGAAGTTCGGGCGGCGATTTCGGCATCCGCGGTTCTTTTTCGGCGTACGACGCCTCGAGTGGTCATTTGCGGTGGCGCTGGTGGACGACGAATCCCGGTTGGGAAGGCGCGTATGTCACGAGCGTGCACGGCTATCCGCTGCACCGCGACATCGCGCGCGAAAAGGCGGACGCGATCCGCTATCGCGACGCGTGGCGCACCGGCGGCGGCGCAGTGTGGATGACACCGGCACTGGATCCGAAACGTCGGATGATCTACTTGTCGACGGGCAATCCAGCACCCGTGCACAACGCCGCAACGCGGCCGGGCGATAATCTCTACACGAATTCGATCGTCGCTCTTGACGCCGAGCACGGAACGATGCGCTGGTACTATCAAGAGACCCCGCACGACGTGTGGGATTATGACGCCGCCAGTCCGCCGTTTTTGTTCGACGTTCGCCACGCTGATGGCCGCACGCGAGCGGCAGTCGGCGAGGCGGGAAAGACAGGATGGCTCTACGTCGTCGACCGAGACAGCGGTGCACTCGTGAGGATTTCGGAAAATCTCGTGCCTCAGCGCGAGATGTACGCCGTGCGTAGCGGAGGCGTCGCTCAGCCGGGCGTCGGGGGCGGAGCTATCGGCCCCGCTTCGTACGATCCGCGCAGGCATCTCGCGTTCGTCGTGGCAATCGACCGTCCGGACGAACTGGCGCCAGAGCCGGTCGACTCACGGCCCATGAACCGGCCATGGCGCGCGGGGCGCGTGACCGCGCTGAGTCACTCGCAGAACTACATCTGCGCGATCGACATCGACACCGGCAAAGTGAAATGGCGCCGGCACCTTTCGGGCGGCCCAGGCGAACGCTTCAATTTGGGCTTCATCAGCGGATCGCTCTCAGCTGGCGGGCTGGTGTTTGTGGGAGAGCCCAACGGCGTTCTATTCGCGCTCGATGCCGGCAGCGGCGCTGTGCTTTGGCGTTACGAGATCGGACGCGACGACGCGCCGACGGTTCAAAACGATCTCACCTTCACGCAAAAACTGCGCGCCTTCGCACGTTCGATCTATGTCAGGCTCTTCGATCTTCCCGAAGGGCCGCCGACGTACGCGCGAATCGATGGGCCGCCGGTGAGCTATGTTGTCAATGGGAAACAATACATCGCGCTGTGTGCTGATGTCTTCGCCGGCGGAGTCGAACGCAATGAAGTGTTGGCATTCGCCCTCCCCTGACAAAGCCGCACACGCGCCTTCCGAACGAAAGAAAAGAACCACGATTATCGTGGTTCGGGGGCAGATCCGTCACGGCCTATTATAGCTCGTTTGCGGTAGTTGCGCAACTGGAACGGCGTCAGGCCCGCGCCGCCGCTCCATCCGCTTGACGGAAGCTGGAGATGATGGGAAGTCGAACCCACACGCTTGGTGTGACGGACCTGCGCCCGAACGTAAAGGATGCCGAAGATGCGAACTAATACTCGGAGTGTTCGAGATCGACGTCTGAGAATGACGTGAACTTCTTGTCGAAGCGCAGCAGCACGGTGCCCGTGGGCCCGTTGCGCTGCTTGGCGATGATCACTTCGGCCAAGTTCTCGTTTTCCGGCGTCGGCGGATTGTAGTACTCATCGCGGTAGATAAACGAGACGACATCGGCTTCCTGCTCGATGCCGCCCGATTCGCGCAAGTCCGAGAGCAGCGGGCGCTTGTCGTTGCGCATTTCGGGAGCACGGTTGAGCTGTGCGAGCGCCAATACCGGTAGTTTCAGCTCCTTGGCGAGCGTCTTCAGACCGCGGCAAATGTCGTCGATGATCTCGACGCGGTTGACGGCTTTAGGGTTGCTCGACTGCAGCAGCTGCAAGTAATCGACGATGATCAGGTCTAGTCCGTATTTCGCGTGCAGCCGGCGCGCACGCGAGCGCACTTCGCTCACGCGCAGGGCGGCTGAATCGTCGATGTGGATGGCGAGGTCCGCGAGCTCGCCCATCGCCGCGGAGATCTTGCCCCAGTCATCATCTTTTATATTACCAGTTCGCAGGCGCTGTGCGTCGATGCGCGACTCCGCCGACAGCAGACGCTGGATGAGCTGGTTGCTGCTCATCTCGAGCGAAAACACCGCGACCGCGCGGCCGGCTTGTTTGGCTGCGTGCACCGCGATGTTAAGCGCGAGCGACGTCTTGCCCATTGAGGGGCGCGCTGCGACGATCACGAGCTCTCCTGGTTGGAAGCCGGCCGTAAACTGATCGAGCGATTTGAAGCCCGATGGCACGCCCGTGATCTGGCCTTGCTGGTGGTAGAGCTTGTTGATCTGCTCGAACGCTGGCTTGAGCAGGTCTTTGACCTGCGTAAACCCGCCTTGCTGGCGATGGCCGATCTGGAAGATCATCTGCTCGCATTGATCGAGCGTCTCTTCGACGTCGTCAGTGGGCTCGAAGCCGGCCATCGAGATGCGCCCGCCGGCGGTGATGAGCGCGCGCAGGATCGCTTTCTCGGAGACGACCTTGGCGTAGTATTCGGCTGACGCGGTGGTCGGCACAGCATTGAGCAGCTGCGTCAGGAAATCGAGGCCGCCGACGTCGTCGAGCAGACGGCGGCGGCGCAGTTCTTCGGCGACGGAGATCTTGTCGACCGGTTCGCCGCGCTCGTAGAGCGCCGAGATGATCTCATAGAGCGTCGCATGATGCGGCGCGTAGAAATCCTCACGCCGTACGATCTCTGAGACGACCGGCACCAACTCGCGATCGACCATCAACGCGCCCAACACCGCCTGCTCCGCGTCGAGGTTCTGCGGGGGGATACGGTCGATGGGAGATGCGAGCGCCATGATGCTACATTACATCACACGCCGGCGGCGCGCATCAAGTGCTGGGAACGAATTATTCTGTGGAAAGCGGTGGAAAGAATCTGGGGATTCTGTGCATTGTGTTCTGCCACACGCGCGACCACAAGATATAGCGCCGGCTTCAAGAAGCCGGCGCTGCGAAGACCTAGGCGCTGCGTTCGGTGTTACGAAGAGTCAGATCATTCGGCGACGACGCGGACGGTCAGTTTCGCGTTCACACCTGCGACGAGCTTGGCAATGACTTCGTGATCCCCCGCGGTCTTGATCGGTTCGTCGAGCTCGATCTTATGACGGTCAAGCTCTATCGAGAGCGACGATTGTACGGCATCCGCGATTTGCGCGTTGGTGACTGCGCCGAAGAGCTTGCCGCTCTCGCCGGCCTTTGCGGCGACCACGATCGGCTTGCCCTCTAAGCGCGCGGCGAGCGCTTGCGCCTCGGCGAGCGCGACCGCAGCTCGCTTTGCAACCGCGGCACGCTGACGCTCCGCCTGTGCGAGGTTGCCCGCCGTCGCCTCCACGGCGATGCCGCGCGGCAACAGAAAGTTGCGGCCGTAGCCATCGGCGACGTCGTAGATCTCCCCCGCGTTGCCCAACGCCTTGAAGTCCTGTTTGAGGATGACCTTCACGGGCTCACTCCGCCGCGAACGAAAGCAATGCGATGACGCGCGCGCGTTTGATGGCGGTCGTCAGCGCGCGCTGATGTTTCGCGCAGCTTCCCGAGATGCGGCGCGGCACGATCTTGCCGCGTTCGGAGACGAACTTGCGCAGCTTCGGCGTGTCCTTGTAGTCGATCGCGTCGATCTTGTCGACGCAGAACTGACAGACCTTGCGTTTGGGCTTGCGATCGACGCCGTCTTTCTTCTTCGGCTTTCTCTTCATCCTGGGAGGCATTTAGAATGGGACCTCTTCTTCTGATTCCGCATCGTATTTGTACTCGGGCAGCTCGGATGACGGCGCCGCAGCCGCGCGCTCTTGCGCGGCCCCGCCGCCGCCCATGCCCGGACGCGAGTCGAGCATTTGGAAATCGTCGGCGACGACTTCGACGGCCGTGCGGCGGTTGTTCTCCTTGTCGGTGTACTCGCGGATCTGGCAGCGGCCAGAGATCAGCACGAGGCGTCCCTTTTGCAAGAATTCGGCCGCGCGTTCGGCGCGCTGGCGCCAGATGCTGACGCCGAAGAAGTCGGTCTGTTTCTCGCCGCCGTCCCGACCGCGCTGGCGGTCGACGGCGATGCGAAACGACGTCACCGGAATACCCTGCTGCGTCTGGCGCAACTCGGGATCGGCGACGAGCCGCCCGACGAGCACGATATGATTGTAAGTACCGGCCATGATCAAAACCCTCCGATGAAACGCGACGTCCGCCGCGTTGCTACATTAGTTATGTCTAGTCTCGTATCAGAAGGGCGCGCAGCACGTCGTCGTGGAGACGCAGTTGCCGGATCGCTTCCTTGGCGCAATCCGACGGGCCGTCGAACTTCATACAGATGTAATGACCCTCGCGCTGCTTCTTGATCTCATACGCGAGCCGTTTCTTGCCCATCGGCTCGATCGCAATGTCGCCGCCGCCGTTCTTCTTGACGACGTCGGAGAAATGCGACGAGACATCGGTGACCTGCTGGTCCTCGAGTGCAGGGCGAAGAATATAGGTGATTTCGTAAAGCGACACTGTGCGTGCGCTGCCTCCCTATGGGCGAAGGCTTGTCCTGACCAGCGCGACGAGGCGTTGCGGACGAGCAGGAAGGAATTGCTGCGGTCCCATGGCGGGGCCGCCGTGCAAGCCCGCGTAGTATATCACACGCTTGGACGCGCTGACAAGGCGGACAGCGACGTTATCAGCTGGTGCGGAATCGTGCCCGCGCGCTGGGCGACTTCATCCAAACGAATGCCGTCGACGTCGCCAAGGACGAGCGCCTCATCCCCCGGTCGCACGGTGACGCCATAAGGCACGCGGATCATCGTGAAATTCATGCCGATGGCCCCGACAATGGGGCAGCGCTCGTTCTGCAGCTTGATTTGTCCGCCCACGGCAAGCGAGCGCGGCAAGCCGTCGGCGTACCCCAGGCGCAACGTCACGATGCACTCGCCCGCCTTCGCGATGCTCGTGCCGCCATAGCCTAACGAGGTCGCCTGCTCGAACTGTTTGGCGTAAAGCACGGTAGCCCGCAGCGTGACCGCAGTGCGCACCGGCAAGCCGCGGATCGGGCCGCCCGGGTGTGAGCCGTACAGACCGATGCCGATGCGCGCCGCTTGGCCGCCGACGCCCCAGAGCGTCGGCGCCGTAGCGGCGACGTGGTCCATTGGAACGGGAAGACCCGACGCCCGCATCGCGTCAACCGCGTTGTAGAATAGGTCTAGCTGCGAAAGCATCTGCTCGCGGCTCGCGATATGTGTCCAGGCGCCTTCCCAGCGCACGCCCGGCAGCGCACGCACCGCATCGGCGAACGCGGCGCCCTTGTTCGATGGGATGCCGCTCCAGCCGGTACCGGTCTCAACAGCGACGTGCGCGACGGCGATTTTGCCGAGTCTGATCGCGATACGCGACAAGTCTTTCGCGTTGCTCAGGTCTTCGAGCGTGACGATCACATCGTTCTTGACTGCGATCTCAAGCTCGCCTGGGGGAGTAGCCCACACGTGGACGATCGGTATCTTGATGCCGGCCTCGCGCAGCTGCAGCGCCTCCGACATGTCGACCACGCACAGCCGTTGCGCGCCGGCCTCGACGCACGCATTTGCGACGCGCAACAGGCCGAGACCGTACGCGTTTGACTTTACCACTGCCCACAGCTCGCGGC
The DNA here is from genome assembly GCA_019235715.1 of Vulcanimicrobiota bacterium. Classification (GTDB taxonomy): domain Bacteria; phylum Vulcanimicrobiota; class Vulcanimicrobiia; order Eremiobacterales; family Eremiobacteraceae; genus JAFAHD01. The sequence goes on from JAFAKE010000004.1 coordinate 26,175, forward strand.
CGGCGAGATAACCCAGCCACGAGCGCACGTTGTGGCGCAAGACGTCAAGATCGAGATCGAATTGCGGCTGCTTCACGGGAGGTATCCTTTAGAGAACCGCCGCATTGTGCGCGCCGGAGGTGCTCATAGAATGAGAGCTCGTCTTATATTGCCATTGATCGCGCTGTGCTTGTTGGGATGGTCCGGACAAGGCCGCGCGGACGTGCAAGTGCCCAAACAACTGCCGCCCGGCATGACGCCCGCCGTTTACAAGATGATCATGACGCCTGGTCCGGCGCATCCGGCAGGACTTCCGGCCGACGTGCAACCGTATTTCGGTTGCATTCCGACGATGGGCTATCATTACGTCAATCCCAAGAACAAGCCGTTCGGCCCCATATACGGATGGTACAACGGCAAACCGACCTTCACCGAGATCATGGTGGCTGAAAGCTTGTTCGCGAAAGGCACGAGCTGGGATGAAGTGCTCAAGCCGCTGCCCGGCTATCACATCGACCACGTCGACATCTGGTGGGAACCGCACGGACATCCCGGATACGAAGCGCCCCATTACGACATCCACGCGTGGTACGTCCCGCACGCAGAACACATGAAGTTCTGCAACAACCCTTCGGGCACGAAACCGCCGTGGCTGGGGTCGTAGACGAAGCGAGCACATAACATCCACATCAGAACCGCTTCCGCGAATCCAACAAGATCGTCACGGGGCCTTCATTGACCAGGCTGACGCGCATTTGCGCGCCGAAGCGCCCGGTCTGAACGCGAAGGCCCTCGCGACGTATGAGCGCGACCACCCGCTCGAACAACGGCTCCGCAGCGTTCCCCGGCGCCGCCTCTATAAAGGAAGGGCGACGTCCTTTGCGCGCGTCACCGTAGAGCGTGAACTGGGAGACCGCCAGCACGCTTCCATCGACCTCGCGCAGCCCGAGGTTCATGTCGCCGGCGTCATCGTTGAAAATGCGCAGGGCGGCGATCTTTGACGCGATCGACGCCGCGTCTTCGTCCGTATCGTCGCGCGCCACGCCGACGAGCGCGAGAAAGCCGCGCTCTATCGCGCCGACCGTCTCACCGTCCACGTCGACCGATGCAGAAGCGACGCGCTGTACCACCGCCCGCACGCGCGGCGAGCCCTAACGGTCGCCGGCGCGAGCTTCGCGCTTGGTCACACGGTACGCGCTGCGCACGTCGCGCACGCGGCCGATCTTGCCCAGCAGCTGGCTCAGGTGGTTGAGATCGCGGATCTCGAGGCTGACGGATATGGTCGCACTGCCGTCGCGCTTGGCGCGCGCGGTAACCGACGTCGCATTGGTCTTGTGCTCCGAAAGCACGGCCATCACGTCTTGCAACAGACCCGTGCGATTGGCCGCATCGATCTCGATGTCGACGAGGTGCGCGTCCAACGGCGACACATCCCACGACACGTCGATGAGCCGATCAGGCTGTGCGCCGAGCGAGCCTGCATTCGGGCACTCGACGCGGTGAACCGAAACGCCCTTGCCCTGCGTGATGAAGCCCAGAATGGAGTCGCCCGGCACCGGCCGGCAGCACTTGGCGAAGCGCACCATGACGCCGCCCATGCCGCGCACCTTGATGCCGGACGCTTGGCGGCGCGGCGGCTTGCGCACGCCGACCGCCTGGCGCTCGAGCGGCAGCGGCACGACGTTGCGCTTCTTGGCTTCTTCGCGCGCGCGCGCGACGATCGAGCCCAACGACGCGTCGCCGAATCCGACCGCCGCGAACATGTCGTCGACGCTCGCATAATTGAGCTTGGCCGCGCACATCTCGAAGAACTGCGCGTTGGTCACCGCCTGTAGCTGCTGCTTGGCGAGCTCGCGCTCGACGATCTCGCGCCCGGCGACGATGTTCTCATCGCGCCGGTTCTTGCGGAACCACAGTTTGATCTTGTGCTTGGCGCTCGACGTGCGGCAGACGGAGAGCCAGTCAAGCGACGGACCGGGGCTGCCTTTGTTGACGAGCGCTTCGACGATGTCGCCGGTCTGCAGCTCGTAGGTGAGCGGCACGATCTTGCCGTTGACCTTCGCGCCGACGCAATGGTGGCCGACGTTGGTGTGCACGTGATAGGCGAAATCGATCGGCGTCGCCCCCGAAGGCAACCCCATGACGTCGCCCTTAGGCGTGAACACGAAGACCTGGTTGGCGAACAGATCGACTTTGAGGCGCTCGATGAACTCGCGGCTGTCGTGCGTCTCTTCCTGCCACTCGAGCAGGGAGCGCAACCAGGTCAGCTTCTCGTCGAAGTCGTCGCCGCGTCCGCCTTCCTTATAACGCCAGTGCGCGGCGATGCCGTACTCGCTCGTGCGGTGCATCTCCCACGTGCGGATCTGGATCTCGATCGGATCGCCGCCCGGTCCGATGACCGTCGTGTGGATCGACTGATAGCCGTTGGTCTTGGGCATCGCGATGTAATCTTTGAAACGCCCCGGCAACGGCGTCCACATGCTGTGCACGACGCCGACTGCGCCGTAGCAATCCTTGACCGAGTCGACGATGATGCGGATCGCGGTGAGATCGTAGATCTCGGAGAACTGACGCCCGCTGGCCAGCTTTTGGTAGATCGAATAGAAGTGTTTGGGCCTGCCCGAGATATCGGCTTTGATGCCGGCGGCGGCGAAGCGCGTCTTGACATCGGCGATGACGTTGTCGACCGAGCTTTCGCGATCGGCGCGACGCTTGGCGACGCGGTCGGCGATCTCGTGATAGGCTGACGGATCAAGATACTCGAGGCTGAGATCTTCAAGGTCCCATTTGATCTTGTAGATGCCGAGGCGATGCGCGAGCGGCGCGTAGATCTCAAGCGTCTCTTCGGCGATCATCTTGCGCTTGGCCGGCGGCAGGCTCTCGAGCGTGCGCAAGTTATGGAGGCGGTCGGCGAGTTTGATGATGATGACGCGGATGTCTTTGGCCATCGCCAAGAACATCTTGCGCAGGTTTTCGACTTTGACGTCTTCCTTGGTCTGGTAGGGGATCTTGGTCAGCTTGGTGAGCGCGTCGACCAGCGTCGCGATCTCCTGGCCGAAACGCCGCTCGATCTCCTCGAGCGGCACTGTCGTGTCCTCGACGACATCGTGCAGCAGGCTGGCGGCGATGGCGGCCGGATCCATTTCAAGGTCCGCCAAGATGCTGGCGACTGCGAGTGGATGCGAAATAAAGCTGTCGCCGCTCGCGCGCGTTTGACCGCCGTGAGCCTGATCGGCGAACTCATAGACGCCTTGCAGCCACGTCTCATCCAGGCTGGGATAGTATTTCTTGACCTGCGTTGAAAGTTCGCCGATGGTTGTCGCCATGTGGATACGTCTATTCTACAGGGACAACCTGAGGCCCGCAACGGGGGCTAGTCAGCCTCCCACGCTTGGTTGGTCAGGGCCGTCAAGACGTGTTCTTCCCAGACCCCGTTGATCCGCAGGTACTCTTTGGCCGTGCCCTCGATCACGAAGCCGAGCCGCTTGAGCAGTCCGCCGCTGCGCGCGTTTCGCGGCTGGTAATTGGCCATGATGCGGTGCAGCTGCAGCTCCGCGAACCCGAAACCGATGAGCGCTTGCAGCGCCTCGCGCATCAGGCCGCGGCCTTCGTGCGCCTCGTCGATGTTGTAGCCGAGATAGCACGCTTGAAATGGACCGCGGATGATATTCGAGAGATTGGCGCTCCCGAAGACCGTGCGGTCATCGAGTTCGTACAAGAACGTCCGGCAGGATTGTCCGAGATCGAACTCGTCGCGTATTTGGGGGATGAGCGATTTCCAAAATTCCGTCTCGAGCATGGCCGCTGTCGCCGGGGTGAATTCATGCATATGCGCTTCATCGCCGCGATAGAACGCGCCGATCGCTGCGGCATCTTCGATGACGGGCTGGCGAACGATCAGCCGTTCCGTTTGCAGCACGCACCCGCTCGCCACGGCGCTAGTACGTGATGAACGATTTGATGTCGACGCCCGGAAGCTTCGAACGGCCGTCGAGCGCAGTCAACTCGATGAGGAACGCAAATCCTATGAGTTCGCCGCCCACCTGGTCCACCATCTTGCGCACGGCGGCAGCGGTGCCGCCGGTCGCGAGCAGATCGTCGACGACCAGCACGCGATGTCCGCCGGCGATCGCGTCGCTGTGCATCTCAAGCGTGTTGGTGCCGTACTCGAGCGCATAATCGACGCTGATCTTTTCGAACGGCAGCTTGCCGGGCTTGCGCACCGGCACGAAGCCGGCGCCGATCTTATAGGCGAGCGGCGCGCCGAGGATGTAGCCGCGCGCCTCGATGCCGACGACGATGTCGATCTTCGCGTCTTTGTAGGCGTTGGACATCAGGTCGATGGCCGCTCGCAGCGATGCTGGATCTTGCAGCACGGGTGTGATATCGCGGAACAAGATGCCCGGGATCGGGAAATCAGGTATCGCGCGGACCTTATCCTTAAGCTCTGCTGTCGTCATGGGAGGCCTGTAGTTCTGCGAGGAAACGGGGCGGCCATTCTTCGAATGAGCGTCTTCTAGCGCCATCGTATTGCGATGAGGGCATAATTGCATGGCTAAGCGGAAGCCGCGCCCAACGCTCGTGCGTTACACCGAGGTGCGAACGGCGGCGCAGCGCTACGAATCGGGCAAGGCGCTGCGCGCCAAAGTCCCGCGCGCCGCGCATGCGAAGTGGCAACCCGCGGGCCGTCGCGATCCGATCGGCCTGCTCGTCGAGTCCGACCGGGCGCGCGTGCCGGAGCTCGTGCCGATCCGTTACGGCCGCATGGCGACCAGTCCGTTCGCGTTCTATCGCGGGTCAGCGGCGCTCATGGCGTACGACCTCAGGGCGACGCCGGTCTCGGGTATCAAGGCGCAACTGTGCGGCGATGCGCACTTGAGTAATTTCGGATTGTTCGCGACGCCCGAGCGGCATGTCATCTTCGACGTCAACGATTTCGACGAGACGCTGCGCGGCCCGTGGGAATGGGATGTCAAACGGCTGGCGGCGAGCTGCTTCATCGCTGCGCGTGACAATGGTTTTCGCCGGCGGCAAAGCCGAGACATCGCGCAGATGAGCGTGCGCTGCTACCGCGAGCACATGCAGGGCCTGGCGAAGAGCGGCTACCTCGACGCGTGGTACTCGCGCATTGACCTACGTACGGCATTGGAGATCGTGCCGCGCAGTTATGCGGCCGCGGCGCACCACGAACTGCGCGCGACGATTCACCGCACGACGCATCACGGATGCCCGCGCTTCGTCGTGCGCAAAGGCGGCACGTTCCGGATTGCCAACGAGGTTCCGCTGATCACGCACTTGCAAAACCAAGAGCAGGCGCGGCGCCTTGCACAGGATGTTATCCGGTATCGAGTCACGCTTGAAAACGACCGCCAGGAGATTCTTAGCCGCTACCATCTTGTCGACTTCGCCACCAAGGTCGTCGGCGTTGGCAGCGTCGGCACGCGCTGCTATGTCGCCCTGCTCGTCGGTCGCGACAAGAACGACACGCTGCTGCTCCAGATCAAGGAGGCGCAGGCGTCGGCGCTGGAGCCATACCTGGGCAAGAGCCGATATGCGAACCACGGCGAGCGCGTGGTCAGCGGCCAGCGTCTCATGCAGGCGGCCAGCGACATCTTCTTGGGTTGGGCGCGCGGATTGCGCCACGACTACTACGTGCGCCAACTGCGCGACATGAAATACTCGGCCACGGTGCAGACGATGAATCGCCGCGACCTATGCGACTACGCAGCACTCTGCGGGCGTACGCTCGCGCGCGCCCACGCGCGGTCGGGCGACGCTGCGATGATCGCCGGCTACCTCGGAAATTCCGATGTGTTCGATCGCGCGCTCGCTAGCTTCGCGGAGACCTACGGCGAGCAAAACGAAAAAGACTACGGCGCGCTGCTTGAGGCGATGAGGAGCAGGCGGCTCATTGCGAAGCGCGATCTCTAGGAACCCGCGCGACCACTTCAAGCATCGTTCCGACCGGATCTTCGAAGAACACGGCTGGGTACTCGGTCATGTTCACCGATGGTTCGATGTTGCGCGCTCCGATCTCACGCAAGAACTCGGCCCAACGCGCGAGCTTGTCCGGCGATTCGGCGCGAAATGCGATGCGCGTCTTGGACGGCTTCATCCCCGGATCTTCGATGAATCCGATGAAAAAGGTCGCGCGACCGGGCGCCGGCTCTTCGTAGTACTCCACGACGTTGTGCCGTTGGCCGGCTGCAAGCTCGTGCCAGTCGCCCGCTGCATCTACGTATGAGTGGCGCTTGACGCGTAAGCCGAGCTCGGGCATGAGGCGGTCGTAAAACGGTTCTGCGTGCGCGAGGTCGCGCACGCGCGTATCGATGTGATCGAATCCAAGGAAGTGTGCCACGGCGGGATCCTTTCGCGCTCGATCTTTCTGGCGCTGTGGCCGAGCCCCTTGAGGAGTGAACTTGACAACTTCACGCCAGCGCGTGACAAGAATTCGCCGTTGGGGCGCGTGTGGTCACGTTGACCGTCAATCTGCCAGCCTCGGGTTCGATTTCCGAGCTCTCCAGCCGCCTCTGGCGGCGTCGCTGCGTTGCGGTCCTGGCGTGGCGACTTGTTGAACTCCCTCATCTCGAGTATAATGGGTGCGTTGACGGTCCACAGTCGGTAACCACAGAGCTCGCAAGCATTGCTCCGCGAGCTCTTCGTTTATGAAGAGGTCTTGACACTTGGCTCCGGCGTGGGAAGGGAGGGCTGACCAACTTCTCAGGAGGCACAGGCGATCTCATGGATGTGGCTACCGTACCTGCTTCCGCCGAGCTTCATCGCGTCGTCTTCGGCGTGTTTCGAGACGGCGACAATAACCTCGATGCCGTGCAGGAGCGAAACGTGACGGACTTCGTGCGCGAAACGCGCGAGAATTCCGCGCTGAAGGTCGTTGCTGAAGACACGACAGGCGTTGCGCGCACGCCGTTCAAGCAAGGCGAACTGCGCACCGAGTGGTCGACGATTCAGAGCGGCACGCAACATGTGGTCCGCATTGAATCGCCTCGAGACATGAGCAGTCGTAGCACGCTAGCCGCTTTTGTCGCTCGGACGCTCGAAAGTCGCGCCGCCGATCCAGCATTCAAGAATGCGGACGTCTGGGTCGACCTTGTCGACCACGGAGCTGGCGATGGCGGCGGACTGCAAAGCGACAGCCATGGCGGGGCATGCATGCCGATGGAAGACATCGCGGGTGCCATCGCGGACGGCCAGGCGCAATTCTTGAAGGCGCACCCGGGCGCCGATGCCTCGGTTACCGGCGTGCTGGCGAACCAATGCTTGATGGCGACGCTCGGCTTCGCGGACGCGCTTTCGCGCAGCGGAGTGCGCTATTTGGCGGCATCACCCGAGACGATGCTCGCCCCCGGGGCGCCGTCGGCCAAGATCGCAGATGCGCTCACGCGCGGCGGTGACTGGGCATCGAACGTCGTCGATACGACGATGCAAGCCCGGTACGGGTCGAGCGGCACATCGTATCACCCTGCTGCCGCCTTCGACGTGCTCGACCTCGCCCCTGAGAAAATCGCAGATGTCAGGCACGATGTCGCCACTTTGAACGATTCCATCGTTTCCCTCGCCGCGCGAAATGACGGTGCGCAGCTTGAGCGTTATGTGCGCTCGGACATCCGTTCAGTCGCCGGCATGGCGCGTTTCGATCACACGTCCGACATGGTCTATCACGCCGACCGGCCGGCCGAGGCGGTGTACGCCAAGATCGAAACGGATGTTCGCTTGCCGAGTTCGGTGCGTACTGCGGCGTCGCATGCGCGCGAGGCTGTCGGCGCACTTGTGCTCGCTCATTCGGAGTACGGATGGTTCGATCCGATGCATGCGAGCTATGCAGATGCTATCGGCCCCACAGAACACCTTCCGATATCTCCCGAGCAATACGATCCCTGGGCGGACGGCGGCGTGAGCGAAACGCAGAATGGTTTTTTCAAGTCGGTGCACGCCGGCGAGCTTGCTCGCGCGATTGGCGCATATGCCGGCGCTGATGCCCGCGTGGCGCTGGTGGCCTAGAAGATTCCGAAGAGTCGAACCGTGTCCGCGATCACGGCGTTGCAGCAGCGCTTATAAAATTCAACCGGGCCGACGCGCGGAATCACGGCGCGCGCAAAGCCTAGTGCGCGAATCGAGGCAAGCGCCTTACGCGTGAGGACGCAACCGAGATGACGGTTGCGAAACGGGGCTGCCACGCCGATCGGGCCGAAAATCCCGGTGTCAGACTGCGCGCTCCAGTTGCGCAGCCACCACCAGCGATAATGGCGTTGCTCGTAGCTGGAGAAACCCGCGAGCTCGCCTTGTTTATCGTATGCGAACCAGTTCCACGCATGATATGCTTCTTTGGCCCAGGTGGGCGAGAAGCGAGCCCGGATCCACGAACGTGTCGCCGAGTCCGCGCTCTGGGCGTTGACAAACGTGATGCCTGCGTGCGCCAGCGCGGCTTCGTCTTGCGCGGTGTCCAGGGGCGCGCTCGCAAGGTCGACAATCATATTCGTCACCATCGCGGCGATGACGTTATATACGATCGGGCACGGAACCCGTTCACAGGACGAACTTTTCCAGGCGTTGCGAACTGCCGGCGTGACGTCCCTTGTCGACGTCCGCGCATATCCGCGCTCGCGCACGAACCCGCAGTTCAATAAGGAAGCGCTTGCTGTAGCTGGACCCGCCGCCGGATTTGCATATGAGCATTGGCCGGTGCTGGGCGGACGCCGCCGCGGTCTGGGGGACGCGAGCCCGAACACGATCTGGCGTCATCCATCGTTTCGCGCGTACGCCGACTACATGCTCACCGAAGAGTTTTGGGAAGCGCTGAGCGCGCTGCTCGCACGAGCGCAAGCGGCACGTACGGCGGTCATGTGCAGCGAGACGCTGTGGTGGCGCTGCCATCGGCGCCTCATCGCTGACGCGGCGATGGCGCGCGGCGTCCCCGTGCTGCACATCATGAAGTCCGGCGTGTTCGCCGAGCACGTCGTATCCGCGGGAGCACGTTTTGTCGGTGATCGGGTCGTTTATAGCGCTGAGCGCTAGTCGTCAGGCTCCAAGTGGATCAGGACGTGCGCGAGCGGCATCACACGTTTGATGTCGAGCACGATCTCGTCCGAAAGGTCGTGCGCTTGTTTGAGCGGAGTACCGCCCGGCATCTGCAGGTGAAAATCGATGAACTCGCCGCCGCCCGAGCGGCGCGTGCGCAGCTTGTGATAGCTGACAAAGATATCTTTGCGCGCTTCGATGATCGCGCGTATGCGCGCCTCGTCCTCCGGCGGCAGACGCTGGTCGGTCAGCTCGACGAAGGCGCGAGCGGTGAGGTCGTACGCCGAGTGCGCGATGACGCCGGCGACGATGAGTGAAAAGATCGGATCGAGGATCGCAAGCCCGGTAAGCTTGATCACGATCAGCACAACCGCGGCGCCGCCGGCCGTCCACACGTCTGCACGCAAGTCTGCCGCCTCGGCGGCGAGCGCAGGCGATCGCTCGCGCTCCGCCACACGTGCGAGATTCGCCGAAACGAAAAAGTTGAGCACGCCCGACCCCAGCATGACGGCGATGCCCAGATTCAGGTGAGCAAGGGTTACGCCATTACGCAGGCGCGCGATGGCTTCGGCGACGATAAGGGCCGCGATGCCGACGATAAACAGCGCTTGCAGCGCCGCTGATATGTTCTCGTACTTGCCGTGGCCGTACGCGTGATCGTGGTCCGCCGGTCGCGCCGCCGCGCGGATCGAGAAGAATTGGACCCCCGTCATGAAGAGGTCGACGCTGGAATGCACCGCTTCGGAGAGCACGCTGACCGAGCCCGAGACCAGCCACACAGCCAGCTTGGCGATGACGAGGAGCGCGTTCGTCACGAAGGGCAAGCGGAGCGCTCGCAGGCGCATGTCGCCCGCGTGCGCGATGACGTCAGCTCTGCTGGTCTTTTGAGGCTTCGGCGTCGCCGTCGCCATCTGTCGTCTCCGTGATCACTCCGCCATCAGCCCACGCGTCGCCGCGCGCTTCTTCGGCTGGCCGCTTGCGTCGATAGCGCGGCGGCGGCAGCGAAGGCTTCTTCTGTTTGGGAGCAAGCCTGCGGCCTGGATCCGAAGCGCTTGTCGTGCCTGCGCTCTCGCTCGCGGCCGCTGCGGCGCGTACCGTCGCGCGCTTGCGTATATCATACTCTTTCCACATGACGAGCAGCGGGCTCGCGATGAAGATCGATGAATAGGCGCCGCTGATCACGCCGACGAGCAGCGCAAAAGCGAAATCCTTGAGCGTATCGCCGCCGAACACGAGCAGTGCGACGAGCACGATGACGACGGTCGCCAACGTGTTGACCGAGCGCGTCATCGTTTGCAGCAGCGACGTGTTGACCATTTGAGCGTACGGCACGTCGGGCATGAGGTGCGTGTTCTCGCGGATCCGGTCGAAGATGACGATCGAATCCATGACCGACCAGCCGATCACCGTCAGCAGCGCCGCCAAGAACGCGTCATCGGCTTTGCGGTTCGCGATCGCGAATATGCCGATCATCACCAATACATCATGGACCAGCTTGACGTCGCACAGCACGCCGTAGCGCAACTGGTTGCCGAAGCGGAAGGCGATATAGGCGAGCTGCAGCAGCAGCGCGATGATCAGGGCGAGCAGCGAACGGCTAAGATATTCTCGTCCAAGCGAGGGGCCGACCGATGTGATCTGGCTTTGCGCGCGATCGACCGCGGGGCCCGCCTTGGCAAGCGCGTCGTAGACGGGGGTCGGGTCGCTAACCGGCGACTGCAGCGAGATGATCGCACGCTCGTTAGGCTGCTTGTCCTCAAGCTTGCTGGCGAGTTGCACGTTGCCTTCACCGCGCGTCAACGGTGCGAGGGCGCTGCGCAAGTCCGCATTGCCTGCGATTTGCGTGGGCGTAAGCCCCGGCTTGTCTACGACGACGACGCCGCGCAGCGCCGACTTGACCTGTGACTCGGTGACCGGATGGTCGAACTTGACGTCGATGACGGTGCCGCCGGTAAATGACAACCCGAGCGGAAGGCCGTGATGCAGGATCAGCGCGATGATCCCGGCGAGAATCACCGTGCCGGAGAGCGCGAACCAATAGTTGCGCTGGCCGATGATATTCCAGTTTAGATTGCGGAAGAACATGCGGCCGCTACGCTCCGTACGCCGCCGGCGCCGTCACGATGTCGCTGTCGACGACCGCGTCGGTGAATGCGCGCGTGATGTAGACGGCGCTGAAGAGCGAGAACACGGTACCCCACAACAGCGTGAAGGCGAAGCCTTTGACGGTCCCGGTGCCGAGCCAATACAGCACGAGCGCGCCGACGATGGTGGTCACGTGCGAGTCGAACACCGTCCAAAAGGCGCGTTTGAAGGCGACGTTGACCGCGGCGCGCGTCGTGCGGCCCGCCCAAAGCTCTTCTTTGAGCCGTTCGAAGATCAGCACGTTCGCGTCGACCGCCATGCCGATAGAGAGCACGAAGCCTGCGATGCCCGGCAACGTCAGCACGACGCCGAAGACCGAGACGTACGCGAGCATCATGAAACAGTAGACGACGAGCGCAAGGTCGGCCAAAATGCCCGGAACGCGATAGACGGCGAGCATGAACAAGAGGACGATGGCTAAGCCGATGAGCGATGCGACCATCGACTTCTGTAAGTCGATCTGGCCCAGCGTCGGCCCGACGTTCTCTGTCTCGATGATCTTGGTCGGTACTTTGAGCGAGCCGGCCGATAGCTCGTTAGCCAGTGTCGACGCATCTTCTTGGCTGAAATTGCCCGTGATCTGGCCCTGCGCGCCGATAGCGGACTGGATCGTCGGTCCGGAAATGAACTTCTTGTCCAAGAAGATCGGCAGCGGTTTGCCGACGTTCTTGCTCGTCCATTCGTAGAACTTCTTCGCGCCATCGCTGTTGAGCGTGAAGTTCACGACGTAACCGCTGCCGCCGGGTCCGGCGCCCGCGACTGCGCTGGTCATGTCCGCACCGGTGATGATCGGCGCGCTGGAATCTTTATATGCGCCGCTTTCCGCATAGCGCTTGTCTGATGATTGCAGTGACGCGTAGGCTCGCGCGTTCTGCTCCGGCGTGAGCGGGCGCATCTCGAGCACCGCCGCTTGATGAATGAGCTCGATCGCCTGCTGCGGATCCTTGAGGCCCGGCATCTCGATGTTGATGCGGTTGTTGCCGACCTTTTCGAACGTCAGCTCGCTAACGCCCAGACCGCCGAGGCGCGTCTGCAAGACATACAGCTCTTGAGCGAGGATCTCAGGCGTGATGTTCGGGACCGCTTCGGTCGGTTCGAGCTCGACAAGCGCGCGCAGTCCGCCCTGCAGATCCAGGCCGAGCTTAATCTTCTGGCGCAACGGCGTGAACGCGAAGTAGCACGCCACGCACAGCAGCAAGATGATGGCGAGCTTGATCGGGTTCTTCCAGCGAAACCAGAACATCGGGGCCTTTCAGGGCGTGGAAAAAGCGGCTTGGAGCCGATTCGCCAGCCGCAGGTGCAACCCTTATTCAGGTCCTGCCGACGCCACATCCTTCGTCTGTTCCAGCGTCGCCACGATTTCTATCGCAAAGCCTGACGCGATCTCTGCAAGGCTGAGAACGGTCGTATCTGCGCCGGATGCTTCGAGCAAGCGCGCGAGCGGGAGGCGTATCGCCGGCGCACACACGATGACGCGCGCGTCGGCGCGCGCGATCGCGGCGGCAAGCTTGCGCGCGAGCGCTTCCAACTCGACTGCTTCTAGTGAGAACAGCGCGCCGCGCTCCGTCAGCGTCACGGACGCGGACAGGCGTGCCTCAGTCGCAGCGGCGAACGCGACCGCTTTGATGACGCCAGCTTCGTTGGCAAGCGCAGCGCAGATCGCGGGCGCGAGGCGGCGCCGGGCCGCCTCGGCGATCGCCGCCGCCTCTTTGGTGTGCTCCGCTTCGTCTGCGATGGTTTCGAGTATCGCGACCAGATCTCTGATCGAAACCCGTTCGCGCACCAGATATTGCAAGACGCGCTGGACGAGGCCAAGCCCCGCCAGTTCCGGCACGATACCCTTGACCGCTGCCGGATTGGTACGGCGCACGTGGTCGAGCAGCCACTGCACCTCCTGTCGTCCGAGCAACGACGCAGCATGGCGGCGCACGACGCGCCCAAGCCGACTCGTGAGCACGGCGATCGGATCGACGACGATCTTCTGATCATCGCTGGCGATGCGCTCACCATCCTCGAGCCATTTCGCCGACTGACCGGTTACCGCATCGGTCACCATCTCACCGCGCAGCGCCGAAACGGCGGCCGGCGCGCCGATGGCCAACGGACGATCCGCGTGCAGTTCGCCGCGTGCGACGACACGATCGCGTACTCTGATGGCAAAACCGCGCTCCGGCAGCCGTAGATCATCCCGCACGTGGACGCCCGGGAGCACGATGCCAAGTTCGAGCGCCAAGCAGCGGCGCAAGACGCCGATGCGCGAGAGCAGCGCGCTTCCGGCGGGTTCGTCGAGCAGCGGCAGCAGCGCTTCGCCCAGATCGATGCCCACTTGCTCGACGCCCAGCAGACTCACGGCTCCCTCGGGTCTGCTGGAATCCGCGCGCGCGCGTTGACGTTCGCCGGCAAGCGCCGAGGCGCGCCGGCGCTCGTCGGCACGGGATGCAGCACGACCGCCCGCCAAACCGAGGGCGCCAAGCACGCCAAAGGCGAGGTGCGGCAATCCGGGGACCAGCGCCAAAGCGAGCATCGCCGCGCCAACCGTGCGCAGCGCGCCCGCATGCGCCAACGCTTGACGCAGCAGATCGTCGCCCAGGCTTTGATCCGAGGCAGCGCGCGTGACGATCACGCCCATCGCCGTCGATAACAAGAACGCAGGAACGGTTGTCGCGAGCGCATTGCCCACCGAAAGAAGCGCGAAGGTGCGCGCCGCGCCTGCGATATCCATGTGCTTTGCGACAACGCCGATACCGATGCCCGCAAGAATGTTGATCGCGACGATCACGAGCGCCGCGATCGCGTCGCCACGCACGAACTTGCCGGCGCCGTCCATCGCACCGTAGAAATCCGCTTCGGCCTGTATGGCGGCGCGCTTGCGTCGCGCTTCGATTGCGTCGATGACGCCCGCGTGAAGCTCGGCGTCGATGGCCATCTGCTTTCCAGGCATCGCATCAAGCGTGAAGCGTGCCGCCACCTCGGCGACGCGCTGCGCGCCGTTCGTGACGACCAACAGCTGCACGACGACGAGGATGAGAAACATCAGCAGCCCCACGACAACCGAGCCGCGCATCACAAAGGCGCCAAACGCGGGAATGACGCTGCCGACGCCGCCAGGTTCGCCGCCTTGCGTCAGGATCAGCCGCGTCGCAGAGACGTCGAGGCTGAGACGGAAAAGCGTTGCGACCAGCAGCAAGGTGGGAAAGGTCGCGAACTCGAGCGCCTCCTTCAACGTCAGTGCGACGACGAGAACCGCGGCGGCGACGAGAATGTCGAGTGCGAGCAGCGCATCCAAGAGCCATGGCGGCAATGGCACTACCAGCATGGCGACGACGGCGAGCACGGCGACCGCAAATCCGCTGCCCGCTCCAAAACCGAATGGCTTCACAAAAGTTCTGCGCCCCTTAACACACCTCGCGTCTGAAGCAAGAAGGCGAAGACGGCAGCAACCGCTGTGAAGCATTCCTCGGGAATGGGTTCACCGAGCGTCGCTCGCGCGAATAACACGCGCGCGAGTTCGGGAGCCTCGATGATCGGGACATCGTGCACGGCAGCGATCGCGCGTACGAGGCCCGCTGCAAGGTCTGCGCCACGCGAGACGACCAACGGAACATCTATGCTCGGCGGGGCGTAACGCAGCGCGATCGCCACATGCGTCGGATTTGCGATGACCGCCGTCGCCTGCGCGATCGCTCCGATGTCGACGTTGCGCGTCAAACGTGCCGCCGCGGAGCGGCGCCGATTCTTGAGCTCCGGGCGCCCCTCCGTTTCCCGCCGCTCGTCGCGTACTTCACGCGCGGTCATGCGCAGAGATGCGGTAGTACGTGTGCGGATGCGCAGCACGTCGATAAGAGCCAGCGCGCCGAATGCCGCCAGAGCGCGCAGCCAGACCGTTTTCAACACTGTGGTGACCACCCCAAGCGATGCGGCCAGATTTGCGTGTGACGCAGCTACCCCGATCAAGCAGATCACCATCGGCCACGACCACCAAACGGTTATCGCAAACGCGCAGACAGCCATCGGCGCTTGCCACGGATCGCGCACGATGAGCTGCGCGACTCCCATTTTCCACGAAAGGCGATCAAGACGTGAGAGCAATGCTGCCGGCGCGATGGTCAACGCGCCCGTGGCTGCTGCAGTGAGCACGGACCCCAGCAAGGCCGCGGCCCACACGAGGCCTACCAGACACCAGCCTTGTCGCCAATTCAACCACGCCACGAATGTCGTCAAAACGTGTGCGCTGGATTGCTGTCCCTTGACGAGCGCAACGACATCAAGAGCGCCCGCGCGCCAGAGCGCGGACCATCCTGCGGCGAGCGCCGCGAGTGATGACAACGGGAGCACCAAGAAGGCAAGGCTCAGCCAAAGCGACGCGCACGCGCTCGATGGCCAAAGACCGCGCGCTCGCGCGTCAGCAAGCCGTTTCGGAGTTGGCGCTTCAGAACGATCGTTGCCTCCGCTCACCGGGCGTGCATACCGGCGTCAGCCGATCGTTAGCGGGCAAGCTCGGACGCAAACGCCGAGAGCCGCTGCATCCATGCGAACAGCGTGGCAGCGCCTGCCAGCGTCACGGCGAGGACGAGCGGCGTTGACAGCGCCGGCGCGAGCAGCAACCCGTTGATACGCGGCGCGACCCTTGCGACGAGCGCCGAAGCGATAGTCGCGAGTGCGTGTGCGCACAAGGCCGGCAGCGCCATCGAGACCGCCGCAATAGTTCCAACTCGCACGAACGCAAGCCCATCGGTGAGATGCTGGGGATGCGAGTATGGCGCCATGCATACGAGCAGCATCAGCGACGTGAGCGCGCCGCCCTGAGATAGGGTAAGCGCGGCGCCGATCGTGATCAGCAGGCCTATTGGACCGCCTTGCTCGACTGAAGCGCCTTGCGAGCCGCACAGTGCCTGATCGATCAAAGCCCCGGCCGATGCAGCCGCGGAAAGCACTGCGGAAGAGACCAGCCCGATTGACGCGCCGCCACTGGCGATGATGAGAAGCGCCGCGTACGGACCATGTGCTGCCGTCGTGCTCGTGGTTAGAAATGCGGCGCGAACGTTAGCCGCCGCCAAAGGCGTAAGGGCGACGGCAAATGCAGCGCGGACGATTCCCGGAATCGCGTTTCCCGTTCGAAGCGGTAACAGCGCCGCAAACGCAGCGCATCCGGCATACGCAAGAGCGAAGGTGTCGATGTCTGCTGAGCCGGCCACCATTCACAAGCCGAGCAGCCGCGGCAGTGCTTCTGCCGCCGAATGCAGGAGCTGCTCGAGCAACCGCAGGGCCGCAGAGCCCGCGAGCGCGATGAGAGCCACGACGACGAGCAGTTTCGGCAAGTACGCGACGTTTTGGTCTTGCACTTGTACGATCGTCTGGATCACGCCGGTGATGACTCCTGCGACCGCAACTGCGGCCACAACCGGGACGGCGATCAGGACGATCGTTTGCAGCGTCGCGGCAAACATGTGCGCGGCGAGATGCTCCACGAGTCAGCGAAAAGATTGGATGAGCGAGCCGCAGACGATAGACCATCCATCGGCCGCGACGAACAACAGCAACTTCACCGGCAACGCTAATGTCGCAGGAGGCACCATGAACATGCCAAGCGACATCATAATGGTTGCCACGATCACGTCGATCGCCGCGAAGGGAAGGGCAAACGCAAAGCCGATCGCAAACGCCGCGCGCAACTCGCCGACCATGAAAGCCGGCGCAACGATGCTTATGGGGATCGACAAGGTGTCGCCATCCTGTAGCGACACACCGGCATAGCGCGCAAACGCCGCAATGTCAGAGCGCCGCGTTTGCCGCAGCATGAAGGCCTTCAGCTCCCCGGCGCCTCGCTCGAGCGCAACGCTTGCGCTCAGATGGTGCTGCTGATAGGGGACGATGGCCTTGGTATTGATGCGGCCGAAGGTCGGTGCCATGACCAGCGCGCTCAGCATGACGGCGAGTGCTGCAATGACCGCATTTGGAGGCAATGATGGCGTTCCCAGCGACGCACGAAGAAGTCCCAAGACGACTACGATTCGCGTAAACGAGGTTGCCGACACCGCTAGCAACGGCACGAGGCCCAGGATGAATAGCACGATCAGCAGATCCAGCGGTGACCCGCGAAACACATCCATGTGAACGCTCGGCAGACTAGGCATTTTGACTTTCCGCCCGCGCGTCCGCACGCACGGAAAGGATCTCGAGTGCGAGTGTGCCGTCCTCCAGTTCGACGATCTCACCGCTGGCGACCGCAACGCCGTTGACAAACAGCTCGACGGGCGCCTGGGCACTTGCTGCGAGCGGCACAACGACGCCTTCGGCAAACGTGAGCACTTCGCTGATGCGGCAACGCGCTTTGCCGACAACCACATTGACAGAAACTTCGATGTCCGTCAGTGCTCCGAGCGTAAGTATTGGCGCGCTCATCATGGGCGGCCACATCCGGCGGCGCCGCTAAGGCGGATGGCGCGAAAGCCGTCCACGACGCCCACGTGGCCGTTTACGACAAGGCCGTCGCAGATCGAAAGCGACGCGCGCAAATCGCCGGCCCTTACTCCGAGCATGAGGCGCGTGCCGGGCTGCCAACAAGTCATATGCCCGAACGCCGTCCGTACCGGGTCGAGCAACGCCACGAGCTCGAGGGGAACGTCCGCGAGCCCGGGATGCCGGCGCACAATCACTGCTTCGGCGGGCGCGTACAAACTAAGCCGCGCTGAACGCGCGTCTATGCTTACCATACTCACGTCGCAGCGCCAGACGCTTTCGAGCGAGACGGCGGACGGCGCAGCCTCGCGCCACGACTGCACGCGCGACGAGAGGAGCCGCTGCATGCATTCGCCGACGATCGTGCGCTCGACGGCGGTCTGATGTTGGGCGCCAGGACCGTCGAGCGCGCATTCGAGCACGAATCGTTGAGCTACGCCGCTGACGACGCACCAGATCGTGATGCCGTTGGCGTCCGAACTCCACGCGCGGCCAGCAGCATCAGTGGCATCGTCTTCCTGTCGCTTCACCGGGGCCGCGAACGACGCAGAGACGCGCTGACCGAGGACGTCGTCGAGGCGTCGCACGATTTCGGCTGCCAACCCTGTGAGGAGGGCAGGCGCTGGATCGGCGTGAGCAGGCCCTGCTTGTGTCGCCTTCTTCCACGAGGGACGGCGGAGACGCGCCGGCGCCTGGGTCTCCATCATCAACGAACAAGTCCCAAAGCGGTGCGCATGCATGCATCAGACGCACTAGCGAGCGCGAGCTCGACCTCGCGCATGCGGCGGGCCATCCACAGTTTGCGCAAGTCCGCCTGGAGATCAACGGCGCCCGCCGCGACGACATGAGCGCGCAGAGATCCGCGCCCGTTTTGCTGCGCGAGTCCCAAAGAGGGGGTGCCTGCCGCAGCAGTTGCAACAAGCGTGGTGTCGTCCACGCGCGCGAGCATATGTGGTGCCGGAAACAATGCGATCGCGATTTGCGCGATGGGCACGTCTCGTTCGACACGCCCCCGGCGACGCTGCATGCGATGTTCGATTCCAACGAGCGTACCGTCCGCATCGATGCGATACGAGTCGAAATGGCCTTGAGATCCAGGTACTTGAATCGGTGCAACCACTTGCCCGGTGGTGCCTGCGAGCCGGGAGAAGCCGAGCGCCGCTCGGCCGCTACTATCAACTAAGAAGCCGTTTTCGGCTATGCGAAAATCGCCGAGCCGGCTGTAGACGGTCTGCGACCCAGCAGCTAAGGCGAACAGCCCGGGGCCATCGATCGCGACGGCGAGCGGCGCCTGGCTTGGGCGAAAGCGTTCGACGCCGGCTTGCGTACCCGCGTCGACGAGCACACCTGGCGCGCGCTCGGAGGCATCGCCAGTCGTTCCTGCCGACGCGGCGCGGCGAAGGTCCGACATGATGAGATCGATCTGCGGGTCGGCGCTCACGCTGGATGGCTTTCCATGCGACTGATCCGGCTCGCGATGACGCGGTCACCTGCGACGACGACAAACACATGCGCGTTCCGAGTCAACACCGACATGAGTTGAGGGCGGCAAGTGCAAGCGGTGCGAACCCGCTGCGCCTGAGCTGAAAGGCGTAAAGCGCTGCCGTTCGGCCGCGCCCCCGTCAAAGAAGCCGGCTCCAAGACGCCGATCCTTCCTTTAGATGTGTGGGACCGCGTCGCCGAGTCCGTGCGGCCAGCCGAGCGCGTTGGCGCCTGCGACGCAATGTTGCTCAGCCTAGACGGCGGGCTAACGCCTACCGCCGACGCGCGTCGTACGAGCGCTTCGAATCGCGTGCCAGGCTCCCACAGTCCGAACGACGATCTCTCGGCAAGCGAGAGCGAAGCTCGCGCTCGATAAGCGCCATCGAAGAGGAACGTTTCATCTAACTGCGCGATCGAGAGCGGCTGTGACGTTGCAGGCATGAATGACTGCACGATACGGTGGATAGGTTGCCCCGCTTTGAACGAGTTGTTACAGAACGCGCGCTTCCATCGCCTTAAAGCTAGCGTAGAACTGCTTGCCGTGCCGGATCTCAAGCGCCGTGAATGAGTGGGCGGTCACGCGCGCCGAGATCGGCGGCAACGACGCGAGCGTGATGCGAAAGGCGCCGCGATCGGGAACGATCGACTGCACGGGCCCGAAGAACTGATTGCGTGCAGAGCTGTCCGCAGCCGCCGCAGACAGCGTCACGGCGTCGGGATCGAGCAAGACGCTCACGTCGCCTGAATAGTGCCCCTGCACCACGAGACTCGCGGCGCCGATGTCGACGTGGGACGACCCATCGCGCAAGGCTCTCGCCCGCCCACGATAGAGGTTCGTCCCCGCAAAGGACGCGATGTACGCCGTCGCTGGCCGCTCGCGCAGATCTCGAGCATCGCCTGCTTGCGCGACTTCGCCATCTTCGATGACCACAAAGCCGCGCGCGAACAGCATCGCTTCGGCCGGGTCGTGCACGACGAGGACGGTCGCGGCGTTCGTCACGTCGATCGTGTCGCGCAGCGCGTCACGCACCATGGGCCGCAGGCGTATGTCGAGCGCTGCCAGCGGCTCGTCCAAGAGCAGGACCGCCGGCTTGAGCGCGGCCGCGCGCGCAAGCGCGACTCGCTGTATCTCGCCGCCCGACAGGCTGGCAGCGGAGAGCGAGGACAACGTACTCGCGTGCACGATCTCCAGCGCCTCTAGCGCACGCGCGCGCACTGACTTGCCTTCAAGACCCAGTGCGCGCAGGCCGAACTCCACGTTCTCGAGCGCGGTCATGTGTCCGAACAGCGCGCCGCGCGCGAATACCATGGCGCAATCGCGCCGATGGGGCGGTGTGAACGCGCCCGTCAAACTCTCATACCACACGTCGCTTCCGTTACGAATGGAGCCGCTGTGTGGACGAAGCAACCCCGCCAGAGCGCGCAGCGCGGTCGTTTTGCCCGAACCG
>JAFAKE010000093.1 GCA_019235715.1 Vulcanimicrobiota bacterium
GGCGTTATAACACCGATGGCGGGCACGATCGAGTTTGGCGGCAAGCGCATCGACGGGCGCGCGCCGCACGAAATCGTCGCGGCCGGGCTGATCCAGGTGCCCGAAGGCCGGCTGGTCATCGCGCACATGAGCGTGCGTGAGAACCTCGAGCTCGGCGCCTGGAGCCGGCGCGATCGCGCAGCATCGCGCGACGACGTCGACAAGATGTTCGACCGCTTTCCGATTTTGCGCGAACGCGCAAAGGTTCTCGCCGGCTCGTTGTCTGGCGGCGAGCAGCAGATGCTCGCGATCGCGCGCGGATTGATGGCGCGGCCGAAACTGCTGTTGCTCGATGAGCCGTCGATGGGTTTGGCGCCCACGCTGGTCGCACAAGTCTTCGCGATCATCAAGGGTCTGCGCGACGAAGGTCTCTCGATTCTGCTCGTCGAGCAGAACGCGCGCCAAGCGCTTGCGATCAGCGAGCGCGCATATGTGATGGAGCGGGGCACAATAGTCAAAGAGGGAGCGTCGCACGAACTCGCGCGCGACCCGAGTGTGATCGCCGCCTACCTGGGCGGGAACGGCTGAGCGCACAGAGCTTTCCCAGATAAACCCGATAGGCTAGAAAGCGCCATGAAGACATCACCCAAAGTCGCGGTCGTCGACGACGAACGCCACGTCCGCGAAATGCTCGAACTCGGTCTTACCCGCGAGGGCTATGCGGTGCGCTCGGCCTCAGACGGCGCGCAGGCGCTCGACCTCATCGGCCAGTGGGAGCCGGACATCATCATCCTCGACGTCATGCTGCCCAAGATCGACGGCTTCACTTTGCTGCCGCTGCTGCGCCGCAAAACTGAAGCACCCATCATCATGTTGACCGCGAAAGGCGACGTGCCCGATCGCGTCGTCGCCCTCGATCGCGGTGCCGACGACTATCTCGCAAAGCCCTTCGCGTTTGAAGAACTGCTCGCGCGTCTTGGCGCCGCGCTGCGCCGTCCGAAGCTTGCCGCGGGCTCCGAGCTGCATTACGACGATCTGAGCGTCAATGTCGAGACGCACGAGGTGACGCGCGGCGGCCGGCGTATCGGATTAACGCCGCGGGAGTTCGACTTGCTCGTCGCGCTCATCCGCGTGCCCCGCCGCGTCCTCACCAAAGAGCAATTGCTCGAGCAGGTGTGGGGACACGATTTTGAAGGTGAGGTCGGCATCGTCGAGACGTACATCTCGTACTTGCGCGCGAAGGTAGACGGCAACGCGCCCAAGCGGCTCATCCACACGGTGCGCGGTGTCGGCTACGCGCTGCGCGAAGACGACTTGCCGTGAAAACGCTGGCCTCGCGCCTGGCAGCCTGGTATGCCGGCGTTTTCGTCGGTCTGCTCGCACTCGTCGTCGTCATCTCGTCGATCGCGCTGCTGTTCATGCTCGATCAAGAGACGCACGCGATGCTCATGGCGCCGGCAGCGGACGTGCGCGTGCTCGGTACCGCGCTCGGCTCGAATGAGACCGCGCTGCGCCTCCTCGCGCCCGCGATCGCGACGCACATCCAACGCCTCGGGTTGCGCGGCGCCGTGTTCGATAACGAAGGCCGCTTCTTGGCGGGCGACAGCGACCAGGCCGCCGCCGGCGCGCAATACGTCGCGGCGAAGCGCGGGTCGATGGTGCCCGAGAGCGGTCCGCTGCGCTATCAACCATATCCCGGCGGCTATTTGACGTATAAGCCCGAGCTCGGATTTTTGCTCTTCAACCTCGGGCCGTATTGGCTGACGGTCGGGATCGTGCTATTGGTCGCGCTCAGCGTCGCTGTGATTGCTGGGCGCGTGCTGGCTGCGCAGGCGCTCGCGCCGATTGTCGACGTGACCAATGCTCTCGACAGTCTTGGACGCGGTGATTTTTCGCGCCGCATCCTCGTGCGCGACCAAAGCGGCGAGGAGATCGCGGCGCTCGCCAACGCCTTTAATACCGCTGCCGAGAAGGTCGGTGCTGCGTTCAACGAGCGCCGTAAGATCGAAGAGAGCATGCGCCAGTTCTCCGGCGATGCAGGCCACGAGCTGCGCACTCCATTGACGGTGATCTCAGGCTACATCTCCGTGCTGCGCCGCGGGGCCGTCACCGAGCCGCGCGTCGCCAACGACATCCTCAACACGATCTCAGACGAATGCGAGCGCATGCGCCGCCTCATCGACAAGCTGCTCGCGCTGGCGCGGCTGGACAACCCCGCTCCTGCGGAGCTCGAGCTGGTCGACGCAGCGCGCTTGGCGCACGATGCCGCCGAAGGCGCGCGTCCGCTGCTGCTGAGCGGGCAGCTCAGACTCGAGACGAACGGACCGTTGCAGGTGCGCGCTCATCCCGCCGAGCTGCGCGATGCAGTGCGCAACCTGATCGAGAACGCGGCCAAGCATGCGCCCGGTGCCGACGTCGAAGTCGCGGCGCGGCGCGACGACGGCCGCGCGCTGATCGTCGTCAGCGACAACGGACCCGGGATGGCGACGGATGAACGCGCGCATGCTTTCGAGCGCTTCTATCGCGGCGAGATGCGCGGCGGCGTCTCGGGTTCAGGTCTTGGTCTTGCGATCGTGAAGACGTCGATGGAACGCATGGGCGGCGAGGCGGAGCTGTGGAGCGAGCCGGGCAAAGGCACGAAGGTTACGCTGAGCCTGCCGCTCGCGGAACAAGAGCGAAGTCCCGGGTAGAACTGCGGCGCTAGCCGCGCCGGATCAGCGGCAGCACTTCGGCGGTCGCGGGCGCGACCGCAGCCTCGAGCGCTTGCACCGCCGCTTCATCGTATTTGTGCGGGGTGAGCGCGTGAATCTCTGAAAGCGCTTCCTCGTGCGACATCCCTGCGCCGAGCGGGCGATCGGACGTCAGGTCGACATACTTCGTCGCGACGCCGACGATGCGCGCGGCCATCGAGATCTCATCGGCCTTGAGCCCGCGCGGATAACCGCTGCCGTCGAGCAGCTCGCAGTGCTGTTCGACGATCTGCGCGATCTGGCGGTAATCGCGCCAGCGCGCCACGAGCCGCGCGCCGACTTCGATGTGGCGCGGCGTGCGTTGTCCAGGCATCGCGAGCATGCCGACGTCGTGCAGCAGCGCGCCGCGGCGCAGCATCTCGAGGTCCACTTGCGACATGCCGAGCGATTGCCCCATGGCCGTCGCCATTTGCGCAGTGCGCCGCGACCGGCCGCTGTCGACGCCGTCGCGGTAGTCGATCGCAAACGCGAGCGCTTCGATCAAGTCGCCGTTGATGCGGTCGAGCTTGCCGATGCGATCGAAGAAGTCGATGTTCTCGCGCTCGAGCGCGCTCATGTAGCGCTCCGAACGGGCGCGCAGCGCCGAATACGAGAGCCGCACGACGATGAGCGGCACGACAAAATATGCGAGCACGCGCCAATCGCCGCGCACGATGTCGGCGGCCAGCAAATATCCCAACGCGCTGAGCGCGGCGAACGCGGCGAACGCCCAGCCTGCGATGCCGTCGCCGGCAAGTGCGAGCGATGGCGGACCGGCGCTGCGCATACATGCGGCTGGCGCGATCACTTCGGCGACAAAGGCGGCGACCACGTACAGGGCGCCCGCGAGCAGCAGCGGCGCGTGGAACGAGAGCGCGACCGTTGCGATGATTCCGCCGACGAGCGGCCCGAACACCGAGCCGGAGAGGATGAACGCGCCGTCAATGCCTGCGAGTCCGCGAGATGATAGCAGGCGCGCGCCGCCGCGCGCGAACCCGACGAGAACGGCCGCCGGCGCGCCGTACAATGCGAACGCAGCGACGACGATCGTCAACGATGGTCCGATCACGCGGCCGCCGGCGCGCAAAATGTCGCCGGCGAAAAGTTCGAGCACGACCGCGCACACGATCAGCAACGCGAGCGTCGCGGGAGCATGCCACGCCGAAAGCACCGCCCAGATCAGCGCGGTCACCGCGAGCGCAGCCAGGGCGCGTGCGCCGACATCAGCGGATGTTTCGAGCGACCAGAAACTGACGCGCGACCCTGCGAAGGGTCCGCGGACGACGGCAAATGGAGTACGGCGCGCTCGGCTCACATCCAATAGGACCTTTCGAGTGAGGCGGCTGTTACGGCGAAACACTGCGGCACAGGGCTTCGTTGTCTCTTGAGGAAGGCGCAAATTGTGATACGTATGATAGTGGGAGCGTCAGGCAGGACACACCTTGTCGGACGGGCGGCTCGGACGGCCCTCGCCGCGCTCGCGGCCGGGTCCGCGTTAGTATGCGCGGCCGGGGCGCACGCGGCGTCGACGCCGGTGGCAGTCAACCTCAGTCTGACTCATTATGCGAAAGTCACGCATCTGAACGCCGGCGATTCTGTCGGCATCAATCCGCCGATCGTGCACGTGCACGTCGGCGATGCGATCGTGTTCGTCAACGGCGACGCGGATGCGCACCATACCGCGACGGGTCTCACAAATGAAACGCATTTCGGCGAACCGCGCTGGACGCAAGCGGTGCTCAAGCAATTCGGAGGAATCGGCGCGCAGGCGTGGAGCAGCGGCGATCTCGCGCCGGGCGCGAGCTCAGCACCGATGGTCGCCTCGACGGCAGGAACCTTCCTCTACGGCTGCTTCTTTCACTATTCCACGGGAATGCGTGGCGAAATAATCGTCGAACCCTAGAGCCCGCGGTCGACGACCGCGCTCTACGAGGAGCGACGAGCAGTGGAATTCCGCGAGCCTATCAGCCAGCTGATCCGCGATCCGCGCGAGTTCACCAAGGACGTTTCGTTCCCTAAATCCGAGGAGCTGCGCATCTACGACACATCGCTGCGCGACGGCGAGCAGATGTGCGGCATCGCGTACACGCCCGAGACCAAATACGAGATCTGCCGGCGGCTGTCGGATATCGGCGTGCACATCATGGACGTCGGCTTCCCGGCGGTCTCCGAAGACGAGCGCCGTTCGCTGCAGCTCATCATGGAAGGCAAGCGCAAAGGCGAGATCCGCGACGATCTCGATGTCGTCGTCATGTGCCGCAGCACGAGCAAGGACATCGATGCGACGCTGAGCGCGCTGGCCGAGATCGGCGTGCAGCCGAGCGCCGTGACGTTTTTCGTCTTCACCTCGGGCAGCGATCTGCACATGAAGTACAAGATCGGCAAGTCGCTGCTCGCGCGCGAAGGCAAAGCGGAATCCGAATGGCTCGATCAGCCGCTGTCGTTCTACCGCGCGGCCAACATCCGCATGCAATGCGACGCGATCAAGTACGCGCGCAGCAATGGCGTCGAGCGCGTCGAGTTCGGCGGCGAGGACGGCAGCCGCGGCGACGTCGATTATTTCATCGATCTGTTCAAGGCCGGACTCGAGGCCGGCGCGACCCGGCCGTCATGGCCGGACACCGTCGGCTGCTTGACTCCGGAAGCGACGCGTTGGTACTCGACGCGCATCGTCGACGCCATGCCCAAAGGCGTCACGCTGCTGAACCACTTTCACAACGACTACGGCCTTGGCACCATCAACTGCATCACCTCGCTCGCGTGCGGTTTCAAGGCGTTCACCGTCACGGCCAACGGCTATGGCGAGCGCGCGGGCAACGTGCCGTTGCATCAGGTCGTCAGCGCGCTCAAAGTCCTGTACGGCGTCGACATTCCGGGCTTCAAGTACAACAAGTTGTGGGAGCTGGCGCGCTTCATGGAGTCGGTCTCCGGCTATCCGATCCAGGCGCACGAGCCGATCATCGGCGCCAACGTATTCG
The DNA here is from genome assembly GCA_019235715.1 of Vulcanimicrobiota bacterium. Classification (GTDB taxonomy): domain Bacteria; phylum Vulcanimicrobiota; class Vulcanimicrobiia; order Eremiobacterales; family Eremiobacteraceae; genus JAFAHD01. Next base: position 5,687 of record JAFAKE010000093.1, read on the forward strand.
CGCACGAGTCGGGTATCCACACGCATGCGATGCTCATCGATCGCCGCATGTACGAGGCCGTGCCGGCTGAGCTCGTCGGCGGCCACATGCATTTCATCTATGGCAAGCATAGCGGGCTCTCGGTGGTGGAGGCCGCGCTCAAGAAGAACGAAAACAAATTGGCCAAAGCCGGCGTGACCGCCGACGGCGGGTTGAGCAAGCGCGTGCTCGACGAAGTCAAGCGCGTGCGCGAAGAGCGCGCGCAATCAGGACGCACCTACGACATCATCAATCAATACTATGCTGGCATCAACGGCCTGGGCCTCACCGAAGATGACGTGATCACGATCGCGGAGGGAATCGGGCGACCCGTAAGCGCCAAGACGTAACTCCCTAGGGCGGGAAAGACAGGACATCGATGAACGAACACGCCGACAACGCACACGTCACCGCGGAATGGGTGCGCAGGCCGCTCGCCGACTTGGGCGGCGTCGCTCCTGCCGACGCGGTGGGCGATGCGGATGCGCGACGCAAGCTGGACGACCTCCTGATCGAACTGGCCGGACACCACGTGCGGCTGACCAATCTCGGCCTGCCGACGATCGATCCGGCCGATATCCGCAAGGCGCTCGGCATCGAGGCGCTCGCCGCGGTGGCACCGCGCACGCCGGCGCGGGTGGTGCGCCCCGGGCCGATCAAGCGCAATCAACTGCTCGACGAGCTTGGCACCGCGCTCACGGGCGGCGATGTCGACAGCGTGGCGTACTTCAACACCAAGTCGAATACGGTCGAGCACTTCATGCACAACCTCGGCGATCAGGAGAACGCGCGCATCTCGGAAGCTGATGCAAATCCGGACATGAAAAAGATCTCGCCGGTCACGACCGAGGTCCGCTATGGCATCATGTCCGACTTCATCACGCTGGTGGAGGACATCAACATCGCGGGCCGCTTGCGCTCGGCGATCTCCGGCAAGGGAGCGTTCCGCCGCTTCCGCGAGGCCGTCGACGAAGACGATACGCTGCGCCGCCGCTGGCTCGGCTATCGCACGAAACGGCACTATCATCTGGCGCTCGACTGGCTGAACGCCAATAATTTCACGCCGGAAGGCATCAACGGCGCCGACTACGACTGGGAGCCGACGCCGGAAGGCGCACGCGCCGCGACGCACGCGGCAGGCAAGCCCGCCGAGGGCAAAGGCGGCGAGGCGAAGACGGAAGCAAAGCCGGACGAGACGGCCGAGGCGAACGCGCCGGAGGCCCCGACGACCAGCGAAGAGCGCACGCAATCGGCGCAAGCGGACTCTTCCGGCGAAGAGGTCGCGGCTTCGACCACCTAAACGCAAGCAGGCGCGGATCCAACCATTGGTCCGCGCCGCTTTTGCTTTCGTGACAGTGCCGGGTGCGCCTTATCCTTGGGGGACCGCACGAGCGTCACCCGGCTATTGACAAGACCGGGGTACCCCCGGTTTTGTTACAAGCCTGCCTGCGGAAGGCTACTCGACCGACCCGCCGAGCGTCATAAGCACGCGAAAGGCCCGAAAAACGGTCAGAAAGTCGTCGTGCGCGTAGCGGATAAAGCGGCCGCCGACGCGCTCGGCGCCGGGCAGCAACGCCGCCATGTCGGCCTTGGCGGTTGAGGTGAAGCGGATGTCGAGCGTGACCGGACTCTCAAAGGTGTAGGGCTTCGCGCCACGCTTACCGGCCTCTGCGAGCGCGCGCGTGATGCCCGCGGCGATCGCTTCGCGCGCTTTTGCCGGTGACAGCGAATCGGCCGCATAGCGCCCGATCGCGTGCTTGACCTCGACCGTCTCCACCCATGGCAAAAACGAGCGCGCGTCTTCGCACGCCGACTGATCGCCTGAGAGAAAGATCACCGGCACGCCGAAGGCGCCCGCGACCGCCGCGTTGATGCGCGCCTCGCTGCAGGCCTGGCCATTCAGGTGCACCTCGTACACCGTTTCGCCCGTGTAGGTATGGTCGAGGACGGCGTCGTGCGTGCCGCCGGCCGCATGATAGCCGATGTACGCGGCCGCCGAATACGATGGATCGATGCCCTGGTTCATCGACAGCGGTTTGGGGCTGCCGCGGATCAGGCGCACGCTGGGCGGCAGCTTCTCATGGATGATGTTGCGCATGTTCCAATGCGAGTCGTTGACCGTTACCTCTGCGGCACCGGCCGCAAGCGCCGCCTCGCAAGCCGCATTGACTTCGCCGGTCATGAGCTCGCACGAGCGCGCGTACTCGGGCTGTCCGACCGGGTTGGTCTGCTCCAGCGACGTGATACCCGCGACGCCTTCCATGTCCGCAGAGATGTACAGCTTCATGCGGCCCCACGTTCGTGCGCCGGCGGCGAATTCATGCGCTGCACAAGTATCCGCCAGGCATCGCGGCAAAGGTGGCGGCGATGACAGCGCACATGCGAGCCGTCCAGTTGCGCGCATATGACGGCAAGCCCGAAAGCATTTCAGTCGTCGATGTGCCGAAGCCGGTGCCTGGGCCGAACGAGGTATTGATCCGCGTGTACGCGTCGCCGATCAATCCATCGGATCTGCACTTCGTGCGCGGCGAGTATGGATTCAAAAAGCCGCTGCCCTGCATTCCGGGCTTCGAAGGCAGCGGAACCGTCGAAGCTGCAGGTCGCGGTCTGATCTCGCAATGGCTCAAAGGCAAGCGCGTCGCGTTCGCGGTGGCGGAGGCGGGAGCAGCAAGCGGTGCATGGGCGCAGTTCGTCGTGACGAAGGCGCTGCGCGCGATCCCGTTGCGCAAAGACGTCGATCTGGAAAGCGCCGCGACGATGATCGTGAACCCGATGATGGCTGTCGCGCTGATGGGCGAAGCGCGCAGCGGCCGGCATCGTGCGATCGTGCAGACGGCGGCGGCGAGCGCGCTGGGCAAGATGGTGATCCGCCTCGCCAGGCGCGCGAACATCCCGGTGATCAACGTCGTACGCCGCGCCGAGCAGGTCCAAGCCCTGCGCGGCTTAGAGGCGCAGCACGTGCTCGATAGCAGCGCGCCGGATTTCGATGCGCAGCTGCGCAGTTTGTGCGCGCGTCTCGGCGCGACGATCGCCTTCGACGCGGTGGCCGGCACGCTCGGCGGACGCGTCTTGAGCGCGCAGCCCAAAGGAAGCCGCATCATCGTCTACGGAGCGCTGTCCGGCCAGCCGTTGCCCGTCAACAGCGGATCGCTCATCTTCGATGATAAACGCGTCGACGGCATGTGGCTGAGCCGCTGGATGGGCGCGCGCAGTCCGCTGCGCCAGTTGCGCGCCGCGAACGAAGTGCAAGCGCTGCTGACCGGCGATTTGCGCAGTGAGATCCAAGCGCGTTTGCCGCTGCACGACGTCGCGCGCGGTCTGGAACTGTACGCCAAAGACATGGGCGCCGGCAAAGTCTTGTTGCTGCCGCAAGAGGGCGCATCTGCATGAGCGCGAAGGTCAAGGCCCCGTAGTGTCATTCACGCCGGCTGCGCGTATCTCGCGCTCTTCATTGCCGTCTACCGCAGAATTGCAGATGCTCTTCGCGCGGCTGAACCTCCAGCATTTCAGCGGCATGATACGCGCGCATCGCATCGTCTACAACGACCGCCTCACCGCAGCGACCGGGCGCATCTGTTACCGGCCGGCGGTGATCGAGCTGTCCTCGCGCCTGCTCGCGCGCCACCCGGACCATATCTACGACACGCTGCTGCACGAGATGGTGCATGCGTGGCTGTATCAGATGCGCTTGCCCGCTGGGCACGGGAGTGAGTTCAAAAAGAAGATGCGCGAGGTCGGGCTGCGCAGCATCTATCACGATCTACCGGTGCTGCGTAAGCGCAGCCGGCGCCGCTACATCTTGGAATGTCCACGCTGCCGCTGCCGCTTGCTGCGCCGGGCTCGACCCGGCACGCGTGTGTCGTGTGCGCGCTGCTCGCCGCGACGCTTCGATCCACGGGTGGAGATGCGCGTTCACGAGCTGGCGCGCTAGGAGCAGCGTGTCCATCTATATCGTAGGCATCACGGGGGCCAGCGGCAGTATACTGGGCGTGCGCGCGCTCGAAGCGTTGCGCGCCATGCCCGACGTCACGATCCATTTGATCATGACCGCGCAAGCCAAGCGCACGCTCTCGCTCGAAACCGATCTCAAGTCCGCAGACGTGGAACGCCTGGCCGGCGTGGTCCACGACGAGCGCGATCTCGCGGCCGCGGTCTCGAGCGGTTCGTTCCGCACCGACGGCATGCTCGTCATCCCGTGCTCGATGAAGAGCGCCGCCGCGATCGCGTACTCGATGAACGACAATCTGCTGGTGCGTGCAGCCGACGTGTGTCTCAAAGAACGGCGCCGGCTCGTATTGTCGGTGCGCGAAACGCCGTTGCACGCGGGCCACTTGCGCACGTTGACACGCCTTGCCGAGTTGGGCGCGGTCATCGTGCCGCCGATCGCCGGGTTTTACCACAAACCGTCAAGCGTCGACGACATCGTCAATCATGCGGTCGGCAAGGCGCTCGATGCGCTCGGCGTGCCAACCGAGCTGTTCAGGCGGTGGTCCGGCGCCCGCTAGTGCTTGTTGATCGAGGTGTAGATAAGATAGAGGGCGGCGAACAACACCGCCAACGAGAACCAGCGCATCAAAGGGCCGGGCTGCATGCGCGCGGCGAGGTGCGCGCCTAACTGCGCACCGGCGATCGCGCCGACGCCGAGCAAGAGCGCCGGCAACCACAGGATGTCTCCGTAGTACGCGTGCGTGGCGGTGCCGAACGCGGCCGTGATCGCGATGACCAGCTGCGACGTCGCGACCGCGATGTGCGCGGGGAATCCGAAAAGATAGACCATCGCCGGGACCTGCACGACGCCGCCGCCGATGCCGAACATGCTCGCGAGAAAACCGTTGAAGGCTGAGACTGCGATCGCGCCCCACAGGCTGAAGTCATAGCGGTGACGCACGCCCATCGCGTCGACGAAATCCCGCGCTGGGCGTCCTGGTTTCGCAGCCTCGAAGGGCACGGGAGCCTCTCGATCGGCCGCTTCGTCGACCGTCTCGCTCGTCGTCGCGCGGTCGCGGGTGAAAAACGCGCGTGCAGCGACCAACACGAGGATGATGCCGAACAATATCGTGAACACGCGATGCGGCAGATGTTGGTCGGTGTACGCGCCTAACAGTGCGCCGGGGATGCCCGCGAGCGAGAAGAGCAAGGCGCTTTGGACGTCGACTCTATGCTGACGCAAGTAGGAGACTGTCGACGACGCGGAGTTGAGCAGGACGACCGCAAGCGACGTGCCCGCAGCGACGCGTCCGCTGTTCCCCAAGAACAGCAAGAGCGGCACGATCAAAAATCCGCCGCCGGCGCCGATCATGCTGCCATACGTGCCGACCGCGAACCCGAACACGACGAAACCGAGCGCCTCGAACCAAGGCATGAGAAGGCTACGAGCGCGTGAAAAGCGCGAGCATGTGCATCGTGCGACCGTTGCAGGCTTGGGGAGTCGCGTCCTGCGCGCGCTAAGGCGCCGGTGGCATTACGTGTATCTCGCGCGCGCGCGCGATGGCTCCTATTACTGCGGCTACGCGCTCGATCCTGATGCGCGCGTCGCTGCGCACAATGCCGGCAAGGGCTCCAAAGCGCTGCGCGGACGCATTCCCGTGCGGCTCGCGTTCACGCGACGTTTCTCGGACAAAGGCGATGCGCTGCGTTTCGAATGCGAGCTCAAATGCCGCACACCGCAAGAAAAAGCCACGCTGTCAGAGCGCTGGCTACGATCACGATAGGCGGGCGCGTCGTCAGACGCGGCTGATGTATTTGCGATCGCGCGTGTCGATGCGGATGGTGTCGCCCTGATTGATGAAGATCGGTACCTGCACGACGGCGCCGGTCTCAAGCGTCGCCGGCTTCGTGATATTCGTGGCGGTGTCGCCGCGAAAGCCCGGATCGGTCTGTTCGACCTTCAGCTCGATGTGGTTGGGCAGCGACGCGCTGATGACTTTGCCGTCGTGGAACTGCACTTCGATCGTCATGCCCTCTTTGAGCAGATCGGTGTTGTCGCCGAGCGCCTCGTGACCCAGGTGTAGCTGCTCGAAATTGGACTGATCCATGAAGTAATATTCATCGCCGCTATTATAGAGATATTGCATCTCGCGCGTGTCGATGATCGCGCGCGTCAGCATTTCGCCGGCACGAAACGTCTTCTCAAGGACGTTGCCGCGTATGAGATTTTTGAGGCGCGCGCGCACGAACGCCGAGCCTTTGCCGGGCTTGACGTGCTGGAAGTCGACGACGGTCCATATCTGACCGTCGACGATGACGGAGACGCCGGTGCGGAAATCGTTGGTCGAGATCATGAAGCTCCTTGACTCGTTTTTTGTCCGATGCGCGGCTCGACGCCGGAGATCAGCCGGCCGATATTGGCTTGGTGGCGCCACAGCACGAGCGCCAGCGAAATCACCGCATAGACGACGTACGGCCAGGGCGCGTGCAGCAGCAAGAGCGCGATGGGCGCCGAGGCCGTCGCCAATATCGAAGACAGCGACGCAAAGCGTGTGGTAAGCGCGGTCGTCAGGAACACGATCGCCCAAACGAGCGCGGCCCAGAATGATAGCACGACCAGTACGCCCAATCCGGTGGCGACGCCTTTGCCGCCTTCGAAGTGCAAGAAGATAGACCACGTGTGTCCGATGATCGTCGCAAGCCCGACCGCGGCGACGACGAGCGGCGGCGCATGCAGCACGTAAACGGCGATCGCAGTCGGCACGATGCCTTTGAAGACGTCGCCGGCAAGCGTGAGGATCGCACCCCAAAAACCCATCGCGCGCAACGCGTTGGCGGCGCCGATGTTGCCGCTGCCAACTTTGCGCGGATCGATGCCGAACAGACTTCGCCCGACGATCACGCCGAATGGGATCGAGCCGATGAAGTACGCTGCGATGATCAAGACGACGTACCAGACGTTCATGCGCCGTCCTCGTTCGTCGCTGCGACGATGATCTCGTCAGCGCGTTTGGTGTCTTGCCGCACGCGCGCACGGAATGCCAGACGTATGGGCGTACCCGTGAATCCAAAAGCCTCGCGCAGCGAGTTCTCGAGATGCCGTTCGTACGAAAAATGGACCAGCTGAGGGTCATTGACGAAGAACACGAACTGCGGCGGCGCAACGCCGGGCTGCGTGACGTAGTGACATGTCAGCACGCGGCCGCGGAACGACGGCGGCGGATGCACGCGAAAGACGTCGCGCACGACTTGGTTCAGCTTGGCCGTCGGCACACGCTTGCGCCGCTCGTCGAACGCCGCCGCCACGGTCGCCCATATCTTGTGGACGTTCTTCTTGGTCAGCGCCGATGCGTAGAGGATCGGCGCATATGGCGCAAACGCGAATTCTTTGCGCAGCGCTTCGTCAGTGTCTTTGCGATCGATGGCGCTGACGTCGACAAGATCCCACTTGTTGACCAAGATGACGAGCGCTTTGCCTTCCTCAACAGCGAGGCCGGCGATCCGGCGGTCTTGTGACGTGGCGCCGACGGTCGCGTCGATGACGAGCAGCGCGACGTCGGCGCGTCCGATCGCCGCGACCGCACGCAAACCGGAATAATAATCGATGGTCGGGCCGGTCTTGACGCTTTTGCGCAGGCCTGCCGTGTCGATGATGACGTAGCGCCGGTCGCCGGACTCGATCGCCGTGTCGGTGGCGTCACGGGTCGTGCCTGGCTCTGCCGAGACGATCGCTCGTTGCTTGCCCAGCAGCGCGTTGACGAGCGACGACTTGCCCACATTCGGCTGGCCGACGATCGCGAGATGGATCGTACCGTCCTCCTCGCCGGACTCGTCTGTGGGCTCAGGCGGAAGCTTGGCGACGATCGCATCGAGGACGTCGCCGCTTTGCAGGCCGTGGATCGCCGACACTGCGAGCGGCACGTCGAAGCCGAGCGAGCAGAACTCGTAGATCGAAGCGGAAGTCGCCGGTGACTCGACCTTGTTGGCGACCAGCAGCACTTTGTCGCCGCGCGTGCGCAACAGATCGGCGACGTCGACGTCGCCCGGCATGACCCCGCTCTGGGAGTCGACGACGAAGACCACGACGTCAGCCTCGTTGATCGCGAGCTCCGCTTGCGCGCGCGTCTGCGCACCGACGTCGTCGCGCGCGCCGGTGTCGATGCCGCCGGTATCGACGAGCGTCATCGTGCGTCCGGCCCACTCGATGGGAGCATACAAGCGGTCGCGCGTCACGCCCGGCGTCGAGTGGACGATCGCTTGGCGCGTGCCGGCGAGGCGATTGAAAAGTGAGGACTTGCCCACGTTCGGACGGCCGACGAGGGCGACGAGCGGAGCAGAAGACACGGCATAGGGGCATTCGCCGCGAAGGTCGCATCTCCCGGCGGTGAGCGTTTCCACACTCGCGCTGCTTATCGCCGCGGCTCTTGCCGCATCGCCGGCGACGACGCAGCTTCCGCCGCACGGCTCTGCGTTTATCACAACGCTGCCATTGGGCGCTGATATCTGGGTCGACAGCGCGTACGTCGGGCGCACGCCGGCGTTCGTCGATCTGCTCGCGGCGGGCAAACACACCATCGTCGTCACGCGCACCGGCTGGGAGGCGCAGCGCGCCACCATCGATGTCAGCGTCGGTCAAACCGCGCAGGTGAGTTTGACATTGGCGCGCACGAGCGCGGCAAATTCCTCACACGATTTCGGCGAGCTCGATGTCCGCGGCTCCCCCGCGGGAGCCACCGTGCTGGTGGACGGCAAGAAGATCGGCGTCATTCCGGCCGTCGCGGCGAAATTGGCCGCCGGCTATCACATCGTGACCGTCGTCGGCAAGCCCGACGAGCGCTCGACGCGCGAGGTCGACGTTTTCCCGGACACGACGACGACGGTCTCGATAACGGCGGGCGAGCCGGGCGGCCCGGCTAACGACATCCTCGAACCTGTTTCTTCTTATATACCGGCAGAAGACGTGGCCGTGAGCGGCAGCCAGATCGTGATAAAGTACCGCGGCTTCGATCTGCGCTGCGCGCTCGGCTCGCGAGCGTACACGCTGAACGGCAAGGACGGCCTGCTGTCGATCGCGCCCGCGATGCTATCGGGCAAGCTTTACCTGCCGCAGTCCTTGCTGGCACATCTCTCCGGGAAATAGCGCGCGCCGGCGCGAAACGCGGACGCCATGCCTTCGGTCTATCTTCAGACATTCGGCTGCCAGATGAATGCGGCCGACTCGAACGGCCTTGCGCACCAAGCGTGGTCGCTCGGGTGCACGTTCACGAACCAGCCCGATGAGGCGGATATCATCATCGTCAACACCTGTGCGATACGCGAAAAAGCTGAGATGCGCGTCTACGGCAGGCTCGGCGCGCTCAAGCCGATCAAAGAACGCCGCCCGCACGCCAAGCTCCTCGTCGCCGGCTGCCTGGCGCAAAAAGACCGCGACATCATGCGCAAGAAAGCGCCGCACGTCGACGCGCTCCTCGGCCCGCGCGAATACAACCGTTTCAAGGCGCTGCTCGGCTCGTGGGGCGTGCCCACCGACGCCCCGCCTCCGCAAACCGATTTCGCAATGCCGTCGCTTGAAGACGAACCGGGCCATGACGGCGTCGCGGAATTCGCACACCTGCGCGCGCTCGTCAACATCACGCGTGGCTGCGAGAAGTTCTGCACGTACTGCATCGTGCCGTACACGCGCGGACCGCTGGAGAGCATCGATCCTGCCGAGATCGTGTCGCAGGTGCGGCGTGAGATACGCTGCGGCGCGAAAGAGATCACGCTGCTCGGTCAAAACGTCAATTCGTATCTTTGGGAGCCGGAGTCTTTGGATTTCGCCGGCCTGCTGCTGCGCATCGGTGAGATCGAAGGACTCGAACGGCTGACTTTCCTCACGTCGCACCCGAAAGATTTCGGGCCGCGCGTGGTCGACGCGCTCGCGCAACTGCCGAACGTCGAACCGCGCCTGCACCTGCCCGTTCAGTGCGGCAGCGACTCGGTGCTGCGCGCCATGGCGCGCCTGTACACGATAGACGAGTACCTGGATAAGATCGCATATTTCCGCGAGCGCCTGCCGCGCTGGGCGCTGACGACTGATCTGATCGTGGGCTACCCGACCGAAAGCGAGGCCGACTTCCTCAAGACGCTCGAGCTCGTGCAGCGCGGCACCTTCGAGTACGCGTTTATCTTCGCGTTTTCGCCGCGCGCCGGCACGCCCGCAGCGACCATGGAGCCGCAAGTGCCGCCCGAAGAGAAGATCCGGCGGCTGCAGGCCGTCAACGCGGCGCAGCTCGAGGTGACGCGCCGCTTCAACGAGTCGTTCCTGGGTGAAACGGTGCGCGTGCTCGCGCAGGGACCGTCGAAAAAAGATCCGGCGAACATGGCCGGCAAGAGCGGCCACAACACGACCGTCATCTATCCGCGCGACGAGCGCACGAAGTTCGCGCCCGTCGTGGACGTCGCCATCGAGCAGGCCTTTTCGTGGGGAATGTCCGGCACGATGGCGGCGCACCTGACCGCGTAACCCTCCGTGCGCAAGAGCGCGACCGGCGCGCGCGCACCTCACGAACAAGGAACCCGCGCGGCCCTGGAGCGCCCTGTGACCGTGCCTGCCGACGGCAGCATCAGCTCGCCGCTCATCGCGCAATATCTCGAACTGAAATCGCAATATCCTGAGGCGCTGCTGCTGTCGCGCGTCGGCGACTTCTACGAAGCATACGGCGATGACGCGGAAGATCTGGCGGCATCAGTACGCATCGTGCTCACATCCAAGGAGGCCGGCAAAGGCAAACGCGTCGCGATGGCCGGCGTGCCGCACCACAACCTCGATCATTACCTCGGCAGGCTCATCAAGCAGCAGCGCGTCATCGCGATTGCGGAACAAATGGAGCCGCCTGCGCCCAACCGCCTCGTGCGTCGCGAGATCGTCCGCGTCATCACTCCCGGCACCGTCCTTGAAGATCATCTGCTCACCGCGGATCGTAACAACTACTTGGCAGTGCTGGCCGCGTCAGGCGGCCATAACGCGATCGCGTGCGCCGATGTGTCCACCGGCGAAACATCAGTAGCGATCGTCGACGGCGATGATGAGCTCGCCGCCGAGCTCGACCGCACCGCGCCCGCCGAGGTCATCGTCGAAAGCGACGAGGACATTCTGCGGCTGCGCGCGCTTGCCGGCGATGCATGCCGCATCGCCGCCTTTGACAGTGACGCGCTAGACGAGAAAGGCGGCGAAGCCGCACCGCAGGCTGCGGGCGCGCAACCCGCCGCCGTCCTCGCGCGCTTTTCAGCCGACGAGCGGTCTGCCGCGAGGGCCGCGCTGCTGCTGCTCGCCCATTACCTACGCTATCTTCGTCTTGACGGCGCCGCGGTCGCATCTCGCGCGCATGCGCACTCCACGCGCTCGGCCATGCTCATCGATCCTGCGACGCGCCGCCATCTCGACCTTCTGAGCGGCAGTGGCGAGAATTCTCGAGCCTCGCTGCTGAGCGTGCTTGCGCGGACGAAGACATCGATGGGCGGGCGCATGCTCGCGCGTTGGTTGTGTGCACCGCTCGTCGACGCACAGGCCATCGCGTCTCGGCACGATCGTGTGGAGGCGCTCGTCGCAGCGCCTTCATGGCGAGCGGCGTTGCAGACATGCCTGGCGCAGATCGGCGATATCGAGCGCATCGTGCAGAAAGTCAATTCACGCAGAGCCGGTCCGCGCGATCTCGCCGCCCTGCGCGATTCGCTGCACGCCAGCCAGCATCTGCACGCGGTGGTAGAAGAAGGCACGGACGAAGAACTCGTGCGTCTCGCTGCCCCGTCGGCTGATGCAGACGCCGTACTCGCGCTGCTGCAAGAGGTGCTCGCCGAGGAACCGCCGGCCTTGCTCTCTGAGGGCGGTGCGATCCGTCCGCAGTACAACGCAGATCTGCACGCGCTCATCGAGATGCGCACGCGCAGCCGCGACCATCTGCTTGCGCTCGAAGAGCGCACGCGGGCGCGCACCGGCATCAAATCCCTGAAGGTCAAGTATACGCAGGCGTTCGGCTATTATTACGAGGTGACGCGCGCGAACGCCGGCGCGCTGCCGCCCGAATTCATCCGCCGTCAGACACTGGTCAACGCCGAACGCTTCACGGATTCCGAGCTGCGCGCCCTTGAGGCGGAGATCGTGTCCGCACGCTCGCGTCAGATCGCGCTGGAAAAAGAGCTTTTCGAATCGCTGCTCGTCCAAATCGATGCCCAGCGCGAACGTCTGCTCTCGCTTGCTGAACGCGTCGCGCGTTTGGACGTCTATGTCTCACTCGCGCAAGCCGCCGGCGAGCGCGGTTATGTCCGCCCGCACATGCTGCCGAACTCCGAAATCGACGTGAGTGGCGCGCGTCACCCCATCGTCGAAGCGTACGGCGGGGTCGATTTCGTTCCGAATGATTGCCGCTTGGATCAAGCCCGTCGCTTCCTTCTCATAACCGGGCCGAACATGGGCGGCAAGTCGACCTACTTGCGACAGACCGCGCTGCTGTCGATCATGGCGCAGATGGGATCGTTCGTGCCCGCCGCACGTGCGCGCATGGGGATCGTCGAGCGCCTCTTCACGCGCATCGGTGCGGGCGATGACATCGCCGCGGGCCGCTCGACGTTTTACGTCGAGATGGCTGAAATGGCGCTCGTGCTGCGTGGCTGCACGCCGGCAAGCCTGTTGCTTATCGACGAGGTGGGCCGCGGCACGGGCACGACCGACGGTCTCGCCATCGCGCAAGCGATCAGCGAATATCTGCTCGGTGCAGAAGGCGCAATGCCGATGGTGCTCTTCGCGACGCATTTCCACGAACTGGTGCGGCTCTCGGAACGCTTCCCCGCCGTCGAGAACCTGCACGTCGCTGTCGCCGACGAGGTTGGCGGCCCGATATTCTCGCACCGCCTGCTGCGCGGTTCGAGCAGCCGCTCGTACGGCATCGCCGTGGCCAAGATGGCCGGCCTGCCGCCTGAGGTGGTGCAGCGCGCGCAAGAAATTGCCGATGATATTGAACGGAGGCCGGGACCCTCGCCGGCGCCGGTGCGCCGACGCGGCTCGAGCCATCCGGACGCCCAGCTCGCGCTGGACGTCGACACGGTCGAATAGATTCGACCGCTCCCTCACAGGATGGAGCACCCGATTCTTCGCTCAGTTTCGTTCCCGATGATCGTCGCCGCCGCTCGCTGGCTAGCGGTCGCCCAAGTCGCCCTCGCGCCCATGGGACTCGCGGCGCCGCTGTGGCTGGACGCCGCGCTTTTCGGCTACGCGCTTGTCGCCACCGCGCTTGCCGCATCGCCGCGGCTCTCGAAAAAGCCACAAGACAATAAGAAAGACGATCTGCCTGAGATCTCGGCAGCGCTCATCATCCTGCTCGACGTCGCCGCCGTCACCGTCGTCGGCTGGTTCTCGGGCGTGAGTTCGCTGGCGCTGATCATCGGACTCGATGCCGCCACGCTGTCGGACGTCGCCGCCGTCGCATTCATCCTCTTATCCGCGGGTTGCTTGACGTTCTCGATCTACTTCGGCCATCCGACGGACGCGACCGGCCAACCCATCGACATGCTGCTCATCATCGGCTATGCAGTAGCTCTGCCGCTGATCCCGTTCATCGCTGCCGCGCATGGCCTGCTCGGACGACGTCGCGCGGAGCAGCAGACCCGCGCGATCATGCGCGTGCTCGATGCCGGTTCCGATTTGGGCACCAAAGTGACGCTCAGCGAAGCGCTGACGCAGCTCGTCGTCATGTTGCGCGAGTTCCGCGAATCGGTGCCGTGGAGCAACGTCGTCATCTAC
>JAFAKE010000016.1 GCA_019235715.1 Vulcanimicrobiota bacterium
GACATCGGCAAAGCGCGCAAAGTGCTCGACGAAGACCACTACGATCTCGAGAAAGTCAAAGACCGCATCATCGAGTATCTGGCGGTGCGCAAACTCAAGAACACCTTATCCGGTCCGATTCTGTGCTTCGTCGGGCCGCCCGGCGTCGGCAAGACGTCACTGGGCAAGTCGATCGCGCGCGCGATGAACCGTAAGTTCATCCGCTTGTCGGTCGGCGGCGTACGCGACGAGGCAGAGATCCGCGGCCACCGGCGCACGTACATCGGCGCCATGCCGGGTTCGTTCATCCGCGCCATCCGCGACGCCGGTACGAGCAATCCGCTCATCATGATCGACGAGATCGACAAGGTCGGCGCTGACTGGCGCGGCGATCCGTCGTCGGCGCTGCTCGAAGTGCTCGATCCCGAGCAGAACAACTCGTTCCGCGACCACTATCTCGATCTGCCCTTCGACCTCAGCCGCGTGCTGTTCATCGCGACGGCAAACCAGTTGGATACGGTCCCGCCGCCGCTGCGCGACCGCATGGAGATCATCCAGCTCGCCGGCTACACGCAGGCCGAGAAAGTGATGATCGCGCGCAAGTATCTGGTGCCAAAGCAACTCGCCGCGAACGGCTTGAGCGCCAAGCAGTGCGCGATTTCGAAGGCCGCACTGGACACGATCGTCGCCGACTACACGCGCGAAGCAGGCGTGCGCAACTTAGAGCGCGAGATCGCGACGATCTGCCGCAAAGTCGCGCGCAAGGTCGCCGAGAAGCCGAACTTCGAGGCCAAGATCACGCCCAAGACGGTCGCGAAATATCTGGGTAAGGCGCGCTTCTTCGCCGAGGTCGCCAAACGCACCGCGGTGCGCGGCGTCGCGACGGGCCTCGTCGTCACGCCGGTAGGCGGCGACATCGTGTTCATCGAGTCCAGCGTCATGCCCGGGTCTGGGCGGCTCACCTTGACCGGCCAGCTCGGCGACGTCATGAAAGAGTCGGCGCAGGCCGCATTGTCTTTCGTGCGCAGCCGCTCGGGCGAGCTGCATCTCGCCCAAGATTATTTCAAAAAGCACGACATCCACGTGCACGTGCCGGCGGGAGCGGTGCCCAAGGACGGACCTTCAGCCGGCGTCGCGATCGCGACGTCGTTGGTCTCCGCGGTGAGCGGCAAGAAGGTCGACAAGAACGTGGCGATGACCGGCGAGGTCACGCTGACCGGTCAAGTGTTGCCGGTCGGCGGGATCAAGGAAAAAGTGCTGGGCGCACGCCGTGCCGGCATCAAGAAGATCGTGCTGCCGAAGCGCAACGAGACGGACGTGGTCGAAGACGTGCCGCCCGAAGCCAAGAAAGCGCTCAAGTTCGTGTTCGCAGAAGAGCTGTCCGAAGTGCTGCGCGAGGCGCTCGGCTCGTCGATGATCACGCGTGTCGCAACCGTCAACGGCCGCAGCACGCGGCAATTACCAGCCGCCGCGCGCTAAGCGGCATAGCGCGCTATTGCGCGCCGAAGCGGTAGGTCATCAAGTACTCCAGCGGAATCGGCACGCCGTCGAATTGGGGCTCGCTGAAAAGGATCTGCCGCGCCGCCGAAACAGCGCTCGCGTCGAACGACGCGACGCCGGACGACTGCGCGACGCGCGTGTTGAGAATGGCGCCGTGCGCGCCGACCGTCACTGCGATCACTGCATTCGTCGCCTGCTTGCGCTGCTCGGGCGTCGCCGAGTACAACGCGGGCGTCGATGAGAGCACGCGTGCCTCCGTGACCGCCTGCATGAAGAGCAGATCGCTGGCGCCCAACGCGCTGTCATCGAATGAGCCCAGCGCTGTGCCCGGTGCGTCGCGCGCGAGCTGCACGGACTGATGGCACGTGACCTCGCGTTCGGACGCGCCGTTCACTAACACCCCGAGGACCTTCATACCCGTCGCGTTGTCGGCGTGCGGGATATCGATCACGTAGTGGCTGATCGTCTGGCCCTTTTCGCCGCTGGGCGCGACGATCGGCGTCAAGATGTCGTTGTTGACGCCCGGGATTGCCAGATTCGCCGAAACTGGATCGCGTCCGTTCAGCAGGAGGCCGACGACGTATCGGTCGAGCGCGCCGCTTGCGCCGCGCGCGACGAGCATGAAGCTGACGACCTTCAAGGGGCACGGATCGGCGGCGGCCGGGCGCGGAGTGGATGCGGGGCGTGCGGGTGCGGCCGCCAACAAAAGCAGTGCGAGCGCGATCCCCACTCGTCTCACGCATTGGTCTTCGCGTTCTCCAGCAGCAATACCCCGACCATCTGGCCGTCGCGCTGCGTCGCCGCCCGCGCCCATGCGCGCCAGAAGAGGATGCGCCAAAACCAGACGCCTGGAAAGCGCTTGAGCCGCGCACCTTCAAGCATGTTCGAACGATACTCGGCGACGCGCCATCCGTGGGATGTGAAGAACGAGCCGGCGTCGGCCGGCGCGAAGCGGAACGGAGCGCCGCCCGATGAGAGCGCCTTGCCCCAGGTGCGCGCCATGATGCGCAAAACCCACGGCGAGGCGATGTCGGTCAGCCACCAGCGCATCGCTCCCACCGCCGCGAGATCGCTCGCCAGCACGCCGGCGTCGTCGGGCGCGAGATAGACGAGCAAACCCTCGCTGACGACGAGCACGCGCGCGTTCTGCGAGCCGATGCGGGCGAACAAATCGGTGCGCGCGCCGCGGTCGGCAAGATCGAGCGGCACGCGCTCAACCGTGCAGCGCGGTGCCGCATCCGCGAGAAGGCGTGCTTTGTAGTCGAGCGTTTGCGGGAAGTCGACTTCGATCCAGCGCAGCGCCGGCGGCAGAGCCAAGCGGTATGGACGAGCGTCTAAGCCGGCGGCAAGATTAAGCACGGCGTCCGCTTGTGGCGCGAGACGCAGGATCAGCTCATCCAACACCGCCGTGCGCACGACCATCGGCCAGCCGTACTGGCGCGCGCGCGGCATCGAGTCGAGGATCTCCTCGCCGCGCCGGCCCGCCAGCGTGCGCGCGTGCGGATCGTGGAACAGCGCGTCGGGCCGCTCCGACTCGAGCGCGCGATACATCGCCACCCAATGAGCGGTATCGGAGACGGTGACCGCGATGGCGTCGGACATCTTGCGGACCGGCTAGATGCGCGACCGCAGCTCAGCCGCGGCGGCGCGATCGACGAGCCAGACGAGCGAACCGTGTTCGGGTGCGACGCCTTGCGCCGGGAGGCGGCGCGCATCGTGCGGACCTTCAAGAACCTGCGCAAGCGTGTGCGCCTTCGCAGCGCCGTCAGCCATGAAGATCACGCCGCGGGCGGCGTTGATCATCGGATAGGTCAGCGTCAGCCGCCATTGCGCGATCGAGTTGTTGGGCACGTGCACGGCGATGCACGGGTCCTCGATCGCGTCGAGCGCTTCGCTGAATGGGAAGAGCGACGCCGTGTGGCCGTCTTCGCCCAGTCCGAGATAGATGCAATCAAAGCGCAGTTTCTCACCGAAGAAGGCGCGCAGCTCGTCGCTGTACGCGATCGCGCCCTCATGCGGCTCAAGCTCGCCGCGCATGCGGTGCACGCTGTCGGGCGCAATGGCAAGCGGCGCCAGCAATGCGTCGAGCGCTTGCTTATAATTGCTCGCATCGTCGGTCGGCGCCACGCAGCGCTCGTCGCTCCAGAAGAAATGGATGAGCGTCCAGTCGATGTTCTCGGCGAATTGGGGAGAAGCGAGCAGCTTGAACAACGCCCCTGGCGTCTTGCCGCCGGACAGCGCGACCGCAAAACGGCCGCTCTCATCGATGGCCGCGCGCGCGCGCACTTCGAACTCGACGGCCGCCTGATGGGCGACGTCGTCTGCCGTGTCGAGCGCGACCACGCGCCGCCCTTGGATCACCCGTTACTCCTCGGCGAGCGCGGCCTCGAACACCGGATCGCGGGCTGGATCGTCGATCGAACGATGCAGCAGTTGCGCCTCCGTTTGCTGCGATTCGGGGAAGAAGCGCACGCGTACGATCTCGCCGCGTGCATCGCGCGCTTCCGCAGCGATGCCGCGCGGTTCCTCTTGACGCGTGAGCGAAAGAGCGGCGCGCGATTTCGTCGATTGGAACAGCACGGCGAAGATGCGGCCCGCGCGCACACCGTCCGCCGGAACGGGTTCGAGCCGCACGCGTCCGCGCAAGCGCGAAAAACAGCACGCCAGCCAGCCGGCGATGAGCGCCGCGCGCGCCGTCTTATGCTGCGCGTCGGGCTGTCCGGTATCGACGGCATATTCGATCCTGCACTTGTCGAACTCGCGCAACAGCGCGAGGACGGCCGGATCGTCGAAGCATGCCGCGATCTCACGTCGCCATGGCTTGATGCGCTTCCAATTGAGATCGGCGACCGCGACATGCCCTGCGCGCTGTTCGGTTAGCCGTCGCAGCGTGTCGAGCGCGGCCGTGGTATCGCCGAAGCGCATCGAGTCCACGACGATCTTCTTGACGAGCGGTGCGATCAGCCGGAACAGCGGGCGCCCGAAGGGGGTGTCGCTGCGCCACCACAGGTACACGGGCAGATCGGCGGCCAGCAGCGCGAGCACGACGGAGGCGGCCGACTGCGCGGCGCGCGGGTTGACGCGCACGAACACTTCTTCGCTGAACTCGTCGACATCGTCCGGCCGGATAAATGCTTGCGGTGCGTCTTCTTGGACGGTGGCGTCTTCGATGATCGTCACCGCACGCACCGAGTGGGTCTCGGCGATTTGCGTCAGCACTTTGGACACTTCGCCGCTGGCCGTCGGACGATCCACATATGTCACGAGATTGAGCGTCAACGCGCGGGCGCTCGGCGTTCCGCTTGACGATGCGACGACTTCGCGCCAGCGCTCCGTGAGCGTCGCTTCGGCTTGCTCCACTTTCACCGGCGAGAAGCCGGCGGTCCAGACCGGAGTCGCTGCGCCATCCTCAGGCACGCTCATGGCAAACGCCATGCGCGCCCGTCGCGCCGGATCAATTCCTCGGCCTGCTTCGGGCCCCACGTGCCTGCGGCATAGTTGGGAAACGTCATGCTCTTGTCCGCATCCCACGCCTGCAGCAGCGGATCGACGAGCGACCACGCCGCTTCGACGCCGTCCGCGCGATCGAACAACGTCTGATCGCCCTTCATGCAGTCCAGGATCAGGCGCTCGTACGGCGACGCGTCCTCAGTTCCGAACGTCGCGCCGTACGAAAAATCCATCGCGACCGAGCGGATGCGCATGCTCGGCCCAGGCACTTTGGCCTCAAGCTTGAGCGTCACGCCTTCGTCGGGCTGAATGCGCAACGCGAGCACGTTGCCCTCCGCCTGTTCGATCTGCGACTTGCGGAACGGCAGATGCGGTGCTTCTTTGAATTGGATGGCGATCTCGGTCACGCGCTTGGGCATGCGTTTGCCCGCGCGCAAGTAGAAGGGCACGCCCGCCCAACGCCAGTTGTCCACGAACAGACGCAGCGCTGAGAACGTCGGCACCATCGACGAGGGCGACACGTTCGGCTCCTCGCGGTAGCCGGGCACGGGCTGGCCGTTGACGTAGCCCGGGCCGTACTGGCCGCGCACCGCTTCCTTGAGGTCGATGGGGCGGATCGCTTCGATCACGCGCACCTTTTCGTCGCGGAAATCGCGCGCGTCAAACGTGGTCGGCGGTTCCATGCCGACCAGCGACAACAGCTGCATGCCGTGGTTCTGCACGATGTCGCGAATGACGCCCGTCTCCTCATAGAACGAACCGCGTCCTTCGAGGCCGAGGCTCTCGGCGACGGTGATCTGCACGCTGTCGACGTAGTTGCGGTCCCAGATCGGCTCGAAGATGCCGTTGGCGAAGCGCAGCACGAGGATGTTCTGGACGGTCTCTTTGCCGAGATAGTGGTCGATGCGGTAGATTTGATCTTCGCGCAGATAGGCCAGCATCTCGGTGTTGAGCGCTTTGGCGCTCGCCAGATCGCGTCCGAACGGTTTCTCGACGATGATGCGCACCGACCCCGGCGTGTCCGGAGCGCCGGTCAAGCCGGCGTCGTGCAGCTGCTCGACGATGATGCCGAACAAACTGGCCGGCGTCGAGATGTAGAAGATGCGATTGCCTGCGGTGTTGTAGCGCTGATCGTTTTCTGCGAGCACTTTGGCCAAACGCGCGAACGCGCTCTTGTCATCGAACATGCCGCTGACGTAGTAGCAGCGTTTGGCGAGCTCGTCGAGCACGCGCTCGTCGCGCACGCGGACCTCTCCCGACTCGGCGACCGATTTGCGCAGCGCGTCGCGGAACTGGTCATCGGTCATCTCGCTGCGCGCGAAGCCGACGACGCAGAAATTCTCCGGCAACAGGTCGGCTTGCGCGAGGTTGTACAGCGCCGGCAGCAGCTTGCGATTGGTGAGATCGCCCGACGCGCCGAAGATGACGATCTGAACCGGCGTCGTTGCGCGATCCTCGCGCAACCCTTCGCGGAACGGATTGACGAGTTGCGTTGCGGCCATCGCCTAGCGCGGAGCGGGCGAAAGCGCTCTGGCGATCTTGCCGACCGAACGCAACAGCGCGCTTAGCGCGGCGTCGACGTCTTCGCCGAGCTGGATGCGCAGCACGCGCCGGCCGTGGTTTTTCAGCGACTGCAGATCGCCCAGGGCCTGCGCGGCGGCAAGCGTCGCGAAGTCAAACGGTTGGCCCGGGACCGGCAATTTCTCGCGCGATTCGCAGACGAGCTGGATGAAGACGCCGCTGTTGGGACCGCCCTTGTGCAGCTGCCCGGTCGAGTGCAGAAAACGCGGTCCGTAGCCGAATGTCGTCGCAGCCTTTGTCGCATCGCACAACGTCGCCCGGATGTCGTTGAAGATCGCATCGCGGGTGTCGGTCTGGTGGATGAACGCCATGAGCGCAAGGTAGTCGCCGGTGTGCGCGTTACGGACGAAGGCCTCGAGCGCCGCTTCGTCGCCGGGCTGGATCGCATCGGCGCGCGGCCACGACGTGGGATCGCCGCTGCCGAGAATCCGGTTCGTGTTGTCCTTGCTCTCCTGGACGTTAGGCTGATCGAAAGGATCGACGGCCAAGAACGCGCCGACCGTCGCCGTTGCAAACTCCCAGCGGAAGAACTCGGCGCCTAGATCGAACGCATCGCGCAGGGAGATGCGTAGGACCGGGTGGCCTGCGCGCGCAAGCGCTTCGCCGCGTGCGTCGAGCGTCGTGTCGTCGCCGACGCGCAGATGTACGAAAATGCGGTCGCTGCCGTATGCGCCCGGATCGCCCGGCGGCTCGCCGGCGACCGGCACGATGCCGCGCCCCTCTTTGCCCAGGCTTTCGGCGATCAATTGCTCGAGCCATAGACCGAAGGTTCCGATGCTCGACGATGCGAGCACCGTCACCTTATCGCGCCGGTGCATTTGCGCGGCAGTGGCGAGTGCGACGCCCAGCCGCACTGCCGGATGCTGCGATGCCTTGACGCCCGCCGCGCACGCCGCGACCATGCCGCGCGCGCGGTCGAGCAGCGCGCCGACATCGACACCCGATGCGGCAGCCGGCACCAGTCCGAAATACGACAGCGCCGAATAGCGCCCGCCGATGCCGGGCGGGTTGAGGAACAGCGCGCGGAAACCGCGCTCGCGCGCGAGTTTCTCGAGCGGCGTGCCTGGATCGGTGATGCAGGCGAAGCGCGCGGCAGCCTTGTCGCGGCTGCCGAGCGCCGCTGCCGTCTTCTCGAAGAAGTATTCTGAGAAGACGCGCGGCTCGAGCGTCGTGCCCGACTTGCTCGATTCGATGAATGCCGTCGAGCGCAGGTCGATCGCTTTTTCGATCGCGCTGACGCTCGCGGGCACTGTGCTGTCGAGCACGAGCAGCTCCGGATAACCCCTGCGAGCTCCGAACGTCTCGCGCAGCACGATCGGACACAGCGACGAGCCGCCCATGCCCATGACGACGACGTGCGCGATGCCGTCCTTGCGCAGCCCGTCGGCGAACGCGGTCAGCTCTTGCGTGCGATGGTACATCAGGTCGGGCGAGGTCAGCCAGCCGAAGCGTTCCTTGATGATCGCGGCGTGCTCGGCATCGCCTTTTTTCCATAGGTCGGGATCGCGCTGCCAAAAGCGTGCGACGAATCGCTCGTCATCGAGACGCCCAAGCGCGGCGGTTTGCTCGTCCGCGGTGACGCCGGCCATCGAAAGGCGGTCGCTCGCGCCTTGCAGCGTGTGCGATTTCTGGGCGAGTACGTCGAGCAGCTCGTCGTAAGACTTCTGGAACGATACCAGGCCGTCGGCGAGCAATTTGTCGGTGATCGCACGCAGCGAGATGCCGAGGTCTTCGAGCTCTGCAAGCGTGCGCTCGGCTTCGTCCATGCCTTTTTCGAGCGTCGGCTTGACGACGCCGTGATCGCGGAAAGCGTCGATCGTCGCCGGCGGCATCGTATCGATCGTGTCAGAACCGATCAGCGCCTCGACGTAATACGTGTCCTTGTACTTGGGATTTTTCGTCGACGTGCTGGCCCACAGCGGCCGTTGACGGCGCGCCCCCGCGGCGGCAAGCGCGTGCCAGCGTTCGCCGGCGATCGAACGTTTGTAGATCGAATACAAGCGCTTTGCGTTGGCGATGGCAGTCGTCCCTAAATGCGCTTCGAGCCGTTTTTTGGTCGCAGCGTCGGCGTTCTCCATCGCGGCTGTGATGCGTTTGTCGCCCTCGGTGTCCACCCGGCTGACGAAACAGGATGCGACCGACGCGATCGTCGCGATCGGCTGACCCTTAGCCATGCGATCTTCAAGACCGCTCATGTATGCGTCGATGACGCGCTCGTAGTATTCACCGCCGAACATCAGCGTGATGTTGACGTTGACGCCTTCAGAGGTGAGCTGGCGGACGACCGGTATGCCCTCGTCCGTCGCCGGCACTTTGATCATCAGATTCGGGCGCGCGATGAGCTTCCACAAACGGCGCGCCTCTTCAATCGATCCGTTGGTCTCTTTGGCCAGCTGCGGCGGCAGCTCGATCGACACGAAACCGTCGCCGCCGGAGCTCGTGTCGTAGAGCTCGCGAAACGCGTCGCACGCTTCGCTCACGTCGGTCGTCGTCAGCGCGTCGTACATCGCCGCCGCGCTCGCGCCATCCTGCGCCAGCGCTTTGATCTGCTCGTCGTAGTCGGCGCTCTCTGCGATGGCCTTCTCGAAAATCGTGGGATTGGAGGTTTCGCCGCGCAGACCGTCGTCGTCGATCATGCGCTTGAGCTCGCCCGCACGCGTGAATCCGCGCCGGATGTTATCGAGCCAGAAGCTCTGCCCGAGATCGATGAGATGCGTGAGCGGATTTGCCATCGGAATCGTCCTTAATGCTTCCTATAAGAGAGAGCGCGCGACGTCGGAGAGGTGCGCCGGCGTGAAACCGAACTTCTCGAAGAGCACGTTGCCCGGGGCTGATGCGCCAAAGCGCGTCATGCCGACGACCTGGCCGCGCGGGCCGACGTAGCGCTCCCAGCCGAACGGCGCCGCGGCTTCGACCGCGACGCGTGCGCTCACGTCGGGCGGCAGCACGGAATCGCGGTAGGTCTGATCTTGTGCGTCGAAGATGCTCCAGCATGGCAAGCTGACGACGCGCGTGCCGATCCCATCCTTTTGAAGCAGATCGCGCGCGCCGAGACAGACGTGGACTTCGGAGCCCGTGCCGATGAGGATCGCCCTGAGCGCTCCCTGTTCTGCAGCGAGCACGTAGCCGCCACGCGCAGCGCCCGCGACGGCAGCCGCGTCAAGAATCGGGAGTTTTTGGCGAGTGAGCGCCATGCCGACCGGCCCGTCGGCGTGCTCGAGCATGAGTTTGTAGCAGATCGACGTTTCGTTCGCATCGGCCGGACGCATGATCGTCATATTCGGGATCGCGCGCAGCGAGGCGAGCTGCTCGATCGACTGGTGCGTCGGGCCGTCTTCGCCCAGACCGATGCTATCGTGCGTCCAGATGTAGAACGGATTGATGCGCATGAGGCACGCAAGCCGTATGGTCGGGCGCATGTAGTCTGAGAAGATGAGAAACGTCGCGCCCCACGAGCGCACGCCGCCGTGCAGCGCCAAGCCGTTGACGATCGTGCCCATCGCGTGTTCGCGAATGCCGAAATGCATCTGGCGCCCGTCGTACGAGCCCGCTTCGAAATCGCCCTGATCCTTGAGAACCGTCTTGTTCGAACCGGCGAGGTCGGCCGAGCCGCCCAGGATGAACGGCACCGCCTTGACGATCGCATCGAGCGCTTTGCTGGACGCGTCGCGCGTCGCCATCTGCCCATCGCTCGGCGAGAACGTCGGCAGGCGTTGTGCCCAGTCCGCAGGCATCGTGCCGCACTGCTCGCTTTGGAATTGCTTTGCGAGGCCCGGCTCCGCGCGTTCGTATTGGGCGAACAGCTCGTTCCACTCGTTCTCGAACTTTTCGCCCCGTTCGATCGCTTTGCGATAGAAGTCGAGCGCTTCGTCAGGCACGAGGAACTTCGCATCCTCAGGCCATCCGTAGAAACGTTTGGTCAGCTTGATCTCTTCTTCGCCGAGCGGTTCGCCGTGCGCGTCGGAGGTGTCTTGCTTGTTCGGCGCGCCCCACGCGATGTGCGAGCGGATGCGGATCAAAGACGGCCGCGGATCCGCCTTGGCCGCCTCGAGCGCACGGTCGATCGCAGCGACGTCGTTCGCATCCTCGACCGCTTGCGTGTGCCAGCCGTACGCCTCATAGCGCAAGCACACGTCCTCTTGATCGAACGTGAGCGACGTGTTGCCTTCGATGGTGATGTGGTTGTCGTCGTAGCAGACGATGAGCTTGCCGAGCTTGAGATGTCCGGCGAGCGATGCGGCTTCGCCCGATACGCCCTCCATCATGTCGCCGTCGCTCGCGATCACGTACGTGTGGTGATCGACGATCGGCAGCTCATTGCGATTGAAGCGCGCGCCGAGAAACGCTTCGGCGGCGGCGAATCCGACCGCGTTGCCGCATCCCTGTCCGAGCGGCCCGGTCGTGCACTCGACCCCCGGCGTGTGTTTGAACTCAGGATGGCCCGGTGTCTTTGAGTCCCACTGGCGGAATTGTCTTAGATCGTCGAGCGTGAGATCGTAACCGGTCAAGAACAGCAACGCGTATTGCAGGATGCACGCGTGGCCCGCGGAGAGGATGAAGCGATCGCGATTGTGCCAGTGCGGATTGCGCGGGTTGTAGCGCATGTGCTTGGTCCACAGCGCGTACGCGAGCGGCGCGAGCGCCATCGCGGTCCCGGGGTGGCCCGCGTTCGCCTTTTGCACGGAATCCATAGCCAGCGTCCGCACGGTGTTGATGCACAGCTGCTCGAGCGCGCCGCGCTCGAGCGTCGAACCCGCCTGCTTCACGCGATCCTCCCGCCTGTCAAAGCTTCTCCTTGTACGGTTTACCCGACTGAAACGGATGGCTCTGCGGTCGTCATGCCGATGACGCTCGCGGCTGCGACTCCTGCGGCGTCCAGCGCGTCGAGCAACGGCGCGGTCTTCTCTTGCGGTAACGCGATGAGCAGGCCGCCGGATGTCTGCGCATCGCACAGGACGACGCGCAGCGGATCGGACACCGAATCCGCGAAACGCACGCCGTTACGCAGCGCGAGCGCGAGGTTCGCCTTAGTGCCGCCCGGCGCGCAATCCCGCTCTGCGAGGGAAATGGCGAGGTCGAAGAGCGGCACCGACGCGGCATCGATGCGCGCGCCCACGCCGCTCGCCGTGAGCATCTGGCCGAGATGCCCGAGCAGGCCAAAGCCGGTGACATCGGTCGCTGCGTCGACGCCGACCGACGTCATCGCCTGCGCGGCGGCGCGGTTGAGGGTCTGCATCGAATCGACGGCTTCTTGCAGTTCATCTTCTGATATGATGTCGCGCCGGCGCGCTGTCGTATACAGCCCCGTGCCCAGCGGCTTAGTGAGCACGAGCATGTCGCCGGCCTTCGCGGTGGAGTTGCGCACGAGCCGCCGCGGATGCACGCGGCCGGTGACGGCAAGTCCGTACTTAGGCTCGGGATCTTTGACCGTGTGGCCGCCGATGACGTGGATGCCGGCCTCGCGCGCTTTTTCGGTGCCGCCGCGCACGATCGCGTGCAGGACGTCTAGATCGAGACCCGATTCGGGAAAGGTCGCGATCGCGACCGCGAACAGCGGCTCGCCGCCCATCGCATAGATGTCCGAGATCGCGTTCGCCGCCGAGATGCGCCCGAACGTTGCCGGATCGTCGACGATGGGCGTGAAGAAATCGACCGTTTCGACCAGCGCAAGATCGGGGCTGAGCGCGAAGACGCCGGCATCATCGCGCGTCGACGTCGCGACGAGGATGCGCTCGTCATCGATCGCCGGTAAGCCGCGCAACACCAGCGCGAGCACGTCGGATTCCATCTTCGACGCGCAGCCGGCGCAATTGACGAGTTGCGTCAAACGCGGCGGCGCGGCGATCGTTGACTGCTCCATTGGGCCAAAGACCTTTACCCCGCGGCGACAGGCGCCCTTTGGGAACGGCGAGAACCCGAGCCAAATGCAAGAATTGCTCATGATTCCAGGCCCTGTCACCGTGTCGTCCGACGTGCTGGCGGCCTGTTCGAAGCCGATGCGCAATCACCGCGGTCCGTTCGCGGCAGGTGTGTATGCGCGTCTCGCCGAGCGCCTCAAAGACGTCTTTCAGACGAGCGAAACGGTATTGACGCTCGGCTCATCCGGCACCGGCGCGATGGAAGCATCGATCGTCAATCTCTTCTCACCGGGCGATCGTCTGCTCGCGCTGCCGATGGGCGCGTTCGGCGACCGGCATATCGCGATCGCGCGCGCGTACGGCGCGCAGGTCGAAGTCATCGACACGGAGTGGGGTGACAAGCCCGATCCGCAACGCTTGCGCGATCGTCTCGCGCGGGATCGTGCGGGCGAGATCAAGGGCGTGATCGTCACGCACAACGAGACCTCGACAGGGGTGCAGGCGGATCTCGCCGCGCTTGCGCGCGCGCGCGCCGATCATCCCGCGCTGTTGATCGTGGATGCGGTCAGCAGCCTTGGCGCGACCGACGTGCGCATGGACGAGTGGGGGCTTGATGCGGTTATCGGAGCGTCGCAAAAGGCGCTCGGCGGCGTTCCGGGAGTCGCGATGATCGCGCTGAGCCGCCGTGCCTGGGATGCTGCCGAACGGGCCCAGATGCCGCGCTTTTACCTCGATCTGCGCAAGGCCAAAACGGCGTTCGGGAAGGGGCAGACGCCCTGGACGCCGCCCTTCGGCGTCCTATTGGCACTCGAACAGGCGACCGATAACTATTCTAAGGAGGGGCGGCATTCCGCATTTGCCCGCCACGCTCGCTTCGCTGAGGCGATCCGGGCGGGGTGCGCTGCGCTGGGACTGCGCATCTTCGCGCGTCAAGGCGCGTACTCGAACACGGTCACAGCCGTTTGCGCTCCTGGCGATATCGACCACAAAGCGCTGCAGCAGCTGTTGCGCGAGCGCTACGGGGTCGTCGTCGGGGGCGGGCAGATGAAACTGGAAGGCACGATTCTCCGGCTCGGCAACATGGGCGCGATCGGGCGCAAGGACATCGTCACCGCACTTGCGGCGCTTGAGTTGGCGCTGCGCGATAGCGGGATCGAAGTGCCGTCCGGCGCAGGCACCGCCGCTGCCAATGCCGTCTTCGCACGAGCGGAGGCCGCGAAACCGCGCGTCGCGGTCGGATAGCGTAAGGAGTCGAAACCTGCCGTGAATCGGAAGCTGTACGTCACCATGATCTCACGAGCGCTGGCCATTCTCTCGGCGCTCGCATGCATCGCGGTATCGCTCGTCCCCAGCGTGCCGGCCGCACGCGGCGCCGGCGAAGCCATCGCGGTCATCGCGCCGAGCAATACTGCCGGCGCATCGCCACAGACGATTGCGCAGATCGGCCAATCGATCTATGACGGCATCTCAGCGTCGGGCCAGTTCGATGTCAAGGGCGGCGGACCGATCCACGTCGATGCCGCGTCGACCGGCGACACGCTGACAAGCGCGCTCGCAGCGGGCAGCAGAGCGCAAGCCGCCCAGATCCTGCTCACCGACGTGCTCAAGATCGCGGACGGCAAAGTGCTCTATCGCATGACGACGTACCGCATCAGTCCGGTCGCGTTTGGGCGCTCGCAAGTCTTCCAGCAAGCGTATCCGGTGAAGGACGCGCGCGCTTTCGCCGCGCAGTTCGCGACCGATCTTGCGGCGCTTGAAGCGCCGCGGACATATACCGGCACCATCTACGCGGTTGGGCCGGACGGGGTCACCTCGGACACCGGCTCGGCAAACGGCTTCCACCTCGGCCAGCGCTTCAACGTCGTGCGTTCGGGCAAGAAAGTCGCCGAGGCGCAGATCACGCAGATCACCGACGCCAACGCGATCGTCTCGATCTCAAACCCGACCCCGAACTACCAAGCGGCCGTCGGCGACCTGCTCATCAGTCAGGAGCCCGGACCGGCGATTCCGCCGGCTGCGAGCAACAGCAACAACGGCGCGCTCACGCTCATCGGACTGCTGGTCGGCGTCGGTGCCGCGCTGCTCGCGCTCGGTCACCATGGTGAAGCAGCCGCGGTCAACTGCCCAGGACCGACACCGTCGGGTCCCGGTTGCGGAACGCCGTCGCCCTCGCCATCTGGCGGTTCATTCCTCGTCTCGCTGACCGGCGTGAGTTCGCCGAACTCACAAACGCCCACGCTGACTTTCACGTTCAGCCAACCGGTCAACACCGCAGGCATCACGTTCAACACGACGCAGTTCGCGTTCGTCACCGATCAGTTCAATCCGGCCAATCAAGTGTCGCTCCAAGCGCTGATCGGTTCTACGCCGACATTCGACCCGACCGGCACGATCCTCACCGTCACCGTCGTCGCACCGCTGCAGATCGGCGATGCATATCTCTTCAACTTCACATCCTCGATCACGTCGACGACCGCGGTCCCATTGACGCCCAACCAGTTCCGGTATCCGTCGTCAGGCACGATCGTATCGGCGGCAAAGCATGCGCAATCCGCTCCGCTTCCCGCCAACAACTCGCACGGAAACGGAAATGGCGGAGCGGGCACCGGCGCGGGCAACAACGGCAACCACGGCGCTGCGACGCCGAGACCGGGTCATTAGCGCATCAGGTTAACGCCTCATATGCAGCGCCGGCCGCGTGCGGCCGGCGCTCGCGTTCACACGCGGTGGTGTTCCATGTACATGCGCACGACGGGCCGATACAAGCGCGGCCACATCTGCACGACCGCGTCGTTGATGGGCGGATAGTATTTATCGAACGCATTTGCGAGCGGCGACTCACGCAGCGTGGTGCGCACCTGTGGATCGATCTGCGCGAACAGCGCGAAATAAAGGATGACGAACAGCGCGGCCGCCGCTTTTACGACGGCGATGAGCCCGCCGCCGATGCCGCTCAGCCAACGCGCGCCGCGCCAATCGCGATAGTACTGCACGAACCATCCCAGCGCTCGCAATAGGCCGTAGAACAGGATGAATGCGAACCAGAAAGCCATGAGGTGCCGGGCCGGATCCGACAGCGGCCATGTCGGCGGCAATCCGCCGGCGAGCCAACCCGCAGAAACTCCCGCGAGGGCTACTGCACCCACGAGCGACCCCACGTCGAAGAACTCTGCGACCAGACCCACGCGCCAGCCGCAATAGAACGCGACGGCGAACGTGAGCAGCGCGAGTCCGTCGATCCAGGTCACGGCACAGACCTTAGGACGGCCCCGAAGCGCTCGCGCAGCGCGGCGACGATGAGCGCGATCGATGCGTCAGCCTCCGCATCGGTGATCGTCGCATCCTCCTTGCGCAGCTCGATCGCGAGCGCGATGCTCTTCTTGCCCGATGCCACCTGCGGGCCGCGGTACTCGTCAAAAGCGCGCACGGACTCGAACGCCGGCGCGCGCACGGCTCGAATAGCCTCCATCAGTGCGCCTGCTTCGACTCGCTCGTCAACGACGACTGCGATGTCGCGCTGCGTCCCTTGCAGGCGCGGCAAGGGCCGGTACGCGACCGGCGCCGCGCGAGACGGCAAGCGTTCCAAATAGAGCATGAACGCATACGTACGCTCGGGCAGCTCGTAGGCGCGCGCGAGGCTTGGATGCAGCCGTCCGAATTTCGCGACCGCGTGGCCGTCGATGTCGAGCGTGCCGGCCGCTCCCGGATGGAAGTACGCCCGAGACCGCGCGCGAGCGCTGCCCTCGGTTCCGGTGAGCGCACGAACGAGCGCTTCTATTTCGCCCTTGACTTGCAGCAGCCGGCCATCGTATGCTCCGTCATCCGCGTCGTCGAACGCGGCAAGCGCGCATAGCGATGGCCACTCGAGCACGCCTTCGATCTCGTACGAACCCGCCGGCGGCAACGGTGGTCCGCCTGCACCGCTGCCGTTGGTTGCGACGTGGAAGACGTGTCCGATCTCGAACAGGCGCAGCTCGCCGCCCGACCGTTTCCACACGCGCGCAGCGTTTTCGAGAATCCCAGGGAGAAGGCTCGGCCGCAGAAAGCGCTGCTCGTCGGAGAGCGGGTTTACCACCGTGACCAGATCCTCGTTCCAAAATTGCACGCCCGAGCGCTGCCACGCAGCGATCGTTCGCGAGCCTTGCAGCGCGAGGGTCACCACCTCGTGGTATCCGAACTCGGCCATGCGCGCGGCGAGCAGTTCTTCCCGATCGTAGACGCCCTCATCGATCGTCTGCGGCGACGCATTCGTACGCTGCTCTGGGATCGCATCGTAACCGATGCAGCGTGCGACCTCTTCGACCACGTCTATCTCGTCGGCGACATCGCCGCGCCAATACGGCGGCGTCACCGAGAGCTGCGACGTCCCGCTCACGGCGAAACCGATCGGAGTCAGCGCGTCGCTCATCCGCGCGCTCTCCCATTGCGTTCCAAGCACGTCATTGACTCGTGCGGGCCGCACCGCTATCGCCTTCGTCTTTCCTGGTTGCGCGCCGACGGCGACGATACGCGACGGCGTCGCTCCCGACTTGGTCAACAACGCGGCGGCCGCACGGCGTCCAAGCTCGGGCAGTTCAAGCGGCAGATTCTTCTCATGCCGTGCACTGGCTTCAGTACGCAAGCCCAACGCGAGCGCAGCGCGCCGAACCGCAGGGCCGTTGAAGTTGGCGGCCTCGACGAATACGGCGCCGGTCGTTTCGCTGACGCCGGTGCGCGCGCCGCCGAAAACGCCTGCGACGCCGACGATGCCTTCGCCGTCCGCGATCACCGGCGTTCCCGGCGGCAGCGGACGCGTGACGCCATCGAGCGTGACGACGCTTTCGCCCGGCCGCGCAGCGCGCGCTGAAAGCGCGCCGCCAGCGATGCGCGCCGCATCGTAGAAGTGCAGCGGCTGCCCGGTCTCAAGCATCGCATAATTGGAGACATCGACCAGAAAGTCGATGCTGCGCACGCCCGCCGCCTGCAAGCGCAGCGTCATCCATATCGGCGCACGCCGCACCCGCACATCGGTGAACGCCTGGCCGACAAAGCGCCGGCACAACGCCGCGTCTTCGATCGTCACGCGGATCGGCGCATCGGCGCTGCCCGCGTTCTCCGGAAAGTGCGGCTCGCGCCATGGTTGTCCTAAGCCCGCAGCGACCTCGCGCGCGAGTCCGATCACGGACAAGCAATCCGGGCGATTCGACGGGATCTCGAGGTCGAACACCGCGCCGCCGAAACGTACGGCGCTCCAAAAGTCGGCGCCGATGGGCGCATCCTCATCGAGGATGAGGATGCCGTCTTCGAAGTCGCCGGGCAGTGCGAGCTCGTCCGGCGAGCACATCATGCCGTTTGACTGCACGCCGCGCAATGCGCTTGCCTGGATCAGCTTCGTGCCGCCGCCATTGCGGCCATGTTCGAAAACGCGCGCACCGACAAGCGCGATGGGTACGCGGTCGCCCACTTTCACATTGGTCGCTCCCGTGACGATCTGCAACGCGTCCGCGCCGACGTCCACCGCACCGACAAGCAAGCGGTCGGCATTGGGGTGGCGCTCGAGCTTGTCGACTTTGCCGACCACGATGCGATCGATCCGCTCGCGTTCTTCAAGCGCGTCGACGACGAAGCCGCGCGCGGTGAGCACGTCGGCGATCTTCTGCGCGCCGGCGCTTGTCTGCACGTGATCTAAAAGCCACGAGAGCGGAACGCGCATCAGGCGAACTGCTCCAAGAACGCTGGATCGTTCTCGATGAACAAGCGGATGTCGTCGATGCCATGGCGCAGCATCGCGATACGCTCGATGCCGAGGCCCCACGCCCACCCCGTGTACTCTTCCGGATCGTAGCCCGCCAGACGCAGCACGTTGGGATGTACCATGCCGCAGCCGCCCATCTCGAGCCAACCCGAACCCTTGCACACGCGGCAGCCCACGCCGTTGCACACGCCGCACGAGATGTCGATCTCGGCCGACGGTTCGGTGAACGGGAAGTACGACGGACGAAAACGCGTGCTCCGGTCCTGACCCATCAGATGGCGGCACAGATCTGCCGCAAAACCTTTGAGATGCGCGAACGTGACGCCGCGATCCACGTGCAAGCCCTCGACTTGATGGAACATGAACGAGTGGCTCGCGTCGAGCGCATCGCGGCGATATGCTTTGCCAGGCACGATCACCGCAAGCGGCGGCGGATATGTCTGCATCGCGCGCATCTGCACCGGCGACGTGTGCGGACGCAGCAGCGTTCCGGGCGGCAGATAAAACGTGTCCATGCCTTCGCGCGCCGGGTGGTCCTTCGGGATGTTCATCGCCTCAAAGGCGTAGAATTCGGTTTCGACTTCAGGACCCATGATGACGGCGAAGCCTCGCATCCGGAAGAACGCGGCGATGTCCTCGAGCGTCCGGCGCAACGGATGCAAACTGCCGGTGCGCGGAGGGATCGCGCTGAGCGTGACGTCGTAGCGGCGTTCGAGCGTGCCTGCGAGCGCTGCGTTGTCGAGACGCGCCGAAGCACCGTCCAACGCCTCCTCGATGGCCGCTTTCGCCTCGTTGGCATCCTTGCCGAATTGGGCACGGTCGGCTGCGGGCATGCGCGCAAGGCCGGCCATGACCGCCGACAGCTTGCCGCCCTTGCGCCCGAGGAATTCGGTGCGCAGCGTTTCCAGCGCCGTCGCATCGGCGGCGGCGGCAGCACGCACACGTGCGTCAGCGACTAGCGCTGTTAGCTTTTCGTCCACGCCGTCATCCCAGAATGTAAAGATGGCCGCATCGCTGCGGCCATCGTACAAGAAGAAACTCGATTATCCTAGTGCGATCCTGATGGTGCCATCCGCCGGTAGATGAGATACGCTTTTACGGAGCCAGTGGTGATGAACAAGTTCCAAAACAGCACTGGAGAAAGCATCCGGTACGCCAGCCTCCTTCGCACTCCTGTTCGCCGGACCTGAGTATAACATAGACGCTTGAGCAGAACAAGGGTGTGGAGGACTTGACATTCTGTCGCGTTTCGTTCTCGTAGTTTTGTGCCTAATTATTTTCCACAACGCGCGAATTCGTAGAGCAGGATCGAGCCGGCGACGGCGACGTTGAGCGACTCCGCCGCGCGCGCCTGAGGAATTCCGACCTGGAGCGCGATCGAGTTCTCAGGAAGCGAACGCAGGCCGCTGCGTTCGTTGCCAAGGACGAGCGCCCGGCGCTCCGGCAGCGGCACCGAACGTATGTCCGATGCTCCCGCCTGAGCCGCAATCGTCCGGATACCGAGCGGCGCCAGTGCGGCGACCAGCTCTTCCCAGCCCTCATAGCGGACTACGGGCACGCGGAAAATCGCGCCCATAGTCGCACGTAGCACCTTATCGTTATAGGGGTCGACTGAATTTGGGCCGATGCAGATGGCGTCGACCGCAAACGCCTCGGCGCTGCGCAGCAGAGTTCCCGCATTGCCCGGGTCGTCGATATCGTGGAGGACGAGCACGGTCGTTGGAGAGTTGGCCGGCACCAAGGCGGCGAGCTCGTCGAGCGGATGATCGATGAACGGGACTTGCGCGACGATGCCCTGCGGTGCGCGCGTCTGACTCAGCGATTCGATCGTGCGCTCATCGACTGAAAAAGCGGGTACGCCCAGCGCGTCTGCCTGTGCGACGGCAGCGCTGACTTCCGCGCCGCGGCCGTCGACGTAGAACACGGCGCGCACGGTACTGCCGGACTCGAGCGCGGCCTGCACGAGCGCAGGGCCTTCAATGAGAAAGCACCGCGCGGCGACGCGATGCTTTTTCGTGTGCAGGAGACGCGCGGCGCGGACGTGCGGGCTATGAAAACCCGCCGCCTGTGGCACGCGCGCTAGGCGCCGGCGGGCGCGGGAGCGTGCTCTTTGGCGATCTCGAGCAGGCGCCCAAACGCCGCCTGGTCGTTGATGGCGAGGTCGGCGAGGACCTTGCGATTGACCGACAACCCAGCCTTCTTAAGGCCGTTCATCAGCCGGCTATAGGTGACGCCCTCGCGCCGCGCGGCCGCGTTGATGCGCGCGATCCACAGCGCGCGGAAATCGCGCTTGCGGACCCGGCGATCGCGGAACGCATATGTGAGCGAGTGCAGCAGCGCTTCGTTCGCCGCTTTGTAGTTCCGGCCGCGGGCGCCCCGGAATCCTTTGACCGACTTAAGGACTTTGCGTCGCTTCTTGAGCGACATCATCCCGCGTTTAACGCGTGCCATAGTTCGTGCTTCCTTTTATATCGTAGTCGCGCTTAGGCGTAGGGCAGGTGGACTTTGAGCTTGCGCAGATCGGTTTCATCGACCGTCACCTGCTTGCGGAAACGGCGGATGCGCTTGGGCGATTTCTTCGTCAGGATGTGACTGCATCCCGAGAATTGCCGCTCGCGCACGAACTTGCCCGTGCCGGTCTTCTTGACGCGCTTGGCGGTCCCGCGATGCGTTTTCAATTTAGGCATGTTTGACTTCGACCTCGACCGTCTTGTGATGTTTCGTGCTGGCCGCGGCGATGTGCGCCGCTTTG
Organism: Vulcanimicrobiota bacterium; assembly: GCA_019235715.1. Lineage (GTDB taxonomy): Bacteria > Vulcanimicrobiota > Vulcanimicrobiia > Eremiobacterales > Eremiobacteraceae > JAFAHD01. The sequence goes on from JAFAKE010000016.1 coordinate 20,855, forward strand.
GCCGCGCTGTGCGCCGCGACGACTTCCGGCTTGGGCGAGAGGATCATGAACATGTTGCGACCCTCCAGCCGCGGCTCGCGCTCGACGATCGCGATGGGCGCGGTGTCCTGCGCCATGCGATCGAGCAGCCGTCTGCCGTGCTGCGCGTAGGAGATCTCTCGACCGCGGAACATGATCGTGACCTTGAGCTTATCGCCGTCCTGCAACAGCCGTTCGGCCGTGTGGAACTTGGTCTGGTAATCGTGTTCCTCGATCTTCGGACGGAGCTTGACCTCCTTGAGCTCCATCTTGTGCGATTTCTTTCTGGTTTCGCGATCTTTCTTATCTTGTTCGTAACGGAGGCGTCCGTAGTCGTCGAGCCGGCACACCGGCGGGGCTGCGTTGGGCGAGACTTCGATCAGATCGACGCCGCGCTCGCGCGCAAGCCGGATGGCGTCATACGTCGACATGATGCCGAGCTGGGCGCCGTCGTCCGCGATCACGCGGACCTGTGGGACTCGTATTTGTTCGTTTACTCGTAGCGCTTTGGCACTAATGGCGGACGATTTCGCCGCGCATCATCACGCTGATACTCGTAGGCGACCTCCTTAAAGACGGTGCGCGAGCTCGGCTCGCGACAGTAACAAAAAAGCCTGCTGGTGCAGGCTACCCTCAAAGCAAAGCGGTGGGCTTTTGGTTTGCGGCCTTCGTCTTTGCCGACCGGACTGGCAGCTCACGCGCCGTCCGGTGCGAAGGGTAGACTTGAGTGCCCAGGCATTATATCAGGCGATTCGCAACGCGGTCAAGGGCGAGAAGCGGGACGCGTCTCAGCGCGCGACCACGACATAATATCGCTCTTGCGCCAGTCCACCCGAGACGGCGCGCTGTTGGACGGCAAGGAGCATTGTGCCGCGAATGCTCGCGACGAAACGAAGATACCGGCCGCCGGTCTTGCCGGTGACGTTGAAATCAACGCGCTGCAGGACTTCGCCCGGTGGCGCGTGGTCGAACTCACCCGGTATGTTGAGAGCAGCGGCGATAAGCGCGACGTGGACGAGGAACATCTGCACTCGTCAATGCCCAGGCTAGGCGCTCGATAGCGCAAGTGCCCGTGGGAACGTCTGTCGACGCTTGTTTGGTTTCTATTCGCCGCCTTTGGGGCCCCAGAAGACGACCCACGTGGCGAAGTCGTCGCTGAACTGCTCGAAGCGGTGCTCGACTTTCGCCGGCACGAACATCACGTCACCAGGATGGAACTCGTGCCGTTCTTCGCCGTTGCGAAACCAGCCATGTCCGCTGACGACGACGTACAGCTCATCGCGATCGTGCGGCATCTGCTCGTCGCGGCCGCGCGGTGCATAGAACTCGAGCTCCATCGTGCCGTGGCTGAGCAGCAGCGCGGCCAGGCCGAGCTTCGGCGTTTGCCGCGCACGCTCGAGGGTAGCGTGAAACTTATCGTCAGCCATCGCCCGCAGGCCGTTCGTCGCACGTGGCCGCGGACCCCATAGCGCAGGCGAGCTCTGTCCGCAGAGCGAAAACTCGAAGACCCCTATATTAAAGGATAAAGGACGACACGGTTCGTGGCAAAGCTGGTCAACGGCAAAGGCGACGGTAAGGCAGGTTCTGGCGCGGCGGACGCCTCGAAAGCGCGCTGGCAAGAGCAGTTCGATGCGGCGACCAAGCTGCCCGGCGCCAACGACCGGACGCTTTCCGACCATCCGCTCAAACCGATGTACGGTCCCGAAGATCTCTCGGGCATCGACTACGATCGCGATCTTTCATATCCGGGCCAATATCCATACACGCGCGGCATTCATCCGACGATGTACCGCGGGCGGCTGTGGACGATGCGCCAATTCGCCGGCTTCGGCACCGCGAAGCAGACGAACGAACGCTATAAGTTTTTGTTGGAGCAAGGCCAGACCGGGCTCTCGGTCGCCTTCGACATGCCCGCGCTCATGGGTTACGACTCCGACCATCCGCGCGCGCTGGGCGAGGTCGGCAAGTGCGGCGTCGCGATCGCGACGCTGCAGGACATGCAAGACCTGTTCGCAGGCATCGATCTCGGCTCGATCACGACGTCGATGACGATCAACTGCACGGCGCCCGTCGCGCTGGCGATGTACATCGCGGCGGCCGAGTCGCAAGGCGTGCCGCAAGAACGCCTCGGCGGCACGCTGCAGAACGACATGCTCAAAGAGTACATCGCGCAGAAAGAGTGGATCTATCCGCCCGAGCCGTCGATGCGTATCATCACCGACATGATGGCGTATTGTTCCAAACACGTGCCGAAGTGGAACACCATTTCGATATCCGGCTATCACATCCGCGAAGCCGGCTCGACGGCGGCGCAAGAGCTCGCGTTCACGCTGGCTGACGGATTTGCGTATGTGGAGGCCGGCATCGCGGCGGGTCTCGACGTCGACGAATTTGCGCCGCGCCTGTCGTTTTTCTTCAATTCCCATTCCGACTTCTTCGAAGAGATCGCCAAGTTCCGCGCCGCGCGCCGCATCTGGGCGCGCCACATGCGCGACAAATACAAGGCGAAGAGCCCGCGCTCGCGGATGATGCGCTTCCACACGCAGACCGCCGGCTGTTCGGCGACCGCGCAACAGCCGGACAACAACATCATGCGCACCGCCTTTCAGGCGCTCGCGGCGGTGCTGGGCGGCACGCAGTCCCTGCATACGAATTCGCTCGATGAAGTGCTCGCGCTGCCGACCGAGAAAAACGTGCAGATCGCGTTGCGCACGCAGCAGATCATCGCGTATGAGACCGGCGTCGGCAACGTGATCGATCCGCTGGGCGGTTCGTACTTCGTCGAAAAGCTGACCGATGAGATC
>JAFAKE010000082.1 GCA_019235715.1 Vulcanimicrobiota bacterium
GCCGGCAAGGTTCGCCGCTCCATATTGCGTCGCATGAAGGCGTGCGAGCGCTTGTGCGATCTCGATGCCGGCGCCCGAATCGGCGAAGCGCACGGCGATCTTCCCGCTCAGATAGTCCGCTCTCGGCCCACGCTCGGGCGGTCGATGTCCAAACGTCAACGCTTCGGCTGCGAGCGAAACACTGGTCGCGCCAGAGTTGCACCCATTGAGTCCTTTGCTGCCGCCGCCGTTCGTGCTGCTGCTCGTGGTCGCGGTGCCACCGCACGCGCCCACGGCGAGCGCAAGGGCGGCCAGCAGCATCACCGGCAGCGCCGCAGCAACGCGCGGATTCACGACATGGCCCTTTGCGCTTGCCGGCGCTCGCGGTCTGCAGCGTGCTCGTCGCGTGTCATTTCGTAGTACGCGAGGTCGAGGCCGTAATAGTGGCGCAGGCCTTTGAACGTCATGCCGCTTTTCTCGAGCACTCGGCGCGACGCAGCGTTTTCAGGTCTTGCGACGCCGACGATCAGGTCAAGGTCAGTGGTGGCGAATCCGAAATCGACGACCGCTCGCGATGCCTCGGTGGCATAGCCCGCTCCCCAGTATCGTTCACCCAACGCGTAACCGACTTCGATGAGATCGCCTTTGTCGAGACGTTGTAACGCGGCATGTCCGAGCAGCTGGCGGTTGACTTTTTCGGTGACCGCCCATAACCGATCGCGAGGGTCGCGATCCGGGCTAAGAAAGCGCGCGAGCGCAACGGCCGCCTCTTCGCGCGTGCGAGGCTCGCCGTTGGCGGAGAGCCAACGCATCACTGCGGCTTGTGAAAGAATGGCGGCGTAATATGCTTCGAAATCGTCTTGGACGAACGAGCGAAGCATCAGCCGGGGCGTTTCAATTGTCGGCGGCATCAGCGCACTGCTTTCCACAGCATCGTCAGCGCAGCCATGGCCGCACGGCGCTGGATCATCTCACGGTCGCCCGGAAGCATGAGCTTACGAACCTGTGCGGTAGCGTCCGGACCGGCGAGTGCGACGTACACCAGGCCGACGGGCTTCTCCTCGCTTCCACCACCGGGCCCCGCGATGCCCGTGACGGCGATCGCGCACGACGCGCGCAGATGCGCTTGTGCGCCGACGGCCATCGCGGTGGCGACTTCTTCACTGACTGCTCCGTACCGCTCGATCAACTCGGGCGCGACGTCGAGAAAGTCGAGCTTGGCCTCGTTCGCGTACGACACGACGCCGCCTAAATAGTAGTCGGAGGCGCCGGCGACACTCGTGAGCATCGAGGCGATGCGCCCGCCCGTGCATGACTCGGCCGTCGCGAGCGTCCATCCGCGGATGCGCAGCAATTCTCCGACGACTTGTTCGATCGGCCCGCCGTCGATCGCATAGATGCAGTCCGGGAGACGTTCGCGGATGCGCGGCTCAAGCTCGTCGAGCATCGCGACCGCTTCGTCGTGCGAATGTGCCTTGGCGGTGAGCTTGACGTCGACTTGCCCGAAATGGGCCAGCACCGCGATGCTCGGATTCACGCCCGCATGGAAAAGATCGGCGATGCGCTGGTCGAGATCCGATTCTCCCAGTCCGATCGTATTGAGCACGCGCGTGACGATCGTCGCCGTGACGTCGAAACGCTTGACCAGCCACGGGACGACCTGCCCGGAGATCATCGCCCTCATCTCGCGCGGCACTCCCGGCACCGCGATGACCGCGCGTGTTCCTTCTTCTATAATGAAGCCTGGAGCGGTGCCCAACTCGTTGTCGAGGACGAAAGCTCCCGCGGGCATCATCGCCTGCCGGCGGTTGTTGTCCGCCATCGGCCGGCCCAAGCGGTCGAACATCGTGCGGATGCGGGCAAGGCTGGGCTCGTGCAGTTCTTGGCTGCGTCCGGTCGCGCGCGCCGCGGCCTCGCGCGTGAGGTCGTCGACCGTCGGTCCCAAGCCGCCGGCGACGACGACCGCGTCGGCACGGCCGAGGGCCTCCGCGATCGCGGCGGCGATGCGCTCCGTGTTGTCGCCCACTGATGTTTCGCGATGCACGTCGATGCCGGCGTCCGCGAGCGTCTTAGCGATGAACGTCGTGTTGGTGTCGACCAACTGGCCCAGCAGCAGCTCGGTGCCGACCGTGATGATCTCGGCGCTTGCCACGCGCTATTTGATCGGTCCGGATTTCGGCTCGAGCAGCTCTACGACGACGCCGTTGGGATCCTCGATCATCGCAAGCGCGCGCGTGCCGCCTGGCGATTTCTTCGGCTCCTTGACGATCTTGACGCCGTCGTTGCGCAATCGTTCTACAAGGTCGGTCAACGGCGGATCGATTTCGAGCGCCAGATGCTCGTAGCGGTTGCCGACATCGTATGGCGCATGCTCTTCAAGGTCGTAGACGAGTTCGATGTACGCATCCCAATCGCGCCCGACGAACGCCATGTCCGCATTGCCGGGATAGTGCGCTTTGTCGAGCAGTTTCAGCCCGAGCTTCTTCGTATAAAAGTCGATCGTCTCGTCCATATCGTTGACGAAGATCGAGGTGTGCAGGTATCGCGCCACGTCTGCCTCCGCTATTTCTTCTTGGACTTGGCGAGCACGCTCAGCTCCCAACGATATCCGTCGGGATCGCGGAACCACAATCCCAGGTTCTTCGAGCCGGGGCCTTCAGGGCCGATCTCGTCGCCTGGGTCTTCGATGTCGACGCCTTTGCGTTTGAGCTCTGCCAGCGCCGACTTCAACGCCGCTATGCTCGGCAGATGAAAGGAGACGTGATCGATGCTGTCCGGCTGCGGCGTGCCTGTATGCAGCACGATGTCGACGCTGTCGGAACCGAGCACGACGCCACCGGGGAACTCGAACCGCTTCTTGAGGTTGAGCGTCTTGATCCACCAACGCGCGCTCTTTTGCGGGTCGCGTACGCTGATGCCGAAGTGTCCGACTGCGCCGAGCTTGATCGGCATTATGTTCCCTCCTAGAAGTCGTTGTTAGTAATCGACCGGTCTTAGATAGAACTCGTTGATCGCCGTGGTCGAGATGAGCGCGGTTGTGGCGAGATGACGTTTCCAATGCGTGGCGTCGACGCGCCGCTTGACGAGCTCGACCTGCGCGGACGAGTAACCCGCGGCGATGATGTCCTCGACGGTGTAGCCGAGCAGCAGGCGGTTCAGGATGCGATCCGCCTGCAGGTATGTGATGCCCAAGTCCTCTTCATCGGTCTGGCCGCGTATCAGGTCGGCGGTCGCCGGCTTATCGATGATCGCGTCAGGCACTCCCAGGTGTCGCGCCAGCTGCCACACCTGCGTCTTGAACAGATCGCCGATGGGATTGATGGGCGGCGAGTCATCGCCGTGCCAGGTGAAATAGCCGAACATGCGCTCCGACTTGTTGCCCGTGCCGACCGGCACGCCGTTGATCTTCGCCGATTGGTCGAAAAGCACGATCATGCGCATGCGCGCCATGACGTTGCCGCGGCGCGTCGACGAAGCGTCAGGCTCCTGCGCAAGATAGCCGTCGACCGCGGCGCTGATGTCGACAAGGCGCTCGTCGATGCCCGTCTCGCGTATCACAAGTGCGGCGTGCTCGAGGCTTTGCGGGCTTGAGGTGCGGTAAGGCATGCGCACGCCCACCACATTGCGCGGCCCGAGCGCTCGCGCGCACAGGTAGGCGACGACTGCCGAGTCGACGCCGCCCGACACGCCGACCACTGCGTGATGTATGCCGCGGCGGCGCACGAGTTCGTCGCGGATGAATTCGGTGAGCCAGCGCTCGACAAGCGCCGGGTCGATCGTCGGCGTGTCATCGAGCGGCCGCGCGCGGACAATCGTGAACGCCGCGCTCATCGCCTCGTACGGCCCTTCGCGGCACGTGATTTGCCGGCCGACTTGGCGGCGCGGCCGTTCGGCGAGCCCTTTCGCGCACCGGTCTCCCCTTCTGCGGCGAGCAGCGCGGGGACGAGCTCGGGCAGATTGGTCTCCAAATCGCCGAGCGCGGGCAGGGCCGCGCGCGCCACGGCGACGTCCTCAAGATCGACGGAGGCGCGCACGATCGCGTCGCCCGTAAACGGCGCCTCAACGCGCAGATCGCCGAATGGCCCGACGAGGCGCGAGCCGCCGGTGAATCCTTTTCCGCCTTCGAAGCCGACAAGTCCGGCATACGCGACGAATAGGCCGTGCTCTGATGCAGCGACGCGGATGATGTCGCGCCAGAGACTCACGTTGGCCGGCTCGAAGTCTTCCATGCCTCGCCCGGGTGAGGCGCTCGGAATGTAGATGATCTGCGCGCCGCGCAGCGCGGCGACGGTGGTGGCCAACGAATGGCACGCATCTTCGCAGATGAGGATCGCCGCGCGGCCGTTCGCAGTGTCGAATACACCCACGCTGCGCCCGCGCGTGACGAAGCGCTCCTCGTCGAAGACGCCGTACGTCGGCAAGAACAGCTTGCGGTGCACGTGGTGCACGCGTGTTTCGGCGCCGATCGTCGCGTACAGCGCACTGTTGTACAGCTTGTCGTCTTCGTCGATCTCGTAAAACCCGAGGACGATGTCGAAGGTCTTCTTCGGAGCGTTTGCCTTTGCCAGGCGCTGCAGACGCCCGAGGACGTCGCGCGCGCTCAAGCTGACGTCGCGCACGCCGCCCTCGACGAAATAGCCGGAGAGCATTGCTTCAGGAAACACGACGACGTTCGGAAATGCTTCTTTTTCTGCGGCGAGGACAGCGAATGCGGCGCCGATCGACGCGAAGTTCGCCTCGAGGTCGCCTTTGCGGGGCGCGAGCTGGACCAGCGCGAGTTCAAAGCGCTTGGCGCGTGCCATCAGCGTTCAGTTCGGGATTCGCTCGCGGAGGCCCCGCGCCGCGTGGGCGCAGGGCGGGGGCGCGATTGCGCGGGGAGGAACTTCACCTCCTGCGCGGACGTTTTCAACGTAGGCTGATTTTAGCCGCGTGGGGGGCATGAATGAAGCTTCTTAGCTTGGTGGCTTTGCCGGCGGCCTGCGCGATTGCGGTCGGCGTCGCATTCACCGGAACGATGGATGCGAGCGCATCCGTCGTTGCAATTGCATCACCGACTGCGACGCCGACACCGACTCCAACTCCGACACCTATCCCCACTGCAACAGCACATCCGACGGCCACACCCTCGCCCACTCCAACGCCGTCACCGACGCCGACTGCAACGCCGTCACTGTCGCCGACTCCAACGACGTCTCCCACTCCGAGCCCTACGGCTTCGCCGACGCCGATACCAACGCCAACGCTTTCTCCGGTTCCGTCGCCGATGCTCTCGCCCGCGCCGACATCGAGCCCAGCGGCGGTCCCGCCACCGCTTTTCCCTGCGTCAACTCCGCTATTGCGCCCTACGGCGACGCCCCCGCCGACGCCCATGCCGCCCGCCGGCGCTCAACGACAGAATCTGAGCACGGCGAACAACGCCACCCTGTCATACGTGAATCCTCACTGTGGCACGACGCTCACGCGCCCGACAGCGCCGCTGCTGCAGTCCGGTGAAGTGCTTGTCGGCTGGAACTTTCCGCAGGGGCCACGCTGCGGCGTCATCTATCGATCGGGTATTTGGTTTCGGGATCTGCCGAAGGGCCAAGTGATCGACGCTTCGTTGACGTTTTATGTTTCGCGCAGCCAGTCGAGCGCGCAAGGCGCACCGTTGAGCGGCAACGTTTCGTGTGCGGCGCAGCTGCAGATCGCCAACGCGATGTGGATGAACAATCCCAACAATCCGAACGCGTTGTTAGGCACGCCCTACCTTTCGCTCGTGGCGGATCGACCCGGCGACACGCAGTCGTTCGGGCCGTTTTCGATCAGCAATGGGATGTACGTGAGCATCGACGTCACGGGCGCCGTGCAACAGTGGGTCGCCGGTACCCGGCCTAACCTTGGCTTTGTCCTCGCGCCCGATCACGCTGACTTTTCCGGCGGCACTGGGCGCTGCTTTTCGGCCTACAACGGGCTGACGCTGACCGTCGATTATCGTTAGCCGACAGCGCCCGGGTTGCGCTGTCCCGACGGCCGAGCACGGACGAGTTGTCCCCAGTTTCAGGGCAGCCTGGGGATAGATTTTGCGGCAATCTGCGCTTTGGGCCGTAGTGCTTGGGTTTGCCGATTGCACGAACGCTCGTTCGAAATTTTTCTTGAATCGGCCATATAGCCGCTATATAATGGGGTCTATTGAGCCTCGTACCACAATAGGTAGGGCCGCTCACCAGTTCGTCGAACTATTGTACGCTGTTCTTGAAGATCAGCGTCGTGTCGTCTCCCCGCGCGGCAGAGAGAGAAAGGACACAAGCTCCACATGAAGATCCAACGGCGCTTCACGCAACCAGGCATCGATCCACTCGACACGATCGAATGGGATCGTCGTTCTTCCGTCATCCGTGAGCCGGACGGCACCGTCGTGTTCGAAACGCACGATATCGAGGTGCCCAAAGCCTGGTCGCAAGTAGCGACCGATATTCTCGCGCAGAAATATTTCCGCAAAGCCGGCGTGCCGCAGCCGGACGGATCGTTGGGCCGCGAGACATCCGCGCGCCAAGTCGTACGCAGACTCGCCGGCTGCTGGACCGATTGGGGCCGCCGCTACAAGTACTTCGACAGTGATGAAGACGCCGCGGCGTTTGACGCCGAGATCTCGCACATGCTGATCAACCAGATGGCGGCGCCGAACTCACCGCAGTGGTTCAACACCGGGCTTGCGTATGCGTATGGGATCACTGGACCGGCACAGGGTCATTATTTCGTCGACCCCGACACCAAAGAGCTCACGCGCGCGAAAGATTCATATACGCATCCTCAGCCACATGCGTGCTTACCCTATCATGCGCTTGTCAACACTCCTGATGGCCCAATTGCGATAGGCGATATCGTGACTCGCAATCTTGTCGGTTTGTGCGTCTACGATCAAAGCGGCAAGACACGAATTGTTGCAACTAAAGACAACGGCGTAAAGCAAGTTTTCAAAGTTAGGCTTACAAACGGCAACTACATCGAAGCGACGGCGGACCATCTCGTTCTCGTCAAAGAAGAACATTCGGTACGCTGGCTTTCAGTATCGGACCTCAAGCCTGGGATGCGCTTATTGCAGCGAACTGATACTTCTGTCGGCTCGCTGAGCAGCATTATGGCCGAGGCTGAGGCCGCTCTTGCCGGCTGGCTCCAAGCCGATGGCTTCGTCGGACAATACAAGCACGGCACAAATAAGAGCCTGACGGTCGAGGCGATGACTGTTAACGACGATGAACACCGTTATGTCGGTGCGCTTGTTAATGTGGTTTTCCCGAACGTCCACTTCCACAACGGCCTCGGCATTTACAATCGACTGCAGACTAACATCGATTTTCGTCAAGATCGCAAACCTTACTATCATGTTTCGATAGGTTGGAAGAGCGCAAAGGAAAGATTTGCAGAGCTCGTAGGCTTTGTTTCTTCAGACAAGCGCGCTAAGCTCGCCAACACGTTATTTCGGCCTGGCCGGTCCGTTTCAACGCTTCGCGCCGAGCGTATCGTCTCGGTCGACTATGTCGGCGATGAGCGCGTGTTCGACATAGAAACCGAAAGTCACACGTTTCTCACGAATAACGTCGTCGTCCACAATTGCTTCATCCAATCTGTTGAAGATGATCTCGTCAATGACAACGGTATCATGGACCTTTGGGTGCGCGAAGCACGGCTATTCAAGTATGGTTCCGGAACGGGAACGAACTTTTCGAACTTACGTGGTGAAGGCGAGAAGCTTTCCGGCGGCGGCACGTCGAGCGGTTTGATGTCCTTCTTGCGCGTCGGCGATCGCGCAGCCGGCGCGATCAAGAGCGGCGGCACAACACGCCGTGCGGCAAAGATGGTCATTCTCGACATGGATCATCCGGACATCGAGAAGTTCATCAATTGGAAGGTAGAGGAAGAAAAGAAAGTCGCAGCGTTAATTGCTGCGGGCTATGCAAGTTCATATGAAGGTGATGCCTACCAAACCGTCTCAGGACAGAACTCGAATAATTCCGTTCGCGTGCCCGACAAATTTGTAGATGCCGTCCGAAAGGATGCGACCTGGGATTTGCTATGGCGTCGCGACAAGTCGGTTGCACGCACAGTTCGAGCACGAGACCTGTGGGATGAAATCGCGCGCGCTGCGTGGAGCTGCGCCGATCCAGGCGTCCAGTACGATGACGTCATCAATTCCTGGCACACCTGTCCTGCGGGTGGACGCATACGCGCGAGTAACCCCTGCGTGACGGGCGACTCATTAGTAGCGACAACTGAGGGCCTGAAGCGCATCGACTCACTTGTTGGAAAGGCCGCTTTTGTTATTGGTTCCGATTCGAAGCCGCATTTCGTCAATCGCATTTTTTCGACCGGTCACAAGCCAGTAGTGCGTTTGCGCACAAAGGCCGGCTTTGAACTCAAGCTGACGACTGATCATAAGGTTTGGACCCAGAACCGCGGCGATGTTCCGGCAGCACAGCTGACTCAGGGAGACAGGGTGCGACTTGTAGCAGGCGGTTTTGGAAATCGAACGATGGACCATCGTATCG
>JAFAKE010000066.1 GCA_019235715.1 Vulcanimicrobiota bacterium
GAGGCAAAGGGCGCAGTGCCGAACAATTCGACAAGCTTTTTCGTCACAGCCTCAATCACCGCATCGACATCTCCACCGCGCTGGTTGATCTCAGTCACGAACGGGCCGCCGCAGATGATGCCCGTCGCGATGTCGCGCGCCGGAAGCCGCGCGCCCGACGATTTGACGGTCGCGACCGCGACGTCCTCGAAGCCGGCGGCGCGCACGAGTTCGCCGACCGGTTCGCGGTCCAACAGTCCGAAAGGCACTTCGTAAAAACGCGGCGGGTCATCCGGAAATGCAGCGCGGATCTGTTCGTCGGCCGCGGCGAAAACCGGGCAGCGAGCGAGCCGATCCCAAACGTTGAAGATGATCCATCCACCGGGGCGCAGCACCCGAAGCGCTTCGCGCAGCGCCTTTCGCCGGTCCGCAAAGAACATCACCCCGAACTGGCACACGACGGCGTCAAAGCTGCGGTCTGCGAATGGCAGCGTCGTCGCGTCGACGGACTGCCACGAGATGCGCTCGTCCGCGCCCAGCTTCGCGCGCGCGATGTCGATCATCGCCTCATTGAGATCGGTCGCGGTGATGCGCGCGTCCGCCGGCAGCGCACCGGCTAGCTTGGCGGTGAGGACGCCGGTGCCGCAGGCAAGCTCGAGCACGCTCATCTGCGCGACCGGCGGCACGCGCGCGGCTAGATCTGCGGCTTGCGGCTCGAAGACGAGCGGCACGAGGTAGCGATCGTAGTGCTCGGGGATCGAGCCGATGAATGCGCGGTACACGTCGCCCATGATTGCGTTCTTTCTACGATCCGGTGCTTTGATGATGGTCGAGGCCCCGCCGCCAGAATAGATAGGCCGCGGTGAACCACAGCGCGCCGATCAACGGCGTCAACCAGCCGAGCAGCGGATTGACCGCGTAGTCGCCTTGCGCGGTCTTGTGCAGCAGCGTCGACGCCGGGAAATAATTGATGAACGCGAACGGGAAGATGAAGGAGAGCGTGAAGCGCACGACGCGGTTGTAGATCGAAAGCGGATAGCGGGTGAAATCCGTTTCCAGCGACATGACGACCCAGCGCAGCGTGTCCAGCCGCACCACCCAGAACGCCAGCGTCGCCACTGCCAGTTGAATGGCGAAGTCGATGAACGCCCCGCCGACCATCGCGCCGAGCAGCAAGCCGGCGACCCCGATGGTCCACTGCAGATGGACGAGCCCTTGCACGATCGCGAAGAAGATCGTCGCCACGATCAATTCGTCCGGCCAGATCTGGCCGGGCTGCGAAATGATCTGGAACAGCGGATCCAGCGGGCGAACCATAAAGCGGTCGAAGCGGCCTTCGCGGATGTGCCACGGCACGTCGCCGACCGTGAAGAACAGCGTGCCGTTGAGCGACGACGCCAGCCAGTACAGCGCGTACAAAAAGACGACTTGCTGCCACGTCCAACCGTTCATGATCGGGAAGCGGTTCATCGTCAACCAAATCGTGGCGATCGCTGAGCCATGCAGCACGAGCGTGAACACCAGCCACACGAAGAAATTCGCGCGGTACTCGGCGAGCGTCAGAAAGTTGAGGCGCCAGAATTCCGCATAGGTGCGCCAATACGGCGCGAGACTAGCCACCCTGCACCACCACGCGCCGTTCGCCGACGCGCCAAAGCGCGAGCGCGCCGACGGCGAAGACGACGACCCACACGGCTTGCAGTGCAAGCGTCGACAGCAATTCGGGTCCCTGGTATTTGCCGAGATAGATCGAGAGCGGGGCGTTGTAGATCGCCGCAAACGGCGAAGCCTGCGCGATCGCCGTCACGGGGGACGGGAAGAACTGCAGCGGGACGACCGCACCGGCCAGCAGCGACGTGATGAACTGCACCATGAGCTGGAAGCCGAAGATCTCCATCGTCCAAAACGTGATCGTCGCCATGAGCAAATCGAGGAAGAAGTTGACGAGAAAGCCGAGCGCGACACTGACGAGAAAGGCGAGCGCGATCAGCGGCGACGCCGGCGCGCTTATGTGCGTGCCCGTGAGCGCCAGGAGGCCGATGGCGATCGGCAATGCCACAGCGATCTGCACGAGCGCAAACCCGGCTTGTCCGACCGTGTCTGCGAAGACGTACAGCGGCACGCTGATCGGGCGCATGAGATCGATCGCGATATTGCCTTCGCGGATCTTCTCACGCACGACATACGGGCCGTCCACGTTGTAGATCAGCCCGACCAGCAACGCGAGCACCGAATACGTGATGATGTCCTTGAACGAAAAGCTCTGCTGCGGACCGTTGTTCGCATACAGCGCGCTCCATAGCGCGTAATACAAATAGACGCGCAGCGCGATCGAGCCGATGTGCGTGAACACCTCTTCGCGATACGTCGCTTCGCGCGCAAACGCTCGTTTGGCGAATTCGGCGTACGCGCCCCACGGGATCAGGGCTGAACGCGTCCTTTTTGGAACTTGATCTGGGTGACTGGGCTGACGAAGCGCAGCACCGATGTCACCGGCGCGGTACCGGAATAGGGCGCACCGCCGATCACCCAGATCTGATTGCCGAGCGATGCCACAGCCATGCCATGGCGCGGATAGGGCATCCACGGCCCGCTGATCCAGCCGCCGATGCTGCTGCTCGAGATCTCGGTCGTCTGCGTGACCGTGCGTCTCAGATCACCCTCGAACGTGATCGCTGATTCCTGGTCCTGCGCGGAGCCGGCGTAGTTCTCGCCGCCGATCGCCATCAGCCTGCCGTTGACGGCGGCAAGGCCGAAGTCGCTGCGACCGACGTGCATCGAGCTGCACGCGCCCCAGCGATCGCGCGCAGGATCGTAGACGTCGCAGGTGCGCAGGCTGTTCTGATTGCGATCGCGCCCGCCGACGACGTAGATCTTTTCGTTGATGACGACCGAAGCGGCCAAAAAGCGTGAATCGCCGAGCACGTATTCTTCCGTACGCCACGTGTTGGTCGCGGGATCGAAGATGAACATGCTGGTCTCATCGTTGCCGTGCGAGGACTGGCCGCCCAGCAGATAGAGTTTGCCGTTCACCGCTTGCATCATCGGACCGTAACGCGGGAATGGAAGCGAGGGCAGCTCCATCCACGAGTCGTCGATGGGATCGTAGCGCCAGAACTTGTTGGTGACGAGATCCTCGATGCGCCCGCCCGCGACGTAGAGATAGCCGCCAAGTCCGGCAGCGGCCGCGTGATCGACGCTTTCCGGAATGGTTGACGCCAGGCGCCATTCGCCGGGATGCGACACGATCGGGCCTGCGACTCCCGGATTGGCTTGCGGCGATGGGAACGTCGGCTCTAAGACGAGCAGCGTCGCCATCTGTTCGTCATGCGGACCGAAGCCGCCGACGAGGTAGATGCGTCCGTCCATCACCGCGACCGCTGCGTCTTGACGCGCCGAGGGTAAGTCGGGTCCGTGCACCCACACGCCTTTATTGAGATCGACGACGACGCCGGTCTGCGAGCCGATCTCTGCCGCGCCGGACGCCGGCAGAACCGCTGCCAGCGCGATCCCTACGGCGAGCAGCGCGCCCCGGAATAGCTGCACGGGAATCATGAAACGGTCTCCACGTCGGCGGTCACCAGCAGTCCGTCGCGGGCGGCAACGCTGCCATCGCCCAAACCATGCTGATAGATGTCGCGGATGATCGCTTCGAGCGGCGGCTCGGCGATCGTGACGTCCCTGAGCTCGTAGTGCTGGGCGAGCTTGACCACCAGCTCGTCGGCGCGCACGGCATCGCGGTCGAATTCGATCACGATGCGCGGGCCCTCGCGCGACACGACGTTCGCGCCCGGCACGGTGATGCGCACGTCGTCGCAGTTCTCGCAGTTGAGGTCGGCGGTCAGCGTGCGATTGCGTCCATAACGCCCCTTGATCGTCTCCACGCTGCCGTCATACAGCTTGCGGCCGTGATCGATGAGGATGATGCGCGCGCACAACTTTTCGATGTCCGCAAGATCGTGCGTCGTCAAGATAAAGGTGGTGCCGCGGTCGCGGTTCACGCGCGCGATGAACTGCCGGATGTTCTCTTTGGCGACGACGTCGAGGCCGATCGTCGGCTCGTCCAGGAACACGACTTTCGGTTCGTGCATCATCGCGGCGGCGAAATCGCCGCGCATACGCTGGCCGAGGCTGAGCTGGCGCACGGGCGTACGGATGAACTCGTCGAGGCCGAGCAGTTCGGTGAATTCGCGCAAGTTGCGTTCGTACGTCGCGGCCGGCACGTTGTAGATCGCGCGCAGCAGCTGGAACGACTCGATAAGCGGAAGATCCCAATACAACTGCGTGCGCTGACCGAACACGACGCCGATCTGGCGGCCGTTGGCTTGGCGATCCGCCCACGGCACGATGCCGTCGACCGTGCACGTGCCGCTCGTCGGCACGAGAATGCCGGTCAGCATCTTGATCGTCGTAGATTTGCCCGCGCCGTTCGGGCCGATGTAGCCGACAAGTTCGCCCGCGTCGAGTTTGAAGCTGACGTCGCGCACCGCGTCTTTTATTTCATAGTCGCGCGAGAATAACGTCGCGATAGCGCCAAGCGGGCCTTCTTTGCGGCGCAGGGTTCGGAATTGTTTCGTGAGGCGATCGGCGCTGATGATCATGAGTGCAGGCGAGCGAGTGCGCTCCGTAGCAGGTAGCGATGACTTCGTTCACACGGGGGTGCTTCCTTGGCAGCGCCGGCCGCTGACACGACCGATCTCGTCTTCGTCTACGGGCTGCTCAAACGCGGATTCAGTCTGCACCATCACATGTCGCTCGGCGTTTTCATCGGCAGCGCGACCGTTGCGGGCAAGCTGTACTCGCTCGGCCACTATCCCGGCCTGGTCGAAGGGACAGGCAAGGTGCATGGTGAGGTATATCGTTTTGCAGACGTCGCCGTCGCGCTTGAAGTGCTCGATGAAGTCGAGGGATACGATCCGCTCAATCCGGATGAGAGCGAGTATCTGCGCGTTGTGAAACTGGCGGAGATGGACGCGAAGAGCGCGCGCCCATCGGTCTGGTGCTACGTCCACAATGCGCCGATTGCAGGACGAACGCTAATCCAATCAGGCACATGGTCGCAGCGGACATGACTCGTGGTGAACGAGACGTCAGGCCGAGTTCCGCTCCTGCGCCAACAGCTTCTCTTTGCGCTTGCTGCCCCAGCGGTATCCGCCGGTCGCGCCGTCGTTGCGCACGACGCGGTGACAGGGAATGACGAGCGCCACAGGATTTGCACCGCATGCCTGGCCGACCGCACGCGCCGCCTTCGGCTCGCCGATCGCCGCTGCGATCTCGGCGTACGTTCGTGTTTCGCCGACAGGAATCGCGCGCAGCGCTTCCCACACGCGCCGCCGGAATGCGGTCGCCTGAATATCGACGGGGAGCTCCAAGTGCGGGCGTTGGCCCTCGAGGTACTCGACGATCGCCTCGATATAGCGCGTGAGGTGCGCGCCGCCGCGTTCGATCTGCGCCCCTGGATACTCCGCGTGCAGAGCCCGCTCGAGCTCCGCATCGGAACCGCCAAGGCACACCGCGCTCACGCCGCTATTGGTGGCGCCGACCAGCAAGCGCCCGAGCGGCGAATCGACAATCGCATACCCGATGTGCATGCCTTCGCCGCCGCGTCTGTACAGCGCCGGCGTCATGCCGAAATCGGCGCGCGCACGCTCGTACACGCTGCGGCTCGATCCAAAGCCGGCGTCGTAGATCGCGCGGCTGACCGGCTCGCCGTTGCGCAAGCGCGACTTGAGCTTCGCAAGGCGCTGCTCTTGTCCGTATTGGCGCGGCGAGACGCCCGCTATCTTCTTGAATGCGCGCTGCAGCCGCGCCGGCTCCACGCCGAGCTCCCCGGCCAGCTGGCGCAGGGTCGGCATGGATTCAAGGTCTGATTCGAGCACGCGGCAGGCTTGCTGGACCACGGCCACATCGTTTGCGTTTTGCATTTCTTCTATATGATAGGGTCGCCGGCGGGCCATATCTATCCGCTTTTGCCGCGCGGCAGCTTCACCTGGACGGTGTCGCGCGAGAAGATGAGGTCGAGCGTCCAGTCGATCGCGACGCGGATCTTGCGTTCCAGCGTCGGGATGCGGAACAGATAGTAGGTCCGCCACAGCCACCACGCGGGAAAGCCCGAGATCTTCAAGCCGCCGAGCATGGCGACGGCTTGGTGTTCGCCCAAGTGCGCCATTTGTCCGACCGAGGTGTAGGCGAATGGACGCAACGGCTTGCGATCGATCGCCGCCATCACGTTGCCGGCGACGTGCAATCCTTCGCGCAACGCGTGTTGCGCGGTCGGCGGGTAGGGCCTGCCGCCGCCTGGTGGCATGACGACAGCGCTGTCACCGACGCACCATACGCCCGGATAGCCCGGCACGGCGAGATACTCGTCGACAGGCACGCGGCCGCGCTCATTTGAGATCGGCAAACCTGCGATGAGCGGATTTGCCGAAACGCCGCCGGCCCACACGAACATCTGTGTTTCAATGCGCGTGCCGTCCGTGAGCGTCACGCCGTTCGCATCTGCCGACTTGACGCCGACCCCTAATCGGAACTGCACGCCGCGCTTTTCGAGCGTCGTCTGCGTCCAAGTCGCGAGCGCTTCAGAAAGCTCGGGCAAGATGCGCGTTTGCAAATCGACCACAATCGTCGTCACATCAGACGGCTTGACGGTGCGATACAATTTGGCGGCGGTACGCACGAACAGGTCCATCTCGGCGGCGGTCTCAATGCCCGCGAAGCCGGCGCCGGCGACCGCGAACGTCAGCAGCCGCCGGCGCACCTCTGGATCGTCTTCGAGTTCAGCCCGCTCGAGCATGTCGATCGCTCGGTTGCGCAGGACGAATGCATCGGCGAGCGTGCGGATCGTGAGCGCGTTTTCAGCGACGCCCGGCAGGTTGAAGTAGTTCGTCTCGCCGCCGACGGCGATGATCAGCTGGTCCCAGCCCACCGCGTGGACCGCGCCGTCGCCGTGCACGATCGTCACGGTGTGGCCGCTAAGATCGATGGACTCGATCTCCGCGTCGAACACACGCACGCGCGGCAGCACGCGCCGCAGGCTGACGACGATGTGCTGCGTATCGATGCTGCTCGTCGCCGCTTGCGGCAGCATCGGTGTGAAAAGGAAGAAATTGTCGCGGGCGATGAGCGTCAGGTCGAGGTCGCGCCGCCAACGCGCCAAGCGCTGCAAGCGCAGCGCCGCGTACACCCCGCCGAATCCGCCGCCAAGGATGACGATGCGCTGGGAACGAGCCGATGACGTGTCGGCCATTGCGTTTGCGTTCGCACGGGAGGCATCGTCCCCTGCGCCACAAAACTGGTAGCGTCGCTGACGAAGCCCGGCTTTTCGAGGCCGGGCCTACAGCAAAAATATCGGTTCAAGTGGTATGGGGTTGCCGATGGTTGTCCGCACGCAGCACATCGCGCTCATCATCGCCGCGGCGTGCGTCGCTGCGATCCTTGTCGCTCTTTTCGCCAGCGCACCGCGTGCGGCCGACGTCACCGCGCTGCCGAACGGCTGGCGCATCACGCCCGCCGGCTCGACTATCGTGCCGCTGGGCACGCTGCCGCTGCGTATCGCTCAAAGCCCATACGGCCGTTGGCTCGCGATCTCCAATGCGGGCTATGGCGATTTGTCGCTGACGATCGTCAATCAAGACGATGGCGCGATCGCCGACAGCAAGCCGATGGCTCATACGTTCTATGGCTTGGCGTTTTCGCCGACCGAGGACGCGCTCTACGCCTCCACCGCGTCAGACGGCGGCATCGCCCGATATCCATTCGACTCGGCGACCGGCAAACTCGGCGATCCGACGTATCTTCCGCTCGGGTCCGGCAAATTGTGGGTGAACGGCCTGGCCGTTTCACTTGACGGCTCGATCGTCTACGCGGCCGTGAGCGGCGCGAACGATCTGGTCGCCGTGCGCGCACGCTCCGGCGCGATCGTCTTCGCTTCTGCGGTCGGCAACACGCCCTATGGCGTCGTCATGTCGAGCAACGGCGCGCGCGTCTACGTCTCGAACTGGGGCGGCTCGTCGATCAGCGTCGTCGATTCGAATAACGGCGCCATGCTCGGCACCATTGCGACCGATCCGCACCCGGGCGCACTGCTGATCGGCGCCGACGCGCGCACGCTGTACGTCGCATGTGCCAATGAGAACGTCGTCGACGTGATCGATACGCTCACCGGCAAGATGCGCGGCAAGATCGACGTCGCGCTGTATCCGAATTCGCCAGCCGGTTCGACGCCGGATGGGCTTGCGCTATCCGCCGACGGACGCACGCTGTACGTCGCCGACGCCGACAGCAACGCGGTCGTCGCCGTCGACGTCACCACGACGGCGCCCATCCTCTACGGAGCGATTCCGGTCGGCTGGTATCCCACGGATATCGCGATGTCCAAGGACGGGAAGCGGATGTACGTGCTCGACGGCAAGGGACTGTCGGGGCATGCGAATCCCGATTTCATGCACAGCTCGATCGTGCCGCGCGCGCAGTCGAAGCAGACGTACTATGCGCCGAACACCGCGACCGGCGATCTGGAAACGGTGACCGCGCTCTCGCGCAGCGCGTTGATCGGCGGGCTCGCCGTCGCCCGCGCGAACTCGCCGTTCAAGCCGCTCGTGCAGTCGTCAAGCTTACCGCCGTTCAAGCACGTCATCTACGTCATCAAAGAGAACCGCACGTACGACGAAGTGCTGGGCGACGACACGCGCGGTAACGGCAGCGAGTCGCTTGCCGTGTTCGGCCAGAAGGTCACGCCCAACATCCATCGCTTGGCAGACGACTTCGTGCTGCTCGACGCGTTCTACAGCGAAGGAACGGTGAGCGCAGACGGCCATGAGTGGGCGGACGGCGCGTACGCAGACGATTTCGTGCAGCGCATGTGGCCGGCAGACTATGCAGGCCGCGCCGACGGTTTTTATGATTACGCGAACCCGATCTTGCGTCCGAGCGCCGGCTACATCTGGGATCTCGCGATCAAGCGCGGCCTCACCGTGCGGCTCTACGGCGAGGGCGGCGTCGAAGGAAGCTCGCCCGCGCGCGGCCTTGATGCGGCCACCGGAGCGCTGCTCGATCCCGCCTATCGCCCATTCGATGTCACCTACTCGGATCAAGATCGCATTGTCGAGTGGCTGCGCGAGTTCCGCCAATTCGAGGCGTCCGGCCAACTGCCTAATCTCGAAGTGGTCTGGTTGCCGAGCGATCACACCGCGGCGATGCGCGCGGGCGCGCGCACGCCCTATGCGATGATCGCCGACAACGACTACGCGCTTGGCCGTATGATCGAAGCGCTCAGCCATAGCCGCTACTGGAAGGACACGCTGCTCGTGAGCATCGAGGACGACGCGCAGGCGGGCCCCGACCACGTGAGCAACCAGCGCATCGAGGCGCTCGTGATCAGCGCGTACGCGAACCGCGGCATGGTCGACCACACGCACTATACGACCTCGAGCGTGTTGCGCACGATCGAGCTAGCATTCGGATTGCCGCCCTTGAGCCAATTCGATGCATCCGCCACGCCGCTCTCCGGCGTCTTCACGCAATCGCCGGACCTGCGTCCGTGGCGCGCATCGCTGCCGAACATCAGTTTGACGACGATCAATCCGCCCAGCGCCGCCGCGCAAGCATCGGCGTCATTCGACCTGAGCACTGCGGACGCGGTCGATCCCGATCAGTTCAACGCGGTGCTTGCCAAGTATCTCAAAGACGTGCGCATGTAAAGGCGGTTCTTAAGGCCGGCGTTATTCGCCGTCCAGATACGCAAGCTCGGGCTTCGCGCGCACGACGATCGAACCGAGCCCGTCGATCATCACCTTATCTGAATCCGGGTAATAGCACACTTCGTCCGGGTCTGCCAGACCCAATAACAGAACGGTGCACGGCGCGTCCGATGTGTTCGCGAGCTGGTGTGCTCCCTGCGGGCCTGTCGGGAAGCAGATGAAGTCGCCGCGCCGGCACACGACATCGCCGCGCGGGGTGCGAATCGTCGCGCTGCCTTCCCACACGAAGAACATCTCTTCTTCGCGCGTGTGCATGTGCACTGGGCAATAGCGGTCGCCAGGCTGCAGGGTTGCGATCCGATAGCCGAGCTTGCGCGCGCCGATGTAAAGCCCGATCTCGCGATCGGCGCCCGAAAAGCGCGTCCCTTTCTTGCTGGTCTCAGTGAATGTTTCCGGCGGCACATCGTCGATGTTGATGCGGTTGACGTACACGTCGCGCCGCGATTCCAAATAGCAGCCGATGACCTCATCGGCGCCGTGGAGAATCGACATGCCGTCGCCGACCAGCAGCGCCTCGAGCTTCAACGCCCACAGCTTGCGCAGCGACAGCACTGCTTTGATGGGATCGAGCAGTTTATCGTCGGCCAGCAGCCGCACGCTGCCCGCCGGATCGCCCCACAGCGCATCGCCGACGATCGCGGTCTTGTGCGCCGGCAGATACAACGCGATCTCGCCCGGCGACTTGAGGCCTTCGAGTCCGACGACCCAGATGCCGGAGAAGTGCTCGCCGTGCGCCGCGTCGTGCTGCACGAACTGGCGCTCGCCTTCGCGCAGGATCAAATCGACGGGGCCCGTCAAGAGCGGCGCGTCGCGTTCGCTGGCGGCGATCTTCGCGCCGAAGAGCGCAGCGAGGTCGCGCGTGCGCCGCTCGTGATCGCGGTTGGTGACGACGATCCAGGCGACGCCGCCGCGCTCGCGCATCTGCGCCTCGTCCTGCGGCGTCCACGCGAGCGGATCCACCACGATGTTGGCGCCCTCGCGTTCGAGGAAATGCGAATTGAAAAAGACGTTGCGGTCCGGCTGCCAGACCGACCACATGAAGATGCCGGGAATGGAGAGCGGCTGCACGGGGCGCATGTGCGGTGCGCCCCGCGCTCAATCCTGTTGCGTTACCTGCCGCTGGTGAAGTCGGCCGGCGGCGGCACTTGCGTGTAACCTGCCGGGGGATCGAACGACGCCGGGTTATACTGCTGGTTCTCGAACTGCGTGACCTCTTCGTGAATCGTGAACTTCAG
Source organism: Vulcanimicrobiota bacterium (assembly GCA_019235715.1). Taxonomy (GTDB): domain Bacteria; phylum Vulcanimicrobiota; class Vulcanimicrobiia; order Eremiobacterales; family Eremiobacteraceae; genus JAFAHD01. Next base: position 10,976 of record JAFAKE010000066.1, read on the forward strand.
CCCGAGCACCATCGTCGTGTCTTGGATCAGCGCAAAGCGATCCGTGCTGTGCGCTTTCCCGGTCGCCTGCACTTGGAACGTGCCGAGGCAGGGATTAGCTTGACCGTGACCTCCGCCTCCCGGCATCTGCGGCATAGGCGGGGGTGCCGGCGGTTTCGGGAGGTTGCACGTGATCGTCACCGGATTGGCGACATACCACTCATCGTTGGTCATCGTTCCGATTTCGCCGTTGGGACACTGGCCTGTGCCGTTCGACGTTCCGGTGATCGTCTCGGTGACGTGATGCGCCGTCATGCCGAAGATCTGGCGCGTGTTCGGATCGTTGACCGTGTTGACGCTGATCGTCACGCCGCCGCTGCCCTGGATCGGCGATCCCGACGGATTCGGCTGGTTTGGCGGAGGCGAATATTGCTTCATCTCTTGCTCCGCCTTGGCCACTGACGCGGCCATCGCAGCCTTGTACTGATCGAAGGTCATCACCCAGTAGGTCTTCTTGCCGTTGTCCGCGTTGATGATGCGCTTCGTGTCGCATTGCAAGATCTGCGTAGTGGTGTCGTTATCCGTGCGCATGCGCTGCGGACCGATGATGGTCGTTTCGTTTTGCGCTTTGGGATGGAAGAACATGGCCGCCGGACCCGCCATCTTCGTCGTCGTCGTCTTGGTCCAGGTGAGCTGCGTCGGCGGCGCGCCGGTCGCCAACAGCGGAATCGCCGCTGCGACGACGGCGGTGACGCCGGCTGCTAATGCGAAGTAAAGAGTCCGCCATCCGCGCTGCATGATGCGATCCTCCATCGAAACGGAAATGCCGGCAGCGTCCCAGGGGTACGCGCTGACGCCTCTGCGTTCGGCTTCACTCGCGTCGCGCCCTCGCGCGCCCTTTTGTCGCCCGCGCATGCGAGCCGCTTGGCCGCCGCGTCCAGCGCGGCGACGAGCGTTCGGCCGCGCAATCGGCAACGCGCGGCGCAAATCCTTCAACTCCAAGATGACGGGACTTGGATTTCGCGCGCAGCGCAGCGACCGCACGCGCGAATCTCAGGAGACGGTTGAGCGGGAGGCATAGAACCCGCGGCGAATTGGAAACAAGTATGGCTGTCCGCGCTTCTACCAAGTCCGCACAACCTGTCATGCTTCGTTTTGAAGAGGGCGTCGCGCCCGACCGTGGCGGACCGCCGCTCGGAGCCTGGCAGTCGCACATACCGGCACAGACAGCCATCGACGGCACGTTCCCGAAGACGATCATCGCGCAGGGCCTTGCAGCGTTTCAACGCAGCAAGGTCCGTTCTTTGAATCTGCGCCGCAATGACATCGTCGGCACCGTCGCCGACACCGAGACGCACACGACGACGCTGACGCGCGATGCATCGCGCCTTCCTTTAGGTATGCGCTGCAATTGCACGTGCCGCTACGGCTACGACTGCAAGCACGCGGTCGCCGCGCTGTACACGTTGATCGAGCTGTCGACGCGCGACGTCGAAACTCCGGCTGCCCCTGCCGTGCCCGCGCCCGCCGTCGCTGGAAACGGGCACAGCGCCGGCCCCGCGAAGACTTCGACGAACGGCGAACAGCACAGCAACGGGGCGGCCGCTTCCGCGCCCGCGCGCTCCGATCTCGTCGACCTGCTCACGCCGCATCACGAAAGCGTCACGCCGCGGCGCCGGCTGTGGGTCGTCGCCGGCTTCGACGAACGCCTCGGCGTGTTCTATGCTCGCTTGTGCCTGGATGCGCCCAAACTGCACGGCGTGGCGCGCACGCATGCGGACCTGCAACAATTGTATCGCACGACGCGCCAAGCCAATCTCACGGGCGAGGAATGGGATCGCCATGACTCCGCGCTCTTGGCCGACGCGACGCTCGGCTCGATGTTCGGCACGCCGGCCGATTATGCGCTTGCACGCGCCACGAGCGAACAGACCAAAGCGCTGACCAACAACTTCGCGCAGTTGCTGCTGCGGTTGATCGCGCATCCGCGCGTGCGCTACGACGATCATCTCGGTGCCCATCCGTCAGAGATGCCGGCGGTGCGCATCGCGCTCGCTCCGCTGCGCCTGCGTCTGTCCGGCACGCGTGACGAGCACGGCGATCTCGAGCTGGGCGGCATCTTCGTGCGCCCTGACGGCTCGACCGTCGACGTTGCGGCCGTGCGGCCGATCGACGGTACGCCCGCGTGGCTCTTCGACGGTGGCACGTTTTATTTGCACGACGGCAGCTTCAGCCCGCGTATCGTCGAGCGGCTCGCTGGGGGCAGCGCGCGCATCACGGCGAGCGAGATTCCCGTCTTCTTGGAGCGCGCGCACCGCTTTCTCGACCGCGATACCGCGGCGGCCCTTATGGTATTGCCCGACGACATGTCGCTGCAGTCGCTCGTGCGCTTGCGCTGGCAGGGCGACGGCATCACCGTCGAAGCGTCGGTCGAAGACGCGCGCAGCGGCGCGAACTGGCGGGTGACGCCGCAGGATTTCAATCCGCTGCAGCGCGTTGACAGCGGCAAGAAAGGCGCCGAAGCGCGCTATGCGTACTGCGCGCCCGAGATCGCGCAGCGTCTGCGCAGCCGCATCGAAGGCGCCGGCTGCCGGCCGGCGCGCGACGTATACGAGCAGTTGGCGGCACAGCATCCGGACGAGACGGTGCCGCAGTACGACGAGACAGCGTGGCGCATCGAGCCGACGGATGCCGCGTATCAATTCGGCACCGAGACGCTTCCCGCGTGGCGCGCTGACTATCAGCTCGACATGGACGAGACCGTCAAGTCGCTGGCGGAAGGCCCCAAAGTGCTGCAGGTCTCCGTCACCGTCGACAGCGACGCCGAGAAGAGCGCGCACAAGAACAAGATGAGCAAGGGAGCAGCGAACCTGTTCGGGCCGATCGACTGGCTCGAGATATCGGTCGAGCTGCTTCTCGATGGGCAGAAACTCTCGCCTGACGACATCAAAGCGCTGTGGCAGAGCACCGGCCGCTATCACCGGCTCTCGGACGGCCAGTTCATCGATCTCTCGTCGTTCGCGCTGCTGCGCGAAGCGACCGGCGGTTTTGGCGGCGGACTCGAGCGCGGCGGCACCGCGCGCTTGTCGGCCGCGCAGATGCTGTCCGTCTACGACGATCTTGCCAAGGCCTGCGGCGACTCGCAGCTCCCCGACCAACTGCGCGAGCTGCGCGAAGCGGTGCGCAACTTCTCCGGGATCGAGGAATGCGATCCGCCCAAGCACCTGGCAAAGATCTTGCGGCCTTATCAGCGGCGCGGATTAGACTTTCTCGCGTATCTCGGCCGGTACGCATTCGGCGGCATCTTGGCCGACGACATGGGCCTCGGAAAGACGCTGCAAGTGCTTTCGTATTTGGAACGCGAGCGCCAAGGACGCGGCAGCGCGCCAAATCTCATCGTCTGCCCAACGTCGGTCACGCACACCTGGGTCGGCGAAGTCGCGCGCTTCACGCCCGAGCTCAAAGTCCAGCTGTTGTCTGCCGGCTCGGGCCGTGAAGACGTCTATCACAGCGCCGACAAATACGATTTGCTCGTCACATCATACGCGCTGGCGCGGCGCGATGCGGAGAGTTTGGCGAAGATCCCATTCCGAACGGTCGTGCTCGACGAAGCGCAGCAGATCAAGAATCCGCAAGCCAAGATCTCGCAGGTCATCAAGTCGCTGCAATCGGCGCAGCGTCTTGCGCTGACCGGCACGCCGATCGAGAACTCGGTGCTCGACCTGTGGTCGATCATGGACTTCGTCATGCCGGGTCTGCTCGGCAACGAGAGCCACTTCCGCGGCACGTTCGAAACCCCGATCATGCGCGACGGCGATGCCGAAAAACAGCAACGGCTGGCCAAACGCGTGCAGCCCTTCATGATCCGCCGCCTCAAGCAGCAGGTCGCCGCCGATCTGCCCTCGCGCACCGAGCAGACCATCGAGTGCGAGATGACGCAGTCGCAGCGCAAGGCGTATAAGGAAGTCGTCCTGCGCGCGCGGCGCGAGATCATGCGCGAAGTGGACGAGCACGGCATCGGGCGCGCGCAGCTTTCGATACTCGCCGCGCTCACGAAGCTGCGCCAGATCTGCAATCACCCCGGACTTGTCGGCGAGCATTGGCGCGAGGATGAAGATGCGTCCGGCAAGTTCTCGGCGTTCCTCGAGCTCGTCGAATCGATCGTCGAATCCGGGCACCGCGTTCTCGTGTTCTCGTCGTTCACCGAGATGCTCGGCATCATCCGCGAAGCGTTCGATGGACGCCAGCTGGCATATTCGTACCTCGACGGCACGACGAAGAACCGCGCCAAGGTGCTAGAGGATTTCAAGCGCGAGGATGGACCGCCGGTGTTCCTCATGAGCCTCAAGGCGGGCGGCGTCGGTCTTACCGTCACCGAAGCCGACTACGTCGTGCTGTACGACCCGTGGTGGAATCCCGCGATCGAGCGTCAGGCGATCGACCGCACGCATCGCATCGGGCAGACCAAACCGGTCACGGCGTATCGCTTGGTGACGATCGGCTCGGTCGAGCAAAAGATCCAAGCGCTGCAGCAGCGCAAGCAGGCGCTCGCGGACTCCGTCGTCGCCAGCGACGCGGCGTTCGCCAAGAGCCTGACGCGCGAAGACCTGGACGATCTCTTCTCCGCCGTCACGGAGTAAAAGCGCCGTGGAGCGCGACGAGCAGCTCCAAGACCTGATCCGCCGTGGGCTCGATGGCATTGCCGGTTGGGAGCAGCAATGGCGGCCCTTCGAGCGCGCGCCGGCGCTCGACGTCGATGCGCAAGCCGCGCGTGCGGCGATCGACGAGCTGGCCAGGCGCCTGCACAACAATTATCCCTTCTTCCATTCCGACTATGCCGGCCAGATGCTCAAGCCGCCGCATGAGGTGGCGCTCGCCGCGTATGTGACCGCCGCGCGCATCAACCCGAATAACCACGCGCTGGACGGCGGACCGGCGACTGCGGCGCTGGAGCACGAGGCGGTCGCCGAGCTTGCGCACATGTTCGGCTATCGCGAATATCTCGGCCATCTGACAAGCTCGGGCACCGTCGCGAATCTCGAAGCGTTGTGGGTCGCATCGCGGCTCAAACCCGAAACGCGCATCGCGTTCTCGAGCGAAGCGCATTACACGCAGGCGCGCATGTGCGACGTCATCGGCGCGCGGACCACGCTGATCCCGGTCGACGCACGCGGCAGAATGGACCTGGATGCCCTCGCGCGCTGCGGCGGCGAGGTCGGCACGGTTGTCGTGACGCCCGGCACGACTGCGGCAGGCGCAGTCGATGCGGTCGACGCCGTTGTGGCGCTGGCACGCGAACGCGGCTGGCGCGTCCATGCGGACGCGTCGTACGGCGGTTTTTTCTCGCTCATCGCCAACGAGCCGGCGGCGCGCCTCGACGCCGGCGCGTGGGCGGCGATCAAAGACTGCGATTCGGTCGCGATCGATCCGCACAAGCACGGTCTGCAGCCATACGGCTGCGGCTGCGTGCTCTTCGCCGATCCGCGCGTCGGCGCGCTCTACAAGCACGATTCGCCGTACACGTATTTCTCGTCCGGCGATCTTCATCTCGGTGAGATCAGTCTCGAGTGCTCGCGCGCGGGCGCTGCAGCGGCGGCGCTTTGGACCACGTTGCGCGTGCTGCCATTGCGCCCCGATAAGGGACTTGGCCCGATACTGCTCGCCTGCCGCCTGGCGGCGCTTGCGGCACACGCGCGCGCGCAGCGCGGCGGTCTGCTGACGCCGGTGATCGCGCCTGCGCTCGACATCATCGCTCTTGCGCCGCTGCGCGCCGGCGAGCGCGCGAGCGCGCGCGCGATCTCGCAACGCACCGAGATGCTCTTCAGCGCGCTGATGGCGGATCAGCAGCGGCCGTTTTACATCGCCAAATGGCGCGTCGCCAAAGCGCTCGGCCTGCTCGCGCTGCCCGACGTCGAATGGGATGATGACGGATGCACCGTCGTGCGCTGCGCGCTCATGAAGCCGGAGCACGGCGCCATCGTGAACGACCTGATCGAAGCGCTCGAACGCTGGCCCTTACTTCGCGCCTAAACTGACGGGGCAGGCATGCACCGCGATTGCGCCCGATTCTCCGCTCACCGAGGCCGCACGTGCGTCGATCGCCGTGACCTGATAGCGCAAGATGCCATCGCCGCCGCGCAAATACGCGAAGGCCTCATGAGCCACATCGACGCTGCCGCTGTACCTGAGCGCCGAGATCTGCGCCATATGCACGGCCAAAATGGTCGACTCCGGCAAACGGACATCTGCAGGAACGTAATCGTAGCGCGCGGTGACGCGCAAGCTCATGGTCGAGCTGAAATCACTGCGAAACGTCACGACGGTAGGCAGTTCCAAGGCGCAGTCGCCGTAATACACGACGCGCGGAAGGACGGCGCTCGCGATGAATGCGGGCGATTCCACGGAGTCCGCTGCGACGGGGGCGGCTCCCGACGTCATCAGGAGCCAGCCACAGCAGATAAGGCGAGCGGCGATGCTCATTCCTTAATTCTCCCTTAACTTTTCTTAAGATTGGCTTAACCTTGGCGTTGCCCTTTCAAACCGGCGTCACACATCGGCAAAAAAAGAAGCGGCCGGTTGCGGCCGCTCTACCCTGAGCGCAGTGGATGTGCGCCGAGCGCTATTGCTTCTCGGCGGTCACTAAAATGATCGCTCGATTATTCGAGGTGCGGAAATCGCTCATCGCTGCGACGGCCGCGCCGAGCGGTGCGCTCTTGTCGAGCATCTCGCTGATCGACTGGCCGGTGCGCGCCTTGACCTGCGCGTCCATGCTTTGGCGCAACGGCTCCGGCATCGCGTTGTACTTCTCAATCACCGAGAGCACCGGGCCGAGTTTCATCGCCACGGTGTGCGGATCCATGATCACGATCGTCGCGCCTTTCGAGTTGCCGCTGACGAACGCGACGTAGCTGATGCCGTACTTGTGCGCGGTTGCCGCCACGTTTGCCGGCGTATTCGCTTTGTTGTAGCCCTGCGGTGCCGCGACGGTCGCGAGCCATTTGTCGAGATCGTCGACCGTGGCAGGCGTCGAGGCGACGACCTCGTGGCCGACATAACTGCCCTTGGCAAGCGACGTGACCGCGGTGCCGCCTTCTTGCGACGGGTTGATGGTCTGATGGATGTCGCGCGCATCCACAATCGTGGCGTTGTCGGGCAGCGGCAGGCCGGTAGTGTTGCCCAGCGTCGCGGTTGCGCCCGGTTGCGGCGCGTTTGTCTGCTGTTCGCCCTTCGAGCAGCCCCCAAGTGCGAACGCGACGACTGCCGTCAACAGCAAGAGACGGTACGTCATGACGACTGGCCCCCTTTTGTGTGCCGTGCTTCCGGTGAACGGGCGATGCTTAACGCCGGTCGATCGAGACCCATGGCAGACCGACGAGACCCGTGTAATCGACTTGCGGCCGAATCAGTCTGTTATCCTTCATCTGCTCGATGATGTGAGCGGTCCAGCCGGCCATGCGCGAACACGCGAACATGCACGTGAAGGTATCGGGTTGGATGCCGAGCGCGTACAGCGTCGGCGCCGTATAAAATTCGACGTTGGCGTACAAGCGCCGGCCCGGCTTCTTTTCGTTGAGCACTTGCACCGCGACGTCCTCAAGACGGCGTGCGACGGCGTACCACTTCGGATCGCCGCCGCTCGCGCCGAGGTCGCGCGCCATGCGTTCCAGCGGCTCTGCGCGCGGATCGCGCACCTTGTATTCGCGATGGCCGATACCCATCACGCGATCGCCCTTGTCAAGCAGCGCGCGCACGTACTTCTCGGCGTTGTTCGGATCGCCGATGTCGAGCACCATCTGCATCACTTTGCCGGGTGCGCCGCCGTGCAAGTCGCCTTGCAGTGTCGCGACGGCGGACGTCGCCGCGGCGTACATGTCGGCCCACGTGCTCGCGGTGACGCGCGCGGCAAATGTCGACGCGTTGAATCCGTGATCGGCGAGCAGCACGAAGTAGACGTCAAGGGCGCGCGCGGCCGTGTCGGCCGGCACCTCGCCGTTCTTCATATAAAGGAAGTTCGCGGCATGCGCGAGGTCGCTGCGCGGCGCAACAGGCTCGAGGCCGCGCCGCAAGCGATCGAATGCAGCGACGGCGGTTGCGGTCGCGGCGGTCAAGCGCATCGCGGCTGGAATGTCGGACTCGTGCGTGCCGTCGGGTTTGTGCGCTACGTGGAGCGATAGCGACGATACGGCCGTGCGCAGCACGTCCATCGGCCACGCGCCACGCGGCACGCCGTGCAACATCTCGAGCACGGGTCCAGGCAGCGAGCGCTGTGCAGCCATCTGCGCGCGCGTCTCATCGAGTTCGGCGCGGTTCGGAAGACGGCCATGCCACAGCAGATATGCGACCTCTTCAAAGGTCGCGTGTGCTGCGAGGTCCGCGATGTCGTAGCCGCGGTACGTGAGGCGGCCTTCTTGTCCTGCGACTTTGCTGATCTCGGTGCTGCCGACGACGACGCCTTCGAGCCCGGGATTGACGGTGATGCTGTTGTTCTTGACGGCGATGCCTCCTATTGGGCCGACCTTACGTTCTTGCGAACGCCGCATGCCACCTCGCCCAGGGTCCGGCGCCGCTGCGACGCGAAGCGGTTCCCGTGACTCTCACGACAGACGGGCGCGTTCGACAACCGCCTTCTGTGTTGTTCCTCTTCTCCGACACGGGCGGCGGCCATCGCACGGCCGCAGAAGCGATCGACAGCGCGCTGCGCCGCTTGCCCGGCGGCGCTGTCGTGCGCACTGAAATGGTGGACGCGTTTGCGGCGTGCGGCGTCTTCCCGCTGCGCGAGGCGATCCGCAGTTACGGCGTCGCGCTCAAAGTGCAGCCCAGTCCATATCCGGCGCTCTATCATCTTTCAAACGGGCGCACACGCGCGCGCATCGTGACCGAACTCGGCAAGCCGTTCATCCGCGGCAATTTCCGTCAATTGCTCGAGCGCGTCGATCCTTCACTCGTCGTGTCGGTGCATCCGCTGCTCAACGAGCTGGCGCGCGATACGATCGACGCGACCGGCAGCCGCGCGCCGCTCGTCACTGTGATCACCGACCTGGTGACCATCCATCATGCATGGACGACGAATATCCCCGCCAATCAATACGTGGTCGCGTCGGCCGAAGCGGCGCGCGTGTGCACGAGTCGCGGCATCCCGGCAGAGCGCGTGCACAACCTCGGCCTGCCGATCCGCGACGGTTTTTCGCCGCCTGCCGACAAGCGCGCGGCGAAAGAGCTGGCCGGCCTCGATCCCGGGCGGCGCGTTCTGCTGATCATGTCCGGCGGCGAGGGCGGCGGCAAGCTCAGCGGTATTTTGCGCCGCATCGCCGGTTCGTTGCGCGCGCTCAAACTTCAAGTCGTCGCTATCTGCGGACGCAACGACGCTTTGCGCGAGCGCCTCGAAGCGATGGCGCCGCGCTTCGGCGCCGGCGCGCGCATACTCGGCTTCGTCGATAATGTCGCCGACTACATGCGCGCCGCCGATGCGCTGCTCTCAAAAGCGGGTCCCGGTACGATCGTCGAGGCGGCTGCGTGTGGACTGCCCATCATCGTGTGCGACTACATCTCAGGCCAGGAGGCCGGCAACCTCGGCTATGTAGAGGCGCGCGGCGCAGGCGTCGTCGCATTGGAGGCGCGCGACGTCAGCGTGACGTTGCGCCGCATGTTCGGCGCGGATCCGAGCGTCATGGCTGAGTACCGGCGCAGCGCGCTCGAAAGCGCACGCCCGCATGCGGCCGAAGACATCGCACGCTTCTTGTTGACGATGCTGCCCGAAACCGCGAAGAACGTCACGCCCGTAGGCTAGGGGATCCCGTGGAGCACGAGGCTCGCGGAGCCGACGATGCCTGCGTTGTTTCCGAGCTTCGCGCGTACGATCGCCGTTTGATGTTTCGGCACCATCGTCGTCTGTTCGTCGACCAGGCGTGTGAGCGGCGTCGCCAGCAACGAATCGTCGGTGCGCCCGACGCCGCCGCCGAGCGCGATGATCTCCGGATTCACGAATGCGATAACGTTGGCGAGCCCGGTCGCGAGATCTCGCAGCCATGAATTCCACGTGGCGAGCGCGTGCTGGTCCCCTGCTGCGGCGGCGCGTGAGATCATCTTCGATCCCCAGTCCACCTGCGGCGTCCCCGTCAACAACGTGCTGCGCGGAAACGACGGCGCAAGCGCAAGCGCGTGACGCAGCAATGCAGTTCCGGATGCCTGCACCTCGAAGCATCCGATCTTACCACACGTGCACACGAACCCCGTTCCCGCGCGGATCACGTGGTGGCCGATCTCGCCCGCGCCCATCGCATGGCCGAGCACGAGTTTACCGTTCGCGATGATGCCGCCGCCGATCCCGGTGCCGAGGGTGACCAGTACGAAATCGCGCGCGCCTTTGCCCACGCCGTAGTGATATTCGCCGATCGTCGCGCAACGCGCGTCGTTGAGGATATGCACCGGGCGCGCGAGCTTCTTCTCGAGCTTTTGGCGCAGCGGCACGTCGTGCCAGTCGAAGTTCGGCGAGAAGCGGACGGTGCCGGTGGCCTGTTCGATGTTGCCCGGGGATCCGATGCCGACGCCTGCCACCTTGGCGCTCTTGGGCAACGACTCGATCGAACGCGTGACGACGCGAGCGACTTCACCGACGACGTACTTGACGTCGTGCGATTCCAGTTCGCGCGAGTGGACGTTATAGACACGACCGCGATCGTCGACCGGCGATGCCGCAACGTGCGTGCCGCCAAGATCGACGCCGATCGCATACTTCACGCGTCACGCCTCCCGCGGACGAACAATCGGTCGGCTAATGCCGACCGCTTCGACGCCATGGTGCCCAGGACAGGACTCGAACCTGCACCGGTTTTACCCGACTAGCCCCTCAAACTAGCGCGTCTACCAATTCCGCCACCTGGGCGGGCACCGGACATCGACAATACGCCGGACGCGCGATGAATACCCGCGCGGTTACTCGACGTTCGGGTCGAGCGCGTCGCGCAGGCCGTCGCCCATGTAATTGATGGCGAGCACGGTCAAGAAGATGCAGATGCCGGGGAAGATGCCGGCCCATGGCGCGATCTGCATGTTCTCTTGCGCGTTTGTGAGCATGTTGCCCCACGACGCGGTCGGCGGCTGCACGCCGAAACCGAGATACGAGAGCGCGGATTCTAAGATGATGATGCCGGCGACGTCGAGCGTCGCCTGCACGATGATCGGCGCGGCGGCGTTCGGCAGCAGATGCTTGAACATGATCGAGACATTGCGGCTGCCTATTGCGCGCGCCGCTTCGGCGAATTCTTTTTCGCGCAAGCTTAAGAACGCGGCGCGCACGAGGCGCGCGACCGTCATCCAGGAGAGCAATCCGATGATGAGCGCCACGAATACCGGGCCGAGCGATGACTTGACCGACGTCGCCGCGACGATACCGGTCAGGACGAGCAGCAGCGGCAAGATCGGGATCGACAAGAACACGTCGGTCACGCGCATGATGATGTAGTCGACCCAGCCGCCGAAATAGCCGGCGCAGGCGCCCATGATCGTGCCGAGCACGACCTCGATGAACATGGCGGTGACTGCGAGCGAAAGCGAAATGCGAGCACCGTACATCAGGCGAGTCAGCAAGTCGCGGCCGAGCTCGTCGGTCCCGAGGATGTGACCGTTGACGCCCGGCGCGAGCGGCGTGCCTTGCCACACCGGATCGATCGCGTTGGGATCGTAGTGCGACAGCAGCGGCGCGAAGACCGCGGAGATGACGAATACCAGCAGCACGACGGTGCCGATGAGCGCCGGGCGGTGGCGCGAGAACTTCTTCCAGCCGAGATTGCGCCGAGTTACGACATCGTCGTCATCGGGGACCGCCATCGGCGGAAGCGTCTGCGTTGCGACTGCCACGCGCTAGCTCCTAATCGTACTTCACGCGCGGGTCGAGCCACCCGTACGCGAGGTCCGCGATGAGATTGAAGAACACCACGAGGATCGAGATCAGAACGAGGTAGCCCATCAACAAGCCGAAGTCTTGTTGGCCGAGCGCCGTGATGAACAGCCGGCCCGCGCCGGGCCATGCGAAGATCTGCTCGGTGATCAGCGCGCCGCCGACCAGGAACGGGATCGTGAGCGCGACGACGGTGACCACCGGCATCATGCCATTCTTCAGGCCGTGCTTGAGCAGGATCGTCATGAACGGCAGACCCTTTGCGGCCGCGGTGCGCATATAATCGGTGTGCAGCACTTCTTGCATCGAGGCGCGCGTGAAGCGCGACCACGTCGCGACCTGCAGCAATGCGAGCACCGTAACCGGCAAGACGAGATGGCGCACCCTATCGACGAAATCGCCGCCGTCGGTCGAGATGATGCCCGCCGAGGGCAGCTGGAAATCGAATGCGTAGCCGAAGGCTTGGAAGTGAATGCCCTTCACCGCGAACAGCAGCTGCAGGATCAAAGCGAAGAAGAACGACGGCATCGATTGGCCGAAGAACGCGAACGTCGTCACGAAATAATCGAGTGCGGAATACGGACGCAGCGCCGCCAAGATGCCCAACGTCAGACCGATGATCAGCGAGATGATGAACGAGGTGATCATCAGCTCGAGCGTCGCCGGCAGCCGTTCCAGGAACGCCTCGACGACCGTCGTCGAGTTCAGCGTCGACCAGCCCCAATCGCCGTGCAGCACTCGCCAGAGCCAGTTGAAGTATTGGACGTAGAGCGGGCGATCGAGTCCCAGATTGTGGCGCAGCCGTTCGATGTCGGCCGCCGTCAGGTGCGGGTTCCCGGCGTACGCCGCGAGGCCGCCGCCCGGCATGGCGTGCAAGATCGAGAACAGGATCATGCTGATGAGCAGCAAGAGCGGGATGGCTTGCAGCGAGCGGCGGATGGCGTACGTCAGCATGTCGTATCTCTACTTCTGACTACGGGGTCGCCTGGGTGATCGGTTTACCGTCGGGCGTGCGAGTGTCGTCGGCGACCACCCAACCGTAGCGTCCCTTGTTGGGCCCGTCAGTGAGCTTCACACCGACCAGGTCCAGGTTGGTCGAGGAGTACTGCGTCTTGCCGGCACCGTCTTTGCAGCCGACGACGACGGCTTTGGTGCCTGGCGTCGCAAGCATCGTGTGGTGCAACACGGTCTCGGCGTTGTAATTCCCGGCAAGGTATTCAACCAAGCGCTGAGCGGAATCCCAGACGAAGACATCGGGATCGAGCCCTTGGGAGGCAAGCACCAAGTGCTCGCCCTGCGTGACGACGCAGGCGGAGGCTCCGGCGGCTGGCCCGATGATTGCACAAACGACGAAAAGAAAGGCGAACGTGCGCTGCCACCTTGTCAGCATGCGGCTTGTCGGATTCGCTGGCCCGACTTTTCCATCCCGCTTCCAAAACGAGTCGGGCCGGCATTTGGTTGCCGGCCCGCTCCGCCTGGCCGAGTGACCTCGGCCACGTTCGCGCTTGGCGACTAGCCCTTGATGGCGACCTTTTTCGCCGCGACCGGCTTCATCGGGGGCACGGTCAGCGTCAGGATGCCATTGTCGTACGATGCCTCGATGTTGTCGGCATCGATATCTGCCGGGAAGGCGATCGTCCGGTAGAACGATCCACGGCGCAGCTCGCGATAGTGATAGCGCGCGCCCTGGTCTTCTTTTTTCTCTTCGTTCGTCTTCGCCGAGATTTTCAGCTGGTTGTCGGCGACTTCGATCGAGATGTCTTCCTTTTTGAAACCCGGGAGCGCCGCCTCGACGACGTACTTGCCGTCCTTTTCGTAGACGTCCGTCGCCGGAGCGCTGATGAACGTCGCTTCGGGCATCATGACGTTGTCCAGCAGGCTGTTCATCGTGCGCCGGAACGTCGAAAGTTCAGGAAATGGGTAGCGGCCGAACTCAGGGCCGAAGAACGTGTCAAAAATCCCGCGCGGTGCGGGCAGTTTGGTCTCTTTGCCGTTGCCTTGCGTTGTGGTTGCCATGACTTCTCACTCCTTACTCGCTTAAGGCGGCCGATGCCGGCTGCGTCCGCAACCGTGATCAGTCAGCTTTGACGGCTCCATTGTAGTCAGCGCGCAACGAATTTCAAGAGGAGCTGTCCCGAGGGCCAAGCGCAAAATGTGGAAGGTTCAGCCTGCAGCGTGCAATTGTCGCAACACGTACGGCAGGATGCCGTCGTGGCGGTAGTACTCGACTTCGTCGGGCGTGTTGATGCGCACGCGGACGGTGAACTCCGTGCGCGAACCGTCAGCTCGGACCGCCTGCACCTTCAGCTTTTGGCCGACACCGACGCCGTGCGCGATGCCCTCGACGTTGTAGGTCTCTTCACCGGTCAGTCCGAGCGACGCAGCCGACTCGCCGGATTCGAACTGCAGCGGCAGCACACCCATCCCGATCAGGTTGCTGCGATGGATGCGCTCGAAGTTCTCCGCGATCGCGGCGCGCACGCCGAGCAGGCGCGGACCCTTGGCGGCCCAATCGCGCGACGAGCCGGTGCCGTACTCCTTGCCCGCGATGACGATGAGCGGGGTACCCTCGCGCGCGTACTGCATGGCCGCATCGTAGATCGACATCTCCGCGCCGTCGGGCAGATGGCGCGTCACGCCGCCTTCGGTGCCGGGAGCCAGCAGATTGCGCAAGCGCACGTTGGCGAACGTGCCGCGCATCATCACTTCGTGGTTGCCGCGGCGCGCGCCGTACGAATTGAAGTCGGCGGGCTCGACGCCGTGCGCGATGAGGTACTTGCCGGCGGGCGTGTTCTTGCCGATGTTGCCGGCAGGTGAGATGTGATCGGTCGTCACGCTGTCGCCGAGCAGCGCGAGCACGCGCGCGCCGGTGATGTCACGCAGCGGCGGCGGCTGCGCGGTCATGCCGTCGAAGAACGGAGGCTTGCGCACGTACGTCGATTCGCGGTCCCACGCAAAGCGATCGCTGGCTTGCACGTTCAACGATTTCCAGCGCTCATCGCCGCCGAACGCGTCGGCGTACTGGCGCTTGAACATGTCGTCGCTGACGCAGCGCGCGACCGCCTCGCCGACCGCCTGCGGCGAAGGCCAGATGTCCGCGAGATAGACCGGCTTGCCGGCGCTGTCGCGCGCGAGCGGATCTTTGACGAGGTCGATCTCCATCGTTCCCGCGAGCGCGTATGCGACGACGAGCGGCGGCGACGCCAGATAGTTCGCGCGCACGAGCGGGTGGATGCGCGCTTCGAAGTTGCGGTTGCCGGAAAGCACCGCGCACACGACGAGGTCGTGATCGGTGATGGCTGCGCTGATCGGGTCGGCTAGCGGACCGCTGTTGCCGATGCACGTCGTGCAACCGTAACCGACCAGATAGAAACCGAGCTGTTCGAGATACGGCTGCAATCCGGCTTTCTTGAGGTAGTCGGTGACGACTTTAGACCCGGGCGCAAGGCTGGTTTTCACCCAGGGCGCGGTCGTAAGGCCGCGCTCGATGGCGTTCTTGGCGAGCAATCCAGCGCCCAACATCACGCTTGGATTCGACGTGTTCGTGCAGCTCGTGATCGCCGCGATGACGACGGCGCCGTCGAACAATTCGGCCTCTTCACCGTTCGCGCCGACATAACGCGCGCGACGCCGCTCTTGCTCGGCGGTACGCACGCTCCCGCCCTCGCCGGCCCAGCGCTCGGCGGCGACCACCGGCGTCTTGTGCGCGCGGCCTTGGGCGAATAGCTCCATCGCCTGTTCGAACTGGCGCTTCGCATCTTTGAGCGGCACGCGATCTTGCGGCCGGCGCGGCCCGGCCAAGCTGGGCTCGACAGTGCCGAGATCGAGGTCGAGGATATCTGTGTACAGCGGCTCGGGCATCTCATCGGTTCGGAACATGCCCTGCGCCTGCGCGTAGGAGCGCACGAACGCGATGTGCGCCTCACTGCGCCCGGTAAGCTTGAGGTATTTGAGCGTCTGGTCATCGATCGGGAAAATCGCACACGTCGACCCGAATTCAGGCGACATATTGCCGATCGTCGCGCGATCGGCGACGCTCAGATTTGAAAGTCCCGCGCCGAAGAACTCGACGAACGTGTCGACGACGCCCTTGCGGCGCAATATCTCGGTGACGGTCAGCACGAGATCGGTGGCGGTCGAGCCGTCAGGCAAACGGCCGCGCAGACGAAAGCCGATCACTTCAGGGATGAGCATTGAGACGGGCTGGCCGAGCATCGCAGCTTCGGCTTCGATGCCGCCGACGCCCCAGCCGAGCACGCCGAGGCCGTTGACCATCGTGGTGTGCGAGTCGGTGCCGACCAGCGTGTCCGGGTACGCGTGTACCTCGCCGTTATGCTCGCCGCGGAACACGACGCGCGCCAAGTACTCCAAGTTGACTTGGTGCACGATGCCCGTGTCAGGCGGCAAGGCTTTGAAGCGGCGCAGCGCTGATTGCGCCCACTTCAAGAGCGCATAGCGCTCGTGGTTGCGCGTGAATTCCAGGTCGGCGTTGATCTGAAACGCCTCGCGTGAGCCAAACGCATCCACCTGAACCGAGTGGTCGATAACGAGCTCGACGTCTTGCAGCGGATTGATCTTGTTCGGATCGCCTTTGAGATCGGCCATCGCGTCGCGCATCGCGGCAAGATCGACGACGCACGGAACGCCGGTGAAATCTTGCAACAGCACGCGCGCCGGACGGAACGAGATCTCGCGCTCGGACGGCTTCTTCGGATCCCACGACGCAAGCGCTTCGATTTGATCTTTCGTGACGGTTCGGCCGTCTTCCAAGCGCAGGAGATTTTCGAGCAGCACCTTGAGCGAGAAAGGCAAGCGCTCGACATGACCAACGCCCGCGTCGCTCAGCGCGGCCAAGCGATGATACACGACGGCCCCGCCGTCCGCGTTCAGCGTCGCTTTGCTGTCGAATGAGTTCAGCGAAGCCATTGGATTTGCGTGGTTCGTCGCGGCGCGAATTGGAGCCTACGCGTCCGCACGCCCGCAAAGGATTCCGCGTTGACGCCGTTCGAAGGCCCGCACCATGCTACGAACACTATTGGTCGCCGCATGCATCCTTGTGATGACGCCTGCTGCAGCATTCGCAGCCCAGTCGCACAACGTGACCGTCGACCCGGGCGTCTTCATCCCTATCAAGGCTTTCGCCGATTCGTTCAACGCCGCGTGGCAAGGCGGACCGACCACGATGCCCGATATCTTCACCGACGACATCTCCGTGATCGACCTTTTTCCGCCTTTCTACTGGCACGGCAAGAGCGACGTCGTCAGATGGTATTCGATGATCATGCCTTCGAAAGGCGATCGCGCTTTGCATCAGCACGTGGAGCTCGGCAGTCCGTTCATCGTGACGGTCGGCGCTGGCGAACGCCGTTCGACGACGGGAAGCGGTGACACCGCGTACGTCGTCGTCCCCGCGACGCTGACGTATGTCTATAATGGAAAGCAACAGATCACCAAAGCGGTATACGCTTGGACGCTGCGGCATGAAGCCGGGCGCTGGCGAGTCTGTGCGCATTCATGGGGTACGATTTCCGAAACGCAGCCGCACGCGGTTCGGTACACGATCAGCGTGCCGTGGGCGAGGCCGGCGGGCGAGCAGACCCGTTGAACCAGCGCGAGCGCGTCTTCGCCGCGCGCGCGTTCATCGCGCTGCTTGCGATTGCGGCCGCCGTTTCGTCTGAGACGCCCGCGCTCGCCGCCAACTACGACACGCCAGAGGGCTACGTGCAATATGCGCTGGGTTTCGGCGATACGTACAATGGTGTGACGACCGATGACGGCGACCATCTCTGGGGTTCGTACGCGCTGAAAGCGAAGGTGTTCCTCGGGCACTTCGCGGCCGAGTATCAGTGCTACCGCGATTTGACCAACAGCCAGACGAACGCGCTCACGCCAAGCGGCGGACCGGGAACCGCCATCAACTATCCCGGCGCGCAAGCGATCGTGCCGCAGTTCGTCGCCTCTGACGGCGAGTCGGAGTTTCGGCTCGAGTACCGGCCGCCGAGGTTCCCGGTGTATCTCGGCGTCGCGTACAGCAACTCGTTCAACAACTACAATTTTCCGCGGCTCACCGCCTCGGGTATCGGCGTCGAGCTGCAGCCGGACTTGGGGCGCGCGCTCAGCCCGTACGCTTCGTACTACTGGTTTCCGAATCAAACCGGCACGTACGCGCTGGCAAACCCGAATGATCTGTCGAGCGGATCCGTGCACTCGGCGTTCATCGCCAACGAGCTCGATTTCGGAGCGTCCTTCGCGTTTCCGAAGGTCAGGTTGAATATCTTGGCCGGCTACTATCAAGAAACGAACGTGCGCAAAACGGGAACCTTCAACTTCGTGCGCGACGGGCCGTACGTCGCAGTCGGTTACCGCATACGATAAGGCGGCCTCGTCATTCGCCGGGGATGCCCGAGAACTCGGGCCGGCCGTCGAACGTGCATAGCGATTCCGTTTGGATGAAATCGAAGCCCGCCGCGGCGACGCGCTGCAGCAGCTCTGCGATCTGTGCGTGCGAGATCTCAGCGCCGTCTTTTGCTTGAAAGCGGCAGCGCCACTGATCGGTGCACAGCGTTTCCGGCAATCCCTTCGGCCACACGCGCGAGCCGCGATTGAGAATCGCTTTCAACTCAAGACCATTGGCTGAAACGCGCGAAAGCGCGCTGCCGAGCTCTTCTGCGGTTCCCTCCGACCAGTCGAGATACACGTCCACGCCGACGAGCGCTTTCTTGCGCGGGTCGGTCGCCATCGTCTTGAACGACGGCGACTTCTCCAGCGCGACGTCTTTATAAGAGGCCGGTTTGAGATGCTGCGGCTTTTCGCCCAAGCGCGCGATCACCGCCGCGGCGAATTCTTTCGTGCCGACTTTCTGCTTGCTCGTGCCTTCGCGGAAAATATCGTAGGTATGGATGCCGTCTTCGATCGTGCGTAACCATGCGTTGTGGAAGCGCGCCGCGACGTCGGTCTGCCTGACGTGCACGAGCATCATGATCGAGCCGAGCATCAGGCCCGACGGATTTGCGATATTCTGGCCGGCACGCCGCGGCGCCGAGCCGTGGATCGCTTCGAACATCGAGCATATCTCGCCGATGTTCGCTGAGCCCGCGAGGCCGACCGATCCCGTGATCTGCGCGGCGACGTCGGACAAGATGTCGCCGTAGAGATTAGGCAATACAAGTACGTCGAACGACTCGGGCGTGTCGGCCAGTTTTGCCGCCCCGATGTCGACGATCCAGTGCTCGTGCTCGATCTCCGGATACTCCTTGGCGATCTCATCGAACATCTTGTGGAAAAGGCCGTCGGTCAGCTTCAGGATGTTGTCTTTGGTGAAGCACGTGACTTTGCGGCGGTTGTTGCGGCGCGCATATTCGAAGGCGTAGCGGATGATGCGCTCGCTGCCCGGACGCGAGATCAGTTTGAGCGCCTGCGTCATCTGATGCGTCTGCTGGTACTCGATGCCGCCGTACACGTCTTCTTCGTTCTCGCGCACGATGACGACGTCCATCACCGGATGCTTGGTCTGCACGTACGGCGCGTACGACACGCACGGTCGCACGTTGGCATACAAGCCGAGCGCGGTGCGCGTGGTCACGTTGAGGCTCTTGTAGCCGCCGCCTTGCGGCGTGGTGATCGGCGCTTTGAGAAACACTTTCGTACGCCGCAGCGACTCCCACGCGCTCGCCGCGATGCCCGCGGGATTGCCCGCAAGATAGACTTTTTCGCCGACTTCGATTACTTCGATGTCGAGCTGAGCGCCGGCCGCGTTGAGCACGTCAAGCGTCGCGCTCATGATCTCCGGTCCGATGCCGTCGCCGTAGGCGACGGTGATGGGCGTTTTCGCGGACATGTGAACTCCCTGCACGCCGTTCGTGCGCGCTACGGATTCGTCGCGGCGGAGGGCGCGGTCCCGCCCTTGCGTAATGGGTCGCCCGACATATGGCGCAGTCACAGGTCATCGCGGCGCGCTTTGCGCAGATGCGGTACGCGACGAGCGCGATCGATTGGTTCCGCAATCAAGGCATCGAGCCGTCGGCGATCGGCGCATTCGCGGTGCCGCCCGGCGGCCAACCGCGCGCACCGCGTCCGGGCGACAATCAACGCGATGACCTGACATGGATCGTCTCGCTCGATCTTGCGCGCACGCAGATCACGCGGCGCGTCGCCATCGACGCGATGAAACGCGAAGGCGGCACGCTCATCGCAAACGCACCGGCACCCACGTAGGCGCACTCCGAAAGGCGGCCTGCATGATCGTGGCCATCGCGCGGGAGCTGGGCGCCGGCGGGCTCGCCGTCGGTGAGGCGGTCGCAAACGAACTCGGCATTCCGTTGCTCGACAAAGAGATCGTCGATCTGGTCGCACAGCGCATCGGCGCGCCTGAATCGTATGTCGCGCAACGCGACGAGCAGGTCGAGACGTTCACCGAACGGGTGTTGCGCGGCATCACCGCCGCCTATCCCGAAGCGATGGCTGCGCGCGCACTGCCCGATTGGTCCGAACAGAATCTCGTCAAGCTCACTGAAACCATCATCCGAGAGCGCGCCGCCGGCGAGTCGCTCGTGGTGATCGGGCGGGGTGCGCCGGTGCTGCTCAAAGATCGGCCGGATGTGGTGCGCGTGTTTCTGACCGCGCCCGCGGCGCAACGCACGACGAGCGTCGCCGCGCGCCTGGGGCTGTCCAACGAAGATGCGCTCAAAGAGATCCGCCGCTCAGACCAGCATCGCGCCGCGTATTATAAGGAACACTACGGCGTGCTGGACTGGCGCGACCCGCGCCATTACGACCTTGTGGTCAATACCGCGCGCTTCGGCATCGAAGGCGCCGCGCGCATGATCGTCGATGCGGCACGAGAGGTCGTCAGGCGCTAGCGCGTGTCGCGGCGCGCTACGCGCGCAAAGCCTCGAGCGCCGGCGCCGTGCCGATCGCGCACAGCGTGCCTGAATCCCAGCGGATGTTCGCCTTCACGAATTCGTTGAACTCGGCGGCGCGCAGCTTCGAAAGCCGCTGCAGTTCCTGCGCAGGCGTCACCAGCGGCTGGTCGAAGAGCGCAAGCTCCGCGTAGCGCCGCGCCGTCTCAGCATTCCATTCGGAGATCAAGTGAGTCTGGGCGGAATACGCTTCGCGGCCGCGCTCGAATTCGTCGGCGGAGAACCCGTGCTGAGTCTCTTCGAGCAGGCGCCGCATCTCGCGCACGGCGAGTTTCGCGCGCCCGCGGCCGACCGCAGCCATCGCGCTCATCACGCCGACGTTGCTGTAGAAGTCTTGCGTCGCATAGACCTCGTATGCGAGGCCCAATCCTTCGCGCAGCCCATCCCACAAGCGGCTGCCGTCGCCTTCGCCGATCATCGTCTGCGCGAGCTGCGTCTGCAAGACGGCATCGAAGCCGTGAGGATACGACGGCGTCGTCGTCGATATCGAGAACCAGACTTGCTGCGTGTTGGAGCGCCGCAGCGTTTTCGCCCGACGCGCGCGGTGCATCGCCGGCTGCACAAGCGCGTCAGCAGGCGTTGGTGGAACAACGGCATCGGGCGCTGCCCGCCAGGTGCCGAAGAAGCGCTCGGCTGATGCCGCCAGTTCGCGTGTCGATTGCGGACCCGCAAGGCTGAGGACCGCGTTGCGCGGATTGAACAGGCGGCGATGAAATCTGCGCACCTGCGCTGCGCTGATTCCGCGCACCGTCGCGAGCGTGCCGCCTACATCGCGGCCGAGCGGGTGCGAGCCCCAGAGCGCTTCGTCCGTGAGCACCTCGATGCGCTTGCTGGGATCGTCTTCCCAATCGCGCAGCTCTTCGAGCACCACCTTGCGCTCGGTTTCGATGTCCTTGGCTGCGAACAGCGGCCGGCGCACGACGCTGCTCAAGAGATCGAGCGCTTCGTCCGCCTTCGCGGCGGGAACGCTGCCCATGATCGAGATGAGCTCTTTGCTCGTCGCTGGGTCAAAGCGATTGCCACAGCGCTGCAGCGCGGCTGCCAGTTCTTGGCGCGAATAATCGAGCGTCGCTTTGAAGATCAGATGTTCGAGGAAATGCGCCAAGCCTTGGGCGTTAGGCGGGTCGTACACCGAGCCGGCGCGCAGCGCAAGCGCGATACTCGTCGCGCCGCTTTGCGGCGTGCGCGTAGCGACTACGCGTAGCCCGTTGCGCAGCCGGTGGCTGGTCGGGGCGGGTTGTTTGGAGCGCCGGGACATTGTGGGGCTTTCTAGCGGCGAAACGGGTTGTGCGGTGAGCCCGTGGGGCGATATTCTACCTTCGCCAAGGCTTGCGCAAACGTCTAGGGCCATTAGGGACGAGGGCTTGCGGCTTTGCCGATTCTTTCGTCCCGCAGACTGAAATATTAAGGGCGAGCAAGCGAGTTTAGCCAGCCTGGGATGTGCGCGGCGCATCAATCCAGAGATTGATGCCGGCCGTTTCCAAAGCGAGATGTGCACGATCGCGCCGCTAGCGCTCGCCTCGCGTTTTGGGCGGAGGCCGCCGCTTGCGCTGTCGGCGCCAGGCGGCGCCGGAAGCACGAGCGAACCGCGCGCCAGCATGAGTGAGGACGCCGCGCTGATCGCGCGCGTGCGCAGCCGCGACTCAGCTGCGTTCGCACAGTTATACGACCGCCATGCGGCGCTGGTCTTCGGCGTCGCCCGGCGCGTGCTCGGCGATGCGACGCAAGCCGAGGACGTCACGCAATCCGTCTTCCTTCAGATATGGGCGCGGCCCGAGACATTTCAAGGCGGCAACTTCGCCGCCTGGGTCGCAACGGTCGCGCGCAACGCCTCCCTCGACATCGTGCGCAGCGCGGCAGTGCGTACGCGCGAACCGGAGATGCCCGTCGACCTTCCGGCGAATACCGATCTCGATGACGAGGTGTTCGGCCGCGTGCGCGCGGCTGCTGTCATCGACGCGCTGCGCGCGCTGCCATCGGACCAACGCGAGCCGATCGAGCGCGCGTATTTCGAAGGCTTGTCCTATCGCGAAGTCGCCGAGAAGCTCAACACGCCGCTCGGCACGATCAAGAGCCGGATCCGTTCGGGCATGCGGCGCTTGATGGACGTGCTTAGCGAGGTGGGCGCGACATGATGGGCGAGCGCGACCAGGCCATGCGCGAACTCGCAGAGTTGTATCCGCTCGGCGGGCTTGACCCCGAAGAGCGCGCTGCGGTCGAAGCGTACCTGGCCAGCGAGGGCTGCCGCGACGCTATCAAGCGCGGCCGCATGATCGCGTATGCTTTGGGTGAGAGCGTCGCGCAAGAGCCGCCGCGCGAACTGCGCGCACGCGTGCTTGCCGCAGCGCAGCCGCCAAGCGTAAGCGCACAAGCGCCGGTCGTGACTGCACCGACGCGGCGCGCTGACATCATCACGCCGTGGTGGACACGGCCTGCATGGCTGGCAGCGGCGGCGGCAGTCGTCGTCGTGATCTTCGCGGCGACGTTCGCGCATCAGTGGTTCTGGCCGCGCACGTGGGCGGTCGCGTGCAGCGCGGCGCCCGCAAGTTGCCCGAGCGCGACGCGCGTCGTCGCATCGTCCGGAAATCAGTTGCGATTCGAAGCGCAGGGAATGGCGCCGCTTCCTGCCGGGAAAGTATATCAAGCGTGGTACATCCGCGCCGGCGCAAAGCCGACGCCGGCTCCGACGTTCAGTCCGGATGCGAATGGAAATGCGACGGTCACGTTACCGGTCGGCGCGGAGAAGGGATTGACGGTCGCGATCACCGTTGAACCGCAGGGCGGTTCGCAGGCGCCGACGACGAAGCCGTTCCTCGTCGCTTCCATTAACTAGGGAGGGTAACCGCGAGCCGTCCGGCAAGGCAGGCCGCCGCGGAAACACGCAGACTGGAGATCCCGCTCGTGGCCATCACATTGCAGACCGGACGGTCGAGCTTCACCACCTGGTATGATGAGAACCGCCGCAGGTCGGCGGCGCTCTTCGACATCGTGACGCCTGAGGCGTACGCCTCTCGCCCGATACCGCTGCGCCATCCGGTGCGCTTCTACGAAGGCCATCTGCCGGCGTTCAGCTTCATCACGCTCGCGCGCGACGCGGCGGGCAAGCCCTCGATAGACGAGCGCATGGAGACGCTGTTCTATCGCGGCATCGATCCCGCGAGCGCGGCCGCAGCAGAACAGAGCGCGCCGCAGCAGTGGCCGGACCGAGCGCACGTGCAGGAGCTGGCCGCGAAATGGGATGCCGCGGTGCTCGACGTCCTGCGCGCAGCCGATGCCGGCGGCGCGGCGCTGAGCCCGCGCATACGCGAGGCGTCGTATACGATACTCGAGCATGAGCCGATGCATCACGAGACATTGCTCTACATGCTGCACCAGGTGCCGCTCGAAGAAAAACACCGCACGTTTGGCGACGCAACGATCACGCCGGGCGGCGCGCCTGCGCGCAACGAGCGGATCCACATCAGGGCTGGACGGGCGACGTTGGGCGCGCGCCGCGAGCGCGCAGAGTTCGGTTGGGATAACGAATTCCAAGAGACGATCGTCGATGTGCAGCCATTCACCGTCGACAAGCACAGCGTGACGAATGCCGACTACCTCGAGTTCGTTGAGAACGGGGGCGGCCAAACGCCGCCCTTCTGGCGCAAGCGCGACGGGCGCTGGATGCAGTTGTGCATGTTCGAAGAGGTTTCGTTGCCCGCGGCGTGGCCCGCGTATGTCTCACACGAGCAAGCCAGCGCATACGCGCGCTGGCGCGGCGCGCGCCTGATGAGCGAAGCGGAATTTCATCGGGCGGCTTATGGCACGCCGGGCGGTGATGAGCGCGCGTATCCCTGGGGCGATGCCGCTCCCTCGGCCAACCATGGCAATTTCGGCTTTCAGCATTTCGAACCAATGCCGATCGGTGCGTATCCCGCCGGCGCAAGCGCGTGGGGCGTCGAGGATCTCGTCGGCAACGGATGGGAATGGACCTCGACGGTATTCGCTCCATTCGCCGGCTTCGAACGCATGCAATCCTATCCGGGATACTCAGCGGATTTCTTCGATAACCAGCACTACGTGATGCTCGGTGCATCGCCGGTGACTGCAACCGAGCTCATCCGCCGCAGTTTGCGCAATTGGTTCCGTCCCAATTATCCCTACGTCTACGCGAAGTTCCGCCTGGCATACTAGCACGTTGTGACGCCGCGCGCGCGACCGTAGTGATTGCGCGCGCGCCGCTGAGGTGAGCGCCACCCCCAGTTGCGCCCGGCCTGCACGGACGATAAACTCAAGCGCGCTCGCGCCGATACCCCTGGCAGGGGGACACCATGGAAGAAATCTGCGAAGACGCGACCTGGCCGTACGAGAGCGCCCGCGCTGACCTCATCGCCGACGTCCGCAAGCACCGCGCAAGCCCGCGCGTCATCCAGACCGCGATTGACGCTTGCCGCCGGCACTTGAGCGAACGCACGATCAACGATGCCGCGCAGCGTAACGACGACATCCACAACGTGATGCGTAAAGCGATCGCTGAGACGATCGCAGAACTCGAACGCGAGTTCAGCGGCAGCCACGACGACGCCATCATGCAGGCGCTCGTGATCGTCAACGACGTCGCCGCCAAACAACTCGGTTCGACCTCGCTTTTCCCCTAGCTCCGGGACGCAGCGTAGATCAGCGCGATTCGCTCTTGCATTTCTCGTAACTTTGTGATACAAAGTAGGACAAGCAACTGACTTTGTGAGGCAAAGTGACGATGACGACTCGCATCATTGCGCTTATCTTGATATGGCTTGCGGCGACGGCAGGATGGATCGTGCTCGGCACCACGCTGTTGGTGCGCACCGAACAAAGCGATTCGGCGCAGCGCACGGCGCTGGGCGGTCTTTGGGGCCCCACGCAGACGCAAGTCGCGCCGAGCTTCTCCTATTTCACGCCCGCAAGCGGCGGCCACAAGTCCTTCGTCACGACCGTGGACGCGGCGCGAAGCCGCATCGTTGTCGATCTCAACCTCGATCCGCGGCGCAAAGGCCTGCTCTGGTACAACACGTACGGCGTGGCGTTTGCCGGCATGTATCGCGGCGGCAATCCGAATAACGCCGCGAGCGTGATATTCCGTCTGCCGCTTTGCGGCGACGGAGCGACCTATGATAACGTGCGCGTCGTGGTGAACGGCCGGCCGGTCTCCACGACGGTGCGCGATGGCGAAGTCGTCGCTTCAGTCCCCGTCCGTAGCGGCGAGCCGACGAACGTCGCTGTATCGTACAATTCTCGCGGTGTCGGAACGTGGTCGTACTCGTTTGGCGAGGGCGTGAACGAAGCGCACGATTTCGATCTCGCGATGACGACAAATTTTGGCGCAATCGATTTTTCCGGCGGCACGCTGTCGCCGACCACGGAGCGCCGCAGTGGGGATGGTTGGAAGTTGCGCTGGAACTATGGCGATCTCATCGCGGCACGGCCCATCAGCATGGTATTGCCGGAGCGGCTGCAGCCCGGTCCGCTCGCGCAGCGCATCACCTTCTGGGCGCCGCTCTCGCTCCTGTTCTATTTCTTCGTCGTCTTCATCATCGTGACGATCCGCCGCATCGACCTGCACCCGATGAATTATTTCTTCTTAGCCGCCTCGTTCTTCGCGTTCCATCTTCTGTTCGCGTATACGGTCGACCGCCTCGCGGTCGGCGCCGCGTTCGCGCTCTGCTCGCTGGTCTCGATGTTCTTGACGATCAGCTATCTGCGCATCGTCGCCGGCTGGCGCTTCGCGGCAGTCGAGGCCGGGCTCGCGCAGGTCTTCTATTTGATCCTCTTTTCGCTGGCGTTGTTCAACGAGGGATCGAGCGGACTCGCCATTACGGTCGGCGCGATCCTGACGCTCTTCGTCACGATGCAGGTGACGGCGCGCATCAAATGGGGCGAGCGTTTTGCACCCGCGGCCTCCGCAGGCGCGGCCGCGCACTAGGCGGCTTTGAAGACGAGCGCCGCGTTGAGGCCCCCGAACCCGAAGCTGTTGGAGAGCACGACCTTCTGCTTGAGCGGCGTAGGAACTGCCGGCGAATAGCGCAGGTCGCAGCCTGCGGCAGGCGTTTGGAGATTCACCGTCGGCACCACGAGGCTGTCGCGGATGCCGAGCGCGCATAACGCAGCCTCCACAGATCCGGTTGCGCCGAGCGCGTGACCCATCATGCCTTTGATGCCCGAGACGATCACGTTGTTGGCTGCTGCGCCGAATACGTCGCGGATCGCGCGGCTTTCGGTCGGGTCGTTGAGCGGGGTCGACGAGCCGTGCGCGTTGATATGATCGACATCGGCAGGCTCGACGTCTGCATCGCGCATCGCCAAGCGCATCGCGCGCTT
Source organism: Vulcanimicrobiota bacterium (assembly GCA_019235715.1). Classification (GTDB taxonomy): domain Bacteria; phylum Vulcanimicrobiota; class Vulcanimicrobiia; order Eremiobacterales; family Eremiobacteraceae; genus JAFAHD01. The sequence continues at coordinate 38,102 of JAFAKE010000066.1, forward strand.
GGCTTCGCGCCCGTCTTCGCGCGGAGCGGCCATGTGCGAGCCGTCGTTGGTGAGCGCGTAGCCGGAGATCTCGGCGTACGGGGTTGCACCGCGCGCGACGACGTCTTCTTCGCGCTCGAGCAGCATCAGACACGCGGCCTCCGCCATGACGAACCCATCGCGCTGGGCATCGAACGGTCTGCTCGCGCTCGAGGGATCGTCGTTGCGCTGCGACATCGACTTGATGACGTCGAAGGCGCCGAAGATCAAAGGCGTCAGCGGGATCTCGACCCCGCCGGCGAGCGCGCGGCGCGCGAGGCCGCTGCGCACGGCGTGAAACGCATCGCCCAGCGCGACCGCACCGGCCGCGCACGAATTCGAATTTGAAACCGTCGGGCCGTGGATGCCGAAGTGGATCGCGATGTTGCAGCACGCCGCGGCAGGAAAGACCGAGAGAGCGAGCATCGGGTGCACGCCTTTGATCCCGCGCTCGATGAAATTATGGAGCTGCGTCTCACCGTACGCGGCGCCGCCGAGCGCGCTGCCGACCCACACGCCGAAATCCTCATCGTCTCCGCTGGGGATGAACGACGCGTCTTCGAGCGCGAGCCGAGCCGCGGCGATCGAGAATTGTGCGAAGCGCTCGGAGCGCTGCGCCGCGCGTTTATCGAGAAAATCCGCAGGATCGAACTCATCGACTTGGCCTGCGACCTTTGAGCGGAATGGCGCCGCGTCAAAGCGCGCGAGGCCGCGCACGCCGCGCTTGCCTGCAAGTGCGCCTTTCCACAATCCCTCGCGCCCGATTCCAATCGGCGTGACCGCGCCGATGCCGGTGATATAGACCTTGTGGTTCACGTCGCTGCCTCTGCTAGCTCTTTCATGCGCGCGAGCGTTTTGCCCGCGATGCTCTGGATGAAGAAGTCTCCGATGATGCGCTCGCCGATCCAGCTGCCGACGAGCGGTATGCGGCGAAAGTCGAGGTCGTGGATGATGCTCACGCGCGTGCCGCCGGCGATCGGCGCGAAGATCCACGCGACCTTCATTCCAGCAGTCCAGCCTGAAAGGTGCGTGAATTCAATGCGCGGCGTCACCGGATCGAGGCGTTGCTCGGTCGTCCAGCGCACAGGGATCCACCCGCGGCGTGCTGCCATGACTGCGATGCGGCTGCTCGGCTGCTCGCGCGTAACGGTCACGTAGCGGTAGTGCGGCAGCAGCTGCGGCCACCGCCCGATGTCCTGCGCGAACGCGTAGACCGTCTGCGCCGGGGCGGCGATATCGATCGAGCGCTGCGCGTGCATCATGCGATCAGATCCCACGCGAGCGCAAGCCGCTGCTCGTCAGCCGCCGCGCCGGCGACGACAGCGAGTAATTGGTCGGCAAGCTCCGGCCGGCGCGCGAGCTTACGCGCCGCGCGTCCGCGCAGCCAGGGCACGCGCAGCAGCGCGTCGACGCTGCGCGCCACCAAGCGAATGCGGCGCGCCGCGCGCGCGCGCTCGAGCACGTACGGACGCGTCGCGCGTTCCGGCGGCGTCCCCGCCGCGAGTGCGAGCGCCGCATTGGCCGCCGCGCCCGAGAGTCCCACTGCGAGTGCGATGCCTTGACCCAAGAACGGATCGAGCAACTCAGCCGCATCGCCCGCCAGGATCGCGCGCCCATGCGCAGGCGCGCGCGCACGATAGCGCAGCGGACCGACGGCGACGCGGCGCACGAGATCCTTGCGTTGCATGCCGTACCGCCCGCCGCTGACGCCGCGCACGCAACGATCGGCTTCGTCGTCGAGCAATGCGCGCGGCATGACGAGCATGACGTTTGCCAAACCGCCGCCAAGCGGATTGCGCGCGTAATACCCGCGCTCGCCGACGAACATCTCGATCTCGTCAGAATCGCCGAGCGTCTGTTGGTGCCCGCCGACCGCCCAGCGGCCTCCGCGCCGTTGCGCGCCGGATAACCCGAGCCGCGCCGCAACCGCCGACCACGAGCCGTCAGCGCCGACGAGCGCTCGCGCGCGGATCGCGTGCTCGTCGCCCGCCTCATCGCGATACTGAACGTCGACGTGCTCCCGGGTTTGTGCGGCAGCCGTGAACGTGCCGCTGATGAGATGCGCGCCCGCTGCCTGCGCGGCAGCGGCAAGCGCGAAGTCAAAGTCGCTGCGCGCGATCGATAATCCGCCAAGGCCGGGCAGTCGCATTCTCACCGGCCCGATGCCGAAACCCGCCAAGCTCAGCGATGTCAATGCGTGCGCGCGCGCGCGCACTTCGCCCAACAGGTTCAGTGCTGCGAGCGCGTCGAGCGTGACGGGACTGAGATATTCGCCGCACACTTTGGTGCGCGGCATACGCGCGCGCTCGAGCAGGATCGTATGCGCGCCGCGGCGCGCAGCGACAAGCGCGGCGCTCGCGCCCGCCGGTCCGGCGCCGACGACGAGAATGTCGGCGTTCAGATCCGGGGCGCGTGCGCCGGATTTCATGGCAAGGTCAGGTGGTTGCTCGTCGAGCAGAGCGGCGCGCAGCGGCAGGCCTCGCCGCGGCGGGCGCACCGGCGATCCAGAACAGCAGCGCGGCGAGCACGAGGATGCCGACGACGCAGCCCAGCACGACCGACGTCACCGAGCCCACGGTGCGGATGACGTACGGGCTCCATTCGCTGCCGTCGCCGGTGGCCAGATCGATGACGGCGACGACGCGATAGGCGCGCAGATCCGCAAGGGTCGGTGTCACGCGCACGCTTGCGCCGCTGCGCGCGTTCGTGGACGCGTCGCCGAAGGCATACGGCGGCAAGCCATTGCCATTGGCGATGAACGGCTGCGCGAGATAGTAGCCGCTGACGAGCGCATAGCCGCGATGTTGCGCGCCCGGCTGCGCCAGCGTCGCGATCGAGCGAGGCCAGGGGACAAGTCCGCCAGCCGCAAGCGCCCCATATGTCAGCGCGACGAGCGCGAACAAGCCGACCGTCCAGCCGATGCGCCGCGACATCGGCGCCGCGCCTGCGGAGCGTCCTGCGTCAGCCAACTTTTTCGCTCACGCTCTTGGCCTGCAAGAACAGCAGCAGGTAGTCCGGGCCACCCGCTTTCGAATCCGTTCCCGACATGTTGAAACCGCCGAACGGATGGGCGCCGACCATGGCGCCCGTGCACTTGCGGTTGAAATACAGATTGCCGACGTGAAACTCGTCGCGCGCGCGCTCGAGTTTCGAACGATCCTGCGAGTACACGGATCCGGTCAGTCCGTATTCCGTATTGTTCGCGATGCGCAGCGCATCATCGTAGTCCTTCGCTTTGATCACCGCGAGCACAGGGCCGAAGATCTCTTCTTGCGCGATCTTCGCATCCGGCTTGACGTCGGCGATGACGGTCGGCTGCATGTAGTATCCCTCGCCGGACGCACGCTCGCCACCGGCGATCAGCGTGCCTTCTTTCTTTCCCTCGGCGACGTACGATTCTATTTTCTTCAGCGAACCTTCATTGATGACCGGGCCCATGGTGACGCTCGGGTCTGCCGGGTCGCCGGTATTGATCGTGGCGACGCGCTTTTTAAGCCGGTTCACGAACTCGTCGTAGATGGGCGCCTCGACGATCGCGCGCGAGCACGCCGAGCACTTCTGACCCTGGAAGCCGAACGCCGAGGCCGCCACGCCGTCGACCGCTGCGTCCAAGTCGGCGTCAGCGGCGACAACGATCGAATCTTTGCCGCCCATCTCGGCGACCACGCGCTTGATCCAGATCTGCCCCGCTTGCGGCGTCGCGGCGAGCTGGTTGATGTGCAGCCCGACCTCTTTGCTGCCCGTGAACGAGATGAAGCGCACGCGCGGATGCTGCACGAGCAGATCGCCGATCTCGCTGCCCGATCCCGTGACGAGATTGACGACGCCCGGCGGCATGCCCGCTTGTTCCAACAGTTCGACGAACTTGTACGCGATGACGGGCGAGTCGCTGGAAGGCTTGAGCACGACCGCGTTGCCGGCGACGATCGCGGCCGACGTCATGCCCGCCATGATCGCAAACGCGAAGTTCCAGGGCGGGATGATGACGCCGACGCCGAGCGGGATGTAGATCATCGCGTTCTTCTCGCCTGGAACCGGGGTTACGGGATGCGGGCCATCCAGACGCAGCATCTCGCGCGCATAGTATTCGAGAAAATCGATGCCTTCGGCGACGTCGCCGTCGGCTTCGCCCCAGCTCTTGCCCACTTCGAGCACGAGCAGCGCATCGAACTCAAAACGGCGTGCACGCGTCAGCTCTGCGGCTTTGAACAGCAGCGCGGCGCGCTGCGCCGCGGGCACCTTCGACCAGCTGTAAAACGCCTGCTCGGCCGCGGCCACGGCCTCGCGCGCCTGCGCGGGCGATGCTTTCTGCACGGTGCCGACCGACTCGCTCGGCTTGGCCGGGTTGGACGTCTTGAACGTGCCGGCGCCGCGCACGCGACGGCCGTTGATGATGAGATCGTACGTCGCTGATCCGCCGGCGCGTACGGCGGCAAGCGCCGCTTCCATCTTCGCTTTGTTCGCAGGATCTTTGAAATCGATAAGCGCTTCGTTCTTGAATTCCGACACGCGCTCTAAGACGGTTGCCATGTTTCCCCTCGTGATCGTGAGCTTTTAAGACTAGCCCGGCGCCATTCGTTGACGGGCTTTGACGCCCCTAGACGGCGGCGGCTGCGGTTGGATCGATCGCCTCGGCGCCGCGATGTTTGCGCGCATGCGCATACGAGCGTATCGCTCGGCCCAAGCGAGCCATCGCCTCGCCCGCGTGTTCGTGCGGCAACTTGCCGAACGAAAGGCGCAGCGTGTTAGGAGCCGGCGCGGTCGGATAGAACGGCTGTCCTGGCAAGAAGATGACGCCCTCTTGCGCGGCATAGCCGAACAATTCCATCGACGACCAATTGACGGGGAGCTCGACCCAGATGTTCAGCCCGCCGGCCGGCAGCACCGCGCGCGCTCCATCAGGCAAAACGCGCAGCAACGCCGCGTGCAGCGCATCGCGCCGGCGCTGATAGAGATAGCGCGTCGCACGCAAATGGCGTGCGGCCGCCTTTGATTCCAAAAAGCGCAGCAGCGCGCGTTGCGCCACCGTCGTCGTGAACGAGTCCGCGCGCAGTTTTGCGGCGTACAAGGCTTGCAGCGCGGCCCCTTTGGCGGCGATATAGCCGATGCGCAGGCTTGGCATGAGCAGCTTGCTCATGCTCTCGATGAGCACGACGCGCTCGCTGTCGTCGGATGCGAAGAGCGGGGGCGGCGCTTCGCCATCGTAGGACAACGGCCAGCACGTCTGATCTTCGACGATAGTCACCTGCCCCTGGCGCGCGATGTCGAGGATCTTGCGGTGGCGCGCGCGCGCCAGATATGCGCCCGACGGATTCTGCGCAGCCGCGTTGACATATGCGACGCGCGGACCGCTGCGCCGGCAGACGTCGGCGAACGAAGAAGGTATCAAGCCGTCCTCATCGGCGCCAAGGTTCGTCCACGACACGCGGCGCTGGTCGAAGACTTCAAGCGCGGAGAAATAGGTCGGCGCTTCAGCGGCGGCCACGCAGCCGTAGTCGAGCAGCGTCTCGGCGACGAGGCTCAGCGCTTGTTGCGCGCCGCTCACGATGAGGATGTCGTCCGCTTCGACGTGCGCGCCGCGCGCGCGCAGCCGTTCTGCGAAAAAGGCGCGCAGCGACTCATCGCCGCGATCGGCGCGGTACTGGTGGATCTCGGGCGGGTCATCCAAGAACGTGCGCGCGTAGCACTGCGCGAAGTCAGCCACTGGATACGTCTCGGGGGCTGTGTGTCCGGCAGAAAGCGCGATCGCGCCGGGACGAACCGCAGAGCGCAGCAGCTGCATGGCGGCGACGCGCCGCGTTTCCGTCGCGTAGCGGTTGATGCCCGGATCCCATCGGCCGACGGTCAGCGCGGGCGGTGGCGCGTCAGGCGAAACGGGTGGCGGCGACAAGCGCTGCTCGATCAGCGACGCATCGTGCGTGACGAACGTGCCGCGGCCCGTGCGCGACTCGACGAGCCCCTGCGACGCCAGCACTTCATACGCTTGGCTCGCCGTGACGAGCGCGATGCCATGCGATTTCGCGATCTCGCGCTGCGGCGGGAGTTTTGCGCCGGACGGCAGCGTGCCGTCACGGATCTGCGACGCTATCCCCTCGGCAAGTTGCTGGTAGAGCGGGCGCCGGTCGCGGCCTGAAAAAATGACGCGCTCGAGAGTTTCCCTAGCGTCCTCATTGACACCATTGCGTACCATTGCAATAGATGCAATTGGATAGCAACGCGGCGCGACCTTCTGTCAGCGGTCGGTCTGGGGCGGATCGAACGGGATGGGCTGGTCGACGCCGGGCAGTGGAACCGTGAATCTGCGGCGGCGCAAGTCGGGAAGACCCGGCTTTGCCATCTCCATGCCAGGAGCTTCGATCGGCATCTCTTTGTCGTTGACCCGGCCGACGTGCCGCAAGTCCAACGAACCTTCCGATTTTTCAACCATCGACGCCGGTAGTACGGGGCGGCATTTGCGGCGCCCTGCCGGTGCATCCATCGAGTGAGGGAGACCATGGCTACTTCAACACAGACGAGACCGCTCGTCAGCACCGAATGGGCGCAAGCACATCTCGCCGACCCCGGGCTGCGCTTCGTCGAAGTCGACGTCGACACGGCCGAGTACGAGAAAGGGCATCTGCCCGGCGCAGTAGGCTTCAACTGGCAGACGCAGCTCAACGATCGCGTCCGCCGCGACATCCCTTCAAAGGAAGAATTCGAAAAACTACTCTCAGACGCGGGCATCGACAACGACACGACGGTCGTGTTGTACGGCGACAACAATAATTGGTTCGCCGCCTTTGCGTTGTGGCTGTTCAATTACTACGGACACGACGACGTCGTGTTGATCGATGGCGGGCGCAAGAAGTGGCTCGCCGAAAACCGTCCGCTGACAACCGATGCGCCGTCGCCTGCGCGCACGTCCTACAAAGTTGCGAAGATCAATTCCGCTCTGCGCGCGACGCGCGATCTCGTGCTCGACACGGTGCGCGCCAAGTCGCGCAATCTTGTGGACGTGCGTTCGGCGCCGGAATTCACCGGCGAGATCATCGCGCCGCCCGGCATGCCCGAGACCGCACAACGTGCAGGTCACATCCCGGGCGCGATCAACGTGCCGTGGGCGCAGGCCGTCAACGAGGATGGGACGTTCAAATCGGCGGACGAATTGCGCGCGCTGTACACCGGCAAGGGCGTGGATCCGTCGCGTCCGACCATCGCATACTGCCGCATCGGCGAGCGCTCGTCGCACACGTGGTTCGTGCTCAAGCATCTGCTCGAGCTCGACGACGTCGTCAATTATGACGGCTCGTGGACCGAATACGGCAACCTGATCGGCGTGCCCATCGAGAAGAACGTGTAGGGATGTAGGAACCCCCGGGACGTATCGAAAAGGCCGGGCAATAACGCTCGGCCTTTTTTCTTTTGGGGGTCGCGATGAATCGTTATATCGCTGAATTCGTCGGCACGTTCATCCTCATGTTCGTCGGCATCGGCACCGCGCTGTACGATGGCAAGACCATCGGGCATGCGGGCATCGCGCTGGCGTTCGGGTTCACGCTGCTCGCGCTCGTCTACGCGATCGGTCCGGTTTCGGGCTGCCACATCAACCCGGCCGTCACCATCGGGCTATGCGTCGCCAAGAAGTTCGAATGGGGACAGTCGCCCTGGTACATCGTCGCACAACTGCTCGGCGGCACGTGCGGATGGGGCACGCTCGTGCTCGTGCTCTATCTGAGCGGCAAGTACGATTCGAGCATGGCGCAGGCGGTCGCCAACGGCTACGGCGACAACTCGGCGCTGGGCGTCGGTATCGCAGGCGCGCTCATCGTCGAAGCGATCGCGACATTCGTGCTGATGTTCACGATTCTCGGCGCCATCGATTTTGCGGAATATCGCGGCTTTGCGGGCCTCGCGATCGGCACCGCGCTCGCAGTCGCGAACTTCGTCGCCATTCCGGTGACGAACGCATCGATCAACCCGGCGCGCAGCCTCGGCCCCGCGCTCTACGCAGGCACGGACTATCTGTCCCAGCTCTGGCTCTTCTTCGTAGGGCCGATCCTTGGCGCGGTCATCGCTGCGTTTGTTTGGAAAGCCGTCGCCGGCAACCGGCCGGCGATGACGGTGAAGGTCAACCAGCCCGGCTAAGAAGCAGACTGCGGCGCGCGCGTCGAAATACGCGCGAGACATGGCGGTCAAGACCGAGTCGTTCACATCCGAAGAGCTGCAACGCTACGGGCGCCAGCTGACCTTACCCGAGTTCGGGCAGCGCGGACAGCAGCGCCTCAAAGAGGCGCGCGTCCTGCTGGTCGGTGCCGGCGGTTTGGGCTCCCCGGCCGCGCTCTATCTCGCCGCGGCCGGTGTCGGCACGCTCGGCATCGTCGACTACGATCGCGTCGAGCTCTCGAATCTGCACCGTCAGGTACTGCACGCGACGAGCATGGCGGGCAGGCCCAAGACCGAGTCGGCGACGCGCACGATCGGCGATATCAATCCGCACGTGAACGTCGAGACGCACGCGGCGCAGCTCACGAGCGCGAATGCCATGAACATCTTGCGCGGGTACGACGTCGTCGTGGACGGCAGCGACAATTTCGCCACGCGCTACCTCGTCAATGACGCATGCGTCCTGCTCGGCTTGCCGACGGTGTACGGATCCGTGTATCGCTTCGAGGGCCAGGCTTCGCTCTTCGACGCGCGGCGCGGCCCGTGCTATCGCTGCGTCTTCCCGCAGCCGCCGCCGCCCGGTGCGGTGCCGTCGTGCGCGACGGCGGGCGTCATCGGCGTTCTGCCCGGCATCATCGGTTTGATCCAAGCGACGGAGACGATCAAACTGATCGCTGGCATCGGCGATTCGCTGCTCGGCAGGCTGTTGCTCTTCGACGCGCTCGAGATGCGCTTCCGCGAATTGCGCATCCGCAAGGATCCCGCGTGTCCGGTCTGCGGCGAACACCCGGCGATCACCGCGCTCGTCGACTACGCGACGGTGTGCGGCGATGCGCCGATGCCGGCTGACAGCGCAGACGACGTCGACGTAAGCGTACAGCAGCTCAAAGCCAAGCTGGATGCCGGGGAGAGGTTCGAGCTTCTCGATGTGCGCCGCCCCGACGAGCTCGAGATCGCCAAGCTGCCATACACGAAATGGATCGAGCTGCGCGAGCTGCGCGAGCGCATGAACGAGCTCGACAAGAATGCTGAGGTCGTCGTGTATTGCCAAGGCGGCGTGCGCAGCGCGCGCGCAACGCAATGGCTGCGCGACGCTGGATTTGCTAAAGCGAAGAATCTTGCGGGCGGTATCGACGCGTGGAGCGTGGAGATCGACCCGTCGGTTCCGCGATACTGAGCGAAAGCGACCTTCTCGACGAGTTTCTTCCCAGTTGGGACGTCGCAAGCCGCCATGCGATGCACGTCGACGCACCGGCCGAGTGCGTCTACTCGTGCCTCTGGAGCGCCGATCTGGCCGCTGCACCGGTCACGCGCACGCTGTTCGCGATCCGCGGCGGTCATTTCTCAAAACCGGTTTCGTCTGCGCCGCTCACGTTGCGCGCGATGTCGCGCGCAGGATTTACGTTGCTTGACGAGCGGCCGGGCGACCAGATCCTCTTCGGGCTCATCGGGCGCCCGTGGCAGCCCGCCTACGAAATACGCAGGTTCGAAGCATCCGAATTCATCCCGTTCGACGAGAGTGGCTACGCTAAGATCGTTTGGAATTTCGCGGTGCAGGCCGAAAGCACGGGGACGCGCCTTTCGACGCAGACGCGCGTGCGATGCACCGACCGCGCGAGCCTGATCAAGTTTCAGATGTACTGGCTGTTCACCGGACCGTTCAGCAGCTTCATACGCCGCCAGATGCTTCGATCGATCGCCGCATGCGCCTCGGCCGATTCGTAGCGGGAGGGCCTTCGAACACCAGGTCGAAGGCCGGGCATTCTTCTCTAGAGGAGGTATGTCTTGAATCGTTCCGGAGTCAGCCCACTTCGGCTGGTCGGCATGAGCGTTGTTGCAACGCTTCTCATGGCCGGCTGCAGCAGCAGCTCGACATCATCGACCACGCCCACGCCTACGCCCGCCCTTCAGAACATCTATGTGACGAATACGTCAGCATCATCGTCGGTCTTGACATTTCCGCTGACCGCCACGGGGAACGTCGCACCGAGCAATACGATCACGGGCGCGGCGACCGGACTGTCGGATCCGCATCGAATCGCCTTTGACTCCAGCGGCAACGTGTACGTGACAAATGCCAACGTCGCGGCCCAGAGCGTCACCGTGTACGCGCCAGGCGCGACCGGCAACGCAACACCGACCGCGACAATCGCCGGAGCTGCCACCGGCATCAATGGGCCGAACGGCATCGCGCTCGATGCGACCAACAAGATATACGTCGCGAATCGGAACGCCAACAGCATCACCGTCTATGCCGCCGGCGCGAACGGCAATGCGGCACCCGTTGCGACGATTTCGGGTGCGTCGACTGGCCTGAACCTGCCACACGGACTAGCGCTTGATGGCACGGGCAACATCTATGTGGCGAACGAGGGCGGTAACAGCGTTACCATTTACGCGGCTGGCTCAAACGGCAACGTCGCGCCAACGACGACGATTAGCGGCGCGGCGACGCTACTCGCTGCGCCTCACGGTTTGGTGCTTGACGGCGCGCTCAACATCTACGTTGCGTGCGACACCCCGGACAGCATCGTCGAATTCGCCGCGGGAGCCAACGGCAACGTCGCTCCGATCACAGACATCACCGGCGCAGCGACCGGTCTCAACCATCCGAACGGCGTTTCGCTCGACGCTCACAACAACGTCTACGCCGTGAACATCGCAACTCCGAGCGTCACCATGTACTCAGCCGGCTCGACCGGCAATGTCGCGCCGACGGCGACGATCAGCGGCGCCGCGACGGGATTTACTTCCCCGCACGGCATCACCGTGCACTGACGATCCCGACACTGCAAGACGGGCGCTTCATGCGCCCGTTTTGCATTTCATCGTCACTCCGCAGAGATCTCGCCTGACTCAGAGACGCCCGCGAGCATCACGATCATCTGAGAGGGCCCGTGTGCGCCGAGGACGAGCACTTTTTCGATGTCCGCGGAGCGGCTGGGGCCCGTGATGATGACGGCCTCTCCATGCCGGCCCTCACGCGCCGCCGCGTAGAGACCGGCGATCCCATCGTCCATGTGCGGTTTCAACTGTTTGACATCGGCGATGACGATGCACGCCGGCGGCAAGTACGGCAGCAGCCGCTCGCCGCGGTTCGTGAACATCGCGACGACCGAGCCGGTGTCGGCGAGCAGCGCATCCGCTTCGATGATGCCGCAATCCGCGGCGGCGATGCGCTCCTTGGAGGCGCCGGCCGCTTGGAAAAACCGGTCGCCGGCGATGTTGCCGAGCGCCGCGCTCACGCGCGTCGAATTTTGCACTGCGACGATGTTGAAGCCGCGCTGTGTGAGCAAGACGCCGAGGGCGCGCGGCATGAACGCCGCGCCTCGCACGAAGATGGTCTCGCCCTTAAGAGCGCCGAGCTCGCGCGCGAACGTCTGCGCGAGCTGCGCGCGCTCGGTCACGGGCGGATCGGCGAACACGGGCGCCGGCGCCGGCAGCGCGCGTTCGGGCTCATCGCGCAGCGCCTGCTTGATCGCATCGAGGATCGCGGCGCGCGCCGCGTTCGAATCGCTCATGGCTGCATCATCCACTGCCCGTCCGCGCCGCGTTCGAAAACTATCGGCCGGCCGTAAAGGTCGCGCGGCCCAGGCGATCCAGCGACGCGCGCCATGGGAGCGAGGCCAACGGTGGTGAAGCCGCCCTTGTCGATACGCTCGCGGTAGTAATCGAAGACTTCGCTCGCTTCTTTGCGCAGCGCCGGGATATCGTCCATATCGTACGCGCTGATGTAGTCGACCGCGAAGATGTGCTTCTTGACGTGCGAAACGTTGACGAAGGACTGATCGGACTCGCTCAGCACCAGCACGTCTTCACCCGACGGCAACGTGATGGCGTGGCGCGTCGACGCCGCACACGCGCACAGCGCGAGCAGAACAAGCGCGACGAACGCGGCCTTCATGCGCGCCGCTCCCACCATTCCTTAAACGTTTCGTCCGCGATGG
>JAFAKE010000014.1 GCA_019235715.1 Vulcanimicrobiota bacterium
GCGTCTGAGCCTCGACTCGCTGCACGAGTTGGAAGATTCGCCGACGCCGGGCCTCACACACCGCTACGTCGACAAGGCGTTGTTCCTGCCGCTCAACACCTGTCCGGTCTACTGCCGCTTTTGCACACGCTCGTACGCGATCGGCGGCGACACGGAAACGGTCGAGAAAGCCCAGCTGGCGACTGACCCCAAGCTTTGGGAGAAGGCGTTCGAATATATCGCCTCGCGCCCGGAGCTGCAAGACATCGTCGTATCGGGCGGCGATATGTACCAACTGCCCGCCAAGAGCCTGAAGAAGATCGGTGAGACGCTGCTCGGGATCCCCAACGTGCGCCGCATGCGCTTCGCGACCAAAGGTCCGGCGGTCATGCCTATGAAGATCCTGACCGATGCCGCGTGGACAGACGCGCTGACTTCCATCGTCGAGCAAGGACGAAAGCTCGGCAAGGACGTCATGTTGCACACCCATTTCAACAGCCCCAACGAGATCAGCGCCATCACGGAGCGCGCGATGCAAGTGCTGTTCGAGCGCGGGATCATGGTGCGCAATCAATCCGTGCTCATCCGCGGCGTCAACGACGACAAGCACACGATGCGCAAGCTGATCAAACAGCTCGGCTATATGAACGTGCATCCGTATTATGTCTACATGCACGATATGGTCAAAGGCGTCGAGGATCTGCGCACGACGATTCAGACCGCCATCGACATCGAAAAGTTCGTGCGTGGCGCAACGGCCGGCTTCAACACACCGACGTTCTTGTGCGACGCCCCCGGCGGCGGCGGCAAGCGCGACCTCCACAGCTTCGATCACTACGATCGCGAGAACGGCATCGCGGTGTACAGCGCACCCAGCGTGAAACCCGGCCAGTGGTTCTTGTACTTCGATCCCATCGATCAGCTGTCGGCGGCGGCGCAGGCGCGCTGGAAAGATCCGAAGGAGCAGAACGAGATGGTGCGCGCCGCGATTCACGCAGCCGCGCGCGCCTGACCGGCCTCCACAGCACAGCGTTAAAGCGTCACGCAGAACGTTCCGGCCTAACACGGCCGGGACGTTTTTCTATGCCTTTTCTATGGTTTCTATGTTTGATTCAAGCGGTCTTTAATCAATGCCTCACACCGTTCGCACAACGCAGCTACGTATAATAAATGTGACGATGTCGAACAGAATCAGAGCAGACGGCAGCCAGGCGATCCGGGAGATCAGCCGGCTGCTGCCACGCATCTTCAAACGCTATCGCGCTTCATACGCGCGCCGGCTCGGCGGTTTCGATATCACCGTGCGCGGTGCGCTGCTGCTGCGCGCGCTGTCGGTGTCGCCGCAGGCGACCGTCGGCAGCGTCGCGCGGGCGATGGCGGTGACGCCGAGCACGGCATCGATCGTGCTCTCCGGACTCGAGCGCAAAGGGCTCGTCCGCCGGCGCTATCGGGTGGTCGGCCGCAGCCGCACCGGGCTTGAGCTGACGTCTGCAGGCCGGCGTAAGCTGGCCACGCTGCGCAGCGCGTTCGGCCCCGAGGTGCTGGCTGCGGCGCTGCGACGCCTACAGCCGGACGACCTCGCCAAGCTGCTTGAGGGTTTGCGCCGGCTCGACGCCGTGAACATGGAACAAGAAAGACAGATCTCATGAAACGCATCTACATCATCGCTGGCATCATCGTGGCCGTCGTGCTCGTCGCCTGGGCCATTATCAGCTTCGCGAACGCGAAGCGCAGCGCGCCGCGCTATCTGACCGCTCCCGTGACGCGCGCGAACATCGATGCCGTCATCCAGGAGACCGGCACCGTTAACCCTGTGAATGAGGTGCAGGTCGGAACGCAGGTTTCGGGCACCATCTCCTCACTGAACGTCGATTACAATTCGATCGTCCACAAAGGTCAGGTGTTGGCGACCCTTGACCCGACCAGTTTCGAGGCGGCCGAAGCCCAAGCGCAAGCCGCGGTCATGAGCGCGCAGGCCAACGAGTCGGCTGCGCAAGCGACGGTTACGCAGATGGGCGCGTCCGTGCAGAGCGCGCAGGCCAATTACAAGAAAGCGCTCGCGGCGCAAACGCTCGCGCAGACCACGATGACGCGCGACAAGCAGCTCGTGGCTCAAGGCTACATCGCACAAAGCCAGTACGACACCGATGCGGCAGCGCTGCGCAGCGCGATCGCTGACGCGAGTGCAGCACACGATGCGGTTTCCGCCGCACAGGCCCAGCAAAACGCGTCCGCCCACCAAGCCGGTGCATCCGGAGCACAAGTGGCGTCGGCGCAGGGCCAGCTGCAGCAAGCCAGCTACAACCTACAACGCGCGACGATTACCAGCCCGATCGATGGCATCGTCGTTTCGCGCGCCGTCAGCATCGGTCAGACCGTCGCCGCGTCGTTCCAGACGCCGACGTTGTTCGTCATCGCCTCGAGCCTCAAGGACATGCAGGTCGACGTCTCGGTCGATGAAGCCGACGTCGGCCAGCTCGCGGTCGGCCAAGCCGCGTCGATCACGGTGCCGGCGTATCCTAACACGACATTCAAGGGAACGGTCACGCAGATCCGCGTGAACCCGACCAACGTGCAGAACGTGGTCACGTACGATACCATCGTGATGATCCACGACGAATCGTCGCGCCTGAAGCCCGGCATGACGGCCAACGTCACGATCGCCGTCTCGCGCCGCAACAACGTGCTCGCGGTTCCCGTGGCCGCGTTGCTGTACAAACCACAGGGCGCTCGCCAATCGCAAACGCAAAGCGCCCCGGGTTCGAGCGGCAGCTTCACCGCCGGCGTAGCGACGCCGCCCCCCACGGCGGGTGCGCCTGGGTCGCGCGTCGTCGTCTGGGCGCTCAGTCAGAAGCGGCCCAAGCCCGTGCAAGTCGTCATCGGCATGTCCGACGGCTCGAACTTCGAGATACGCAGCGGCGATCTCAAGGAAGGTGACCGCGTGATCATCGGCCAGCTGCAGTCGCGCAGCGGCGGCAGCACGACGCCCTTCGCGGCAGGCCCGGGAGGCCGCTGATGGCGAGCGGTGAGAAGCCGGTCATCGACGTGCGCGATCTGCGCAAGGTGTATCACGTGGGCTCGGTCGACGTCGTTGCGATCGACAGCGTCACGCTGCACGTGGACCACGGCGAGTTCACCGCGATTATGGGCCACTCGGGCTCCGGTAAGTCGACGTTTATGAACCTCATCGGCTGCCTCGACCGGCCCACGGCCGGCGAATACTTCTTGGAAGGCCAAAACGTCTCGCAGATGAGCACGGATGAGCTGGCGGCGGTGCGCAACCGCCATATCGGCTTCGTTTTCCAGGGATTCAACTTGCTCGCGCGCACCACCGCGCTCGAGAACGTCGAGCTGCCGATGCTGTACGCAGGCGTCGATCCGCAAGAGCGGCGTACGCGTGCGCTCGCGGCGCTCGACATGGTAGGCCTCTCAGGCCGCGCCGACCATACGCCCGCGGAGCTGTCCGGCGGCCAACAGCAGCGCGTCGCGATCGCGCGCGCGCTGGTCAACAATCCGTCGATCATCTTAGCGGACGAGCCGACCGGCAACCTCGACACGCGCAGCAGCGAGGACATCATGCGCGTGTTCCAAGCGCTCAATCAGGAGCACCGCATCACGGTGCTCATCGTCACGCACGAGCCGGACATCGCGGGCTGGACGCGGCGCGTCATCACGTTCCGCGACGGCCGCGTCGTCGACGACAAAACCGTCCAGCCCAAGGCTAAGGTGCCGGCATGAACTTCCGCGCGCTCTTCCGCGTCGCATGGCAAGCGCTCGTGCGCAACGCGTTCCGTTCGCTGCTGACGACGCTGGGCATCATCATCGGCGTCAGTGCGGTCATCACTTCGATGGCGATCGGCAACGGTGCACGCGCGGCGGTCGCCGCGCAACTCGCGCGCCTCGGCAGCAACCTTATCGTCGTGATTCCGGGCAGCATCGTCAGCGGCGGCGTCAACCTCGGCGCCGGCGCCCGCCAGTCGCTGACTCCGCAAGACGCGACGTCGATCGCCAAAGAGGTGCCTGGCGTCGCGGCGGTCGCGCCGCAGACGCAGATCACCGCGCAGGTCGTCGCCTCGGGCAACAACTGGTCCACGACGGTCATCGGCACGAGCCCGTCGTGGATGCAAGTGCAGAACTGGACGATGGCGCAAGGCAGCTTCTTCACCGACGCCGACATGAAGTCGGCTTCAAAGTCGGCCGTGCTTGGCGCGACCGTGGCCGCGAATCTGTTCCCGGCGGGCGACGCGATCGGCAGTACGATCAACATCAAAGGCGCGCCATTCACGGTCATTGGCGTTTTAGCTGCGAAAGGCCAAAGCGGGTTCGGACGGGATCAGGACGATCAAGTCATCGTTCCGCTGACCTCGATGCAGCTGCGCTTGAACGGCCAGACGTGGTTGGGTTCGATCTCGATCTCCGCGCAATCGCCGGACGCGGTAAGCACCGTCGTGAGCTCGACGCAAGCGCTGCTGCGGCTCAACCACCGCCTCACGCCCGGTCAGCAAGACGATTTCTCCGTGCGCAACATCGCCGACGTGCAAGCCGCGGCGAGCGAAACGTCGCGCATCCAGTCGCTGCTGCTGGCCGGCGTCGCCGCCGTCTCGCTCATCGTCGGCGGCATCGGCATCATGAACATCATGCTTGTGTCCGTCACCGAGCGTACGCGCGAGATCGGCATCCGCTTGGCGATCGGCGCGCGCCAAAGAGATGTGCTTATGCAGTTCCTGGTCGAGGCGGTGACGCTCGCCTGCATCGGCGGAGCGATCGGCGTCGCGCTCGGCCTGGGCGCTTCATTGCTGACATCTAAGGTGGCGGGATGGAGCGTGATCATCGCGCCGACCTCGGTCCTCATCTCATTCACCTTTGCGGCGCTCGTGGGCATCCTCTTCGGATTCTATCCGGCCCGCCGCGCCTCGCAGCTCAATCCGATCGAAGCGCTGCGCCACGAATGAACGGCCGCGCCACAGGTCGAACCGCTCTCTCGGCTGCGCTTTGAGCACGGGAGATCCAGCATGGTCCAAGCCGCGGTTGCGACCACGGCAGGCTCCAAACGGAGCAACTCGACCCTCGAAACAGTCGTCTGGAATCTCATCGTCGCCGCCGTGTATGTCGGCTCCGCGAAGCTCGGTTTCACCCTTGCGTTCGCGACCCAACAGGTCACGGCGGTTTGGCCGCCGACCGGCATCGCGCTGGCCGCACTGTTGTTGCTGGGCAACCGCGTCTGGCCGGCGATATTTCTCGGTGCGTTTCTTGCAAACGCGCTCACGCACGAAACGCTCCTCACCGCCGCGCTGATCGCGGTCGGCAACACGCTCGCACCGCTGCTCGGTGCGGTGCTTCTACGACGTGTCGGTTTTGACGGCGCGCTCGAGCGAGTTCGCGACGTCGTCTCGCTCGTGATCTATGGGTCGGCGCTGGCGATGATGGTCAGCGCGACCAACGGCGTCGCGCAGCTCGCATTCGCGAAAATAATCCCGTGGTCGTGGTCGAGTTATACCTCGGTCTGGTGGCTCTGGTGGATCGGCGACTCGATGGGCGTGCTGCTTGTCGCGCCATTGATCTTAGTCTGGGCGCGCGTGCGCACCGAGACGCTCAAGCTTTCGGAGCTGCTCGAGCGCGCGGCATTCGCGGTGTCGGCAGGCGGGCTGTCGATCACCGAGTTCATGACGCCGCTGCCGCTATCGTTTTCGATGTATCCGTTCATCATCTGGTCAGCACTGCGTTTTAGCCAGCGCGCAACGACGTTGGCCGTCGCCTGGATCGCCGTGATTGCGATTCTGGGAACGTTGGAGGGCATGGGGCCATTCTCAAGCGGCCCATTCGATCACCGCTTGATTTTGCTCGTGACCTATGCTGCCGTCCTCAGCGCCACCGGCCTTGTCCTCGGCGCGGTCACGGCAGAACGGCGGCAAGCGCGCACGCAACTGCAAGATGCGGAGCGGCGCTTCCAAGTGCTCGCCGAGATCGTGCCGCAGATGGTGTGGATGTCGAACAAGAGCGGATGGATCGATTGGTTCAATCATCGCTGGTACGAGTTCACAGGACAGCGCGAGGACGACGCTCTCGGTTGGGGTTGGGCGAACGCATATCATTCCGAAGAGTTGGAACGCGCGATGCAAGACTGGCCGCGCTCGATCCAGACGGGCGTACCGTTCGAGCGTGAAGCGCGCATTCGTTGCGTGGATGGCACCTATCGTTGGTTTCTCGCGCGCGCCGAGCCGCTGCGCGATGTCAGCGGAGAGATCACTCGCTGGTACGGCACGTACACGGATATCGACATGCAGAAGCGCGCGTTGCAGCAATCGACGCGCGTGGCAGAGACGCTGCAAGCGGCATTCCTGCCGAGCGAATTGCCGGTGCGCCCGGACCTGCGTTTCGATGCGCTCTATCTGCCAGCCGAGCAGGAAGCCCTTGTCGGCGGCGACTGGTACGACGCATTCGAGCTGCCCGACGGTCGTATTGTCGTGTCCATCGGCGACGTGATGGGTCACGGCGTCAGCGCCGCGAACGCGGCGGCGCGAATCAAGAACGGCATCTTCACCATGGCGATGGCCCAGGCTGACCCGGCGGACATCCTCATCAACGTCAATCGCATGCTGAACCTGCGCGATCCGGCGATCGCAACGGCGCTGGTGGCGGTCCTCGACGCCGATCTCAAGGGTTTGCGCTACGCAAGCGCCGGCCACCCGGCGCCAATCGTCGCATCACCGAAACAGGCGGCGCACCCGTTGCCGCTGGGCGGCATGCCGCTCGGCGTCGGCGATCTCGAAGTTGCGAACCAAGCGGTCAGACTCGAGCGTGACGCGGTGATCGTGTTCTACACCGACGGTATCACCGAGTTCAAGCGCGACATCATCCATGCAGAAGCCGTGCTGCTGGGCGCGGCCGACGCCCTCGTACGCAAGCCCGAGACGCAAAGTCCGGCGCTCGAACTGGTCAACGACGTCATGGGCGCGGAGCGCTCGTTCGACGACGCGGTCGCCGTGGTCTTGCGCCTGGGCGCCCGCTATGCCGTCATGCCGGACGGTGCCGCGCACAAACGGTGGGCGTTCGATGCCGGCGATGCCTATATGGCGCGGCTTTCGCGGCGCGCGCTCATGACGTTCATCGCAACCCACGTGCGCACCGCCGAAGAACTCTTCAAGGCCGAGCTCATCATCGGCGAACTGCTCGCGAACGTGGTCGAGCACGCGCCTGGACCGGTTACGCTTGAGATCGATTGGAGCGCGCGCGAACCCGTGCTCACGATAGCGGATGCTGGACCCGGCCTGTCGTCCTTCGATCCGGGTTTGCCCGAGAACGAGTTCAACGAGCGCGGCCGCGGGCTGTTCTTGGTTTCGACGCTCGCCACCACCGTGCACGTCGAAGGTAACGATGACGGCGGCACCACCATTCGCGTGACGCTGCCTATCCAACGCGAGCAGGCGTTGCAGCTCTCGTAGCGGTAACACCGCGGCATGCGACACACTTATGCCGTGAAAATCGCCATTTTCGCCACCGCCTTTATCGGCGGCCTTGTTAGCCTGACAATCGCTCAGGCAAGCGGTTACGTCAAGAACGCCGTTTCGTATCAGATGCCTGTGAACGCCGCGGGGAATGTGTTCGCGGCGGGCGTCGGCGGGCTATCGGCGAACGGCGGCGGCCACAAGCCGACGGTGCTCGAGCTGCCCAAGATGCGCAACCCGTTCATCATGTTCACCAGCGTGCTCGGCACAGTGTCGTGCTGCGGCGGCGGCAGCACCTTTAACGGACCTGAAGGCGGCGCTAACGCCGGCGGCAGCACGGACATCGCTTCATCCGGCGGCATTTCCGGCATCATCGATCATAACCGTACGATGTTCTTGATCGGCGTGTTCGTCGGCAGTCCAAGTCCGAAAGCGCCCGGTCCCGAGCGGCTAGACGTCACCTATGCAGCGGCGAAAACGGATGTCTATCCCAAGCTTGACCAAACGTTTTACATCGGCAACGGCAAGGTGCTCAAGGGTGGTAAAACCTATCAGCGCATCCACGTGCCGGATGGGGCGAATCATCTGGTGCTCGGCTTCGCAGATTCGGGCGGCTTTCACGGCGCGCCCGGCGCGTACGACGACGACGTCGGCGAGCTGCACGTGAAGCTCACGATCACGCCGCAATACTAATCCCGCTGCCTGCTTTGTCGCCACCTCGGCGAGGCGGTCCAAACCCACCCGGCGAACCGTAGCGGGCCGTGGGCAGGTGACCGAGTGGTTAATGGTAGCAGACTGTAAATCTGCCGCGCTCAGCGCTACGTAGGTTCGAATCCTACCCTGCCCACCACAAGACCGCTGTCCGGCGGCGCTCCCGTAATTTTCAGCCGGCGCATATATAAAGAAGAAACTCGACAGGCATAACAGGGCTTTCCAGCACGAGGTGAGTCCGATGCGTCCCTTTGCCTTCCTATTTACCCTACTGTGCGTGACCTCGAGCCAGCCCCTTGCGGCAGCGACCATCGCCGCGCCGCCGCTGCCCGCCGGCGCCATCGTGATCACCAGTGCTCCAAACGGCGACCTCTTGGGGTATCGCATCGTGATCATGCCGGACGGCAGCGCGGCTTCAGAGGACGGTGCCGGCAAAGGACAGCTGACCATCGCGCAGCCGGTGCTCAAACTATTCTTGGATGATCTCGAAAGCGCGATGCCGCTGTCGCAGTTGCCCAATGGCGCTTGTCCGGCCGGACAAACCGCTGCACCCAATCCCGTGATGGTGACGTATCACGCGCAGACGTCGCCTGACATCAGTTGTGCGCGCGACGCTCATGAGACGGCGCTTTACCGCGACGTGCTCACGATCGCACGCTCGATGTACGTCGCGAATTATCGCAGTAGAGCCGTCACGTTCCATGGCAATGGGAATTCCACCGACGCCTCGGTGCCGGCCCCGCCGCCACCGGCCGCACCTTCCATGCCGAGCGGCGGATATGGCGGGCATGGCTACATGTGACGCGTTGTCACACTCGTTTATGTGACGAGTCGTCACACCGATGATGCGTGCAGCCGCGCAAATCAGCGCGGCTGCGACTTTTCCCGAGTGAGTGCGGCGCATCACACCTGCATTGCGAGCGCGACATCACGCAGTTCTTCGTGCGTCTTAGTAGAAGGGTCACCCGATTGGAAGAACAGGGACGTTCGTGCTCCGGCCGTGGATGGTTGGACTTGTTACAGTTTTGCGCACACGGTGAAGGAAACAGAGATGAGCAACGACCGCGCCGGTTCGGCTAAAAGAGATCGAGGCATGAGTCTCATCGAGGTCATGGTGGCCATGGTGCTGCTCGTCTTGATCTTCATCTACGTCGGGCAGAACATGGTCGCGTCATCGTGGGCCACGAGCAAGTCCTCGCAGCGCTCGATGGATATCTCGGCTGCGAACTACTTCATGGGCGTCATGTACGGTGACGGCAATCTTTGGGGCGCGTATCCTGACACGCCGAAAGATCCGTGCGGCAACAATCTCGCCGCCGTCAACGACGCGGGGCCGACGCACGGTGGCACCTGGCACACACCGCCGGCATGCAACCTTGCTCCGGCCGAGGTGGCCCAAGTGCAATATCAGTGGTTGGAGACGACGCCCTTCCAGGACAGCGCTGACATCACGGTCTGGGTCCAATCGAACATCGGCGGCAAAGTTGACGAGTACGAGATGCACGGACACACCCACCAGGTGCCAACGCAGCTGACGCTTGCCACGCCGCCGCCGTCGCCGACCGCGACGCCGACGCCCACGCCGACGCCCACGCCAACCGTCAAGCCGTCGCCGACGCCGACGCCGTCGCCCACGGTCAAGCCGTCGCCGACCAAATCGCCGACGCCGACGCCGTCGCCTTCGCCGACGGTGAAGCCGACGCCGACGCCGTCGCCGACTGCGACGCCACTGCCGATCTGATGAGGAGTCAAAACATGCGTGAGCGCGATCAGCGAGGCGTGACGATCCCCGAGCTGCTCATCTCGTTCGGAGTTCTGCTGCTCGTGCTTGGGCTGTCCACCGTGCTCTTCAAACAGGCGTTCACGCACGTGACGCTCACGGAAGAGAACATGACGAACGAACAGCTGACTCGCGTCGCGATGGCACGGGTCAACTCGTCGCTGAGTCAAGCGTCCGTGGACGCCAACACGACCGATGCGGTCGGCGGCACGCCGATACCCGCCGTACTGCAAGCCGTGCCGAGTGCGACCTCGACGCCCGCCATCGTGTTTTTCCGCGTCAAGACGCTCCAGCCGGCGGCGATCCCCACGGGTTCGACGCTGGCGCCGAACCCTGCGTACGACGTGCACATAATCTCGTACGATTCCGTGCACAAGAAGCTCAACGAATACACCATGGACTACGAGACCGTGTATGCGGTCGGCGGCCCTTCGCCGGCGCCGGTGACGTTGGCGGACAACGTCACGAATTTCGGTGTGATGCAAGTGAATGGCAACACCCGCGAATACCAGCTGACTATCACGGTCAACAACATCCTCAACGTGAATGAAGCAGAAACCCCCTTCACGCTGGTGGATGATGTCGACGTCATGAACTAGGAGATGCCGGACATGCGTATGCCAGTCACCTTCCGAAGCCGCAAGCCGCGCCGCGGCCTTGCTCTCGTGACGGTGCTGCTGATCACCACCGTGTTCCTCATCCTGATCGGCGCCCTCATGAGCAATGTCGTCTCTGAGCTGAAACTCACCGGTTTGCACGGCAACAGCAACGAGGCCCAACGCGCCGCCTACGCTGGCATCGACGAAATGGTCTATCAGTTCGAGCTCAACGATGCGGGCGCCGCCCCTGGAGCGACGCCGGCACCGCAGAGCAACAGCTACACGGACGATGACGGCAACACGGCCTCATATTCTGTGACCGTTGATACGACACAGTGGCAGAGCCAGCTGCCCTACTATATCATTCACTCGACCGGAAATGCGGGCGGTGCTCAGCGCAAAGTTGACGCGCTCATCGAGAAACAGCCGTTCTCGGCGTTCAACATGTTCACGATCAGCGAGTTCACCAACGTCGGCGGCACGGTGTTCTACGCGAGCGGCGAGCAATTTAACGGTCCCGTTTACAGCGGCGGGCCGATGCGGGTCGCTTACACCGATGGCAAACCGCCGATCTTCAACGATGAGGTCATCAACGCGGGGACGACGACATGGGTGCCCGGTGCGCCTGCGAACTCGACTGACTGGGCCGCAGTCATCGCGAATCAAGCGAACTGGCATCAAGTCACCTCGCCGCTGACGCTGCCGACGACCAACGACAACACGCAGGTGGAATACGCAGCGCTGACCGGTAACCCGGCGCCTTCTCCGAAGCCGGCGATTCCTGGCACTGCCGGACTGTACATCAATGGCGCGAACGTGACGGCGGGGGGCAGCGGCTCGATCACCTCGGGCCTGTTCATTGCGGGCACTGTGACGATCACGTCGGTCGGCAGCGTCGCTTCCAATACGGAAACGTTGACGCTGGCGATGAGCGGCGTGACTGAGACGGTCAAGATCGATCTCAATGCCAAGACGACGATCGTGCAAAACTCGAGCGGCAAGACGATCGCTTCGTACAGCGGCGTGCCGGTGGGCGAGCAAGCTCCCGGAGTCGTCGGCTCGAACGGCGCCATCTTCTCGACAGGCGCCATGACGATCAACGCCGGCTCGACGTTCCGTGGACAATACACGCTCGGCGTACCGGACGGTCAGGGACTTCCGAATCCGACCATCACGATGAAGGGAACCGTCGAATACGCCGATACGTCGCTCACGTCGACCGATGAGCTTGCCTATTGGGCCAACGACATCGTTTTGACCGACAACGTCAACGGCAACATCGAGATCGACGGCGCGATGTTCACCGGCTATTACGGTGAATGTTCGACCGTGTGCAACGACGGCACGTTCAAGAACTCGAACTGCTCCGTCGCGCCCACGTGCGGCGGCGGCACCGGCGTGTTGACGATGCGCGGCAGCCTCATCGAGAACGTGCGCGGTAAACGCGGCACCCTTGGATCGACCGTCTCAGGGTTCTCGACCAACGGCGTGTACGATCCGCGTCTGGCGACGAAGCCGCCGCCGTTCACGCCCACGACGACGCAGTACGTCATCTTGGCGCTCTGCACGGAGGACTCGACTGGCGCCACCTGCGGCCAGTAAGCGAACATAGCGTAAAAACCGGAAGAAGCGTCACCGCTCCACGGAAAAAGAGCGGTGGCGCTTTTGCGTTTGGCTGAATCCCATCGTGGAAACAAGGTACGTCAAAGGTCGTGTGGTTAATCAGGCTGTTCTGGCCGCTTAGTAACCGCACGCTAGGACGGACCTTATGCCGTATTGTGGGCAGCCGGCAAGAACTCGAAAATCCCGTGGAATGAGCCTAATCGAGGTTCTGGTGGCACTCGTGCTGCTGGTCCTCGTGTTCATCTTCGTCGCCGAGCAGATGATCGCCACGTCCTGGGCGGAAGGCAAGTCGGCGCAACGCAGCGCGAATATCACGGCCGCCAACTATCTGATGGCGCTGCTGCACGGCGATCCACAGATCTGGAATCTCATGACCGCGGACGTTCCAAAGGATCCGTGCGGCGATTTGATGACGCAGATCAACGACGCAGGACCACCGGGCGGCACGTGGCACGCGCTGCCGAATTGCAATCTTGCGCCTTCGCAATCCGTCAACTTGCAATATCAGTGGGCGATGTCGAACATCGTCGGCAACAAAGCGGATCTCACCGTGTGGGTGCAAAGCACAGAAGACGGCAAAGTCGATCAGTACGAGCTGCACGGCTTCACCCATCAAACGCCGCCGGTGAACTGGTCGTCCACGGCGACGCCGACACCCGTTCCATCGCCGACGTCGCCACCAACGCCGACGCCGCCGCCGACGCCCACACCGACCGCGACGCCCGTGCCGACCGCGACGCCCGTGCCGACAGCGACGCCCGCGCCGACGCCAACGCCAGCTCCCACCGGCACGCCGACCTCGACGCCGGTGCCGACGCCGACACCGGTGCCGACGCCGACACCGGTGCCAACGCCCACACCGTCACCGACACCGGCGCCCACTGCGACGCCGATACCGATCTAGAAACGGAGGGTACGGGAGACGCGCTGACCTGTGATGAACGTCACAGTTCAACCTGGCGTCCTTGTTCGAGGGACATAGCGCCAGGTATTGTGCGTTTCCCGGTGTGAGAGATGTCACACGACGGGGACCGATTGGTCAAACTGACTGATGGGACGGGACGGGTTGCCTCAAACGCAGGCGCAGCGTGGGTCGGCGAAACTACGCGGAATGAGTCTGATCGAGGTGCTGGTGGCGGTCGTGCTGCTGGTCCTCGTGTTTATTTTCGTCGCCGAACAGATGATAGCCAGCTCCTGGGCCGAGAGCAAATCGTCTCAGCGTTCGGTCGATATCACCGTATCCAACTATCTGTTGGCGCTCATGCATGGCGACCCGAACATCTGGACCGCCAAGACCAACGACGTTCCCAACGATCCCTGCGGGAACGCGATGACGAAGCTCAATGATTCCGGACCTCCGGGCGGGACCTGGCACAGCGCGCCGGCTTGTAACCTCGGGCCCTCGCAGCTGTCTAACGTACAGTACCAATGGGCGATGAGCAGCATCGTGGGCGATAGCGCGCAATTGACGGTATGGGTGCAAAGCACTGTCGACGGCAAGGTCGATCAGTACGAATTGCACGGATTCACGCACCAGACGCCGCCGGTGAACTGGTCTGCTACGGCTACGCCGACGCCGACGCCGACGCCGACGCCGACACCCACGCCGTCGCCCACCGCAACGCCGACGCCGACGCCGTCGCCGACCGCGACGCCGTCGCCGACCGCAACGCCGTCGCCGACCGCGACGCCGTCGCCAACGCCGACCCATACCGCGACGCCCACGCCCACGCCCACGCCGTCGCCGACTGCGACCCCGACTGCAACGCCGTCGCCGACTGCAACGCCGTCGCCGACGCCGACGCCGACCGCAACGCCGATTCCGATCTGATGCACGGAGCGAGGATGCATACGAAAGCTGGCCGGGGCATGACCGTCATCGAAATGGTGATTTCGATGGCGATCATGCTGCTCGTTCTCGGATTTGCGACCGTCCTGTTCAAACAGGCGTACACGCATAACACGCTCACCAAAGAGAACATGACGAACGAGCAGCTCGCCCGCGTCGCCATGGGCAAGATCAACAGCTCGATCGCGCAGGCGTCCGAAGACACAAACGAAAGCGATGAGAACCTCTACGGTGCGCAGGGCCAGGCCATTTTGCCCGTACTCAACCCCACGCCGCCATCGGCGACTGCCGCCCCGTCCATCGCGTTCTTCCGGGTCGCTGCGCTCGCGCCAGCCGCGTCATTGCCGATTGGATCCGCGAATCAGCCGGATCCGGGCTACAAGGTGCACATCATCTCGTTGACCGGCACGACAGTGAACGAATATGTCATGGATCCGGCCACATATTACGGCAATCTCGCCTCGCCGGCGCCGACGGTGATCGCGACAAACGTGACCGATTTTGAGGTACAGCAAGTCCCTGCCAATAACAATGAATACCGTCTATCCATCACGGTCAACAACGTGACGGATCCGACAAAACCAGAGGCACCGTACACCCTGGTCGACAACGTCCACATCATAAAGTAGGAGTGGTCTCTGCTATGATAATGCAGACACGTGAGCGTAGGCGCCGCCCGGAGCGCGGCATGGCGCTCGTGGCGACGCTGATGATGATCACCGTGTTCTTGATCCTCATCGGCGTGCTCATGGAGAATCTCGCCCGCGAGGTCAACGTCTCGGGCATGCACGGCCGCAGCAACGCAGCGCTGCGGGCCGCCTATTATGCGGTCGAGTCGATGCAGTATCAGATCGAGTTCAACGACGCCGGCGCCGCGCCGGGCGTCGTGCCGGCGCCGTTCGGCGGCAGCTGGGTCGACCAAGACGGCACGAACGTCGCCTACAACGTTTCGGTTGACGCACAGCGCTGGACGTCGGTGCTGCCTTACTACCTCGTGCATGCGACGGCGACGGACGGAACGAGCACGCGCTCGGTCGACGCGCTCCTGCAAAAGATGCCGTTCTCGGCCTACAACTATTTCACGATCAGCGAGCAGACCAACCTCGGCGGCGCCGTCGTCTACACCAACGGCGAGCAGTTCAACGGCCCGGTCTACAGCGGCGGCCCGATGATCATCGATTACCAGGACGCGCAGCCTTCGATCTTCACGAATGAAGTGTGGACGGCTTCGGCCCCGCACTGGATCCCTGCGGCTCCCTCGACGCCGGCCGACTGGAGCGCGGTCATCTCGAACCAAGGCAATTTCCATATCGTGAGCCAGCCGCTGCAGCTGCCGACGGCGCTAGACAATACGTCCGTCGAATACGCCTCGCTGACGGGAAATCCAAACCCCAGCTCGCCGCCGACGATCCCGACCGTACAGGATATGTACATCAACGGCGCCAGCGTTGTCGGGGGTGGCGGTGCGCTCAACACCGGCGTCTTCATCAAGGGGCGCGCGACGATCACGTCGACCGTCGTGGGCAACGTCGATACCTTCACGATCCAGATCTGCTGCGCCGGTCTTCCGGTCACGACGTATCACATGATCGTGGATTACGGAGCGAGCACGACGCGCATCACCGATGCGAGCAATAACCCGGTCGCGAATTACACGGGCGTGCCGAGCGGCCAGCAGGCGCCGGGAGTGAGCGGTGCCGACGGCGCGATTTTCTCGACCCTCGGCTACCAGTTCAATGCCGGCAACGTGTTCACGGGCCAGTATACCTTCGCCACGATCGACAACGCGACGACGCACCCGGCGATCTTCTTCATGGGCTCGCAGACGTACGCACAGCCGACGACCGACGAGCTTGCCTTCTGGTCGAACGACATGCTGCTGGATGACGTCTCAAACGGCAACATCGAGATCGACGGGCTGCTGCTCACCGGCTACTACGGCGAGTGCACGGCCACGTGCAACGACGGCACGTTCTACAACCCGTTCTGCCCGCTCATCGGCGGATGCGCCGGGGGAACCGGCGTGCTGACGCTGAAGGGCAGCCTCATCGAAAACGTGCGCGGCAAGCGCGGCACGCTGGGCTCGACCGTCAGCGGCTTCTCGACCGACAGCATCTATGACTCGCGCCTTGCGACGAAGCCGCCGCCGTTCACGCCGACGACGACGGAATATGACGTCATCGCATTGTGCACAACTGATTCGGGTACGACCTGCGGCAACTGACCCGCAGGCGCTAGCGCGGATACGACAGGGCGGTCGAATGCGTTCGACCGCTCTTGTTTTTGCGTTGGCCTTTATACTGATTGGCTGTCAGGACAAGCACGCAACGGTGCCTGCGCCTGATTCGATAGAGTCGCTGTGCCTCGGCGTACCCCAGACAGCGATCCGGATCTTCAAGCTGCCCGGCATCGACACGGTGCGCAGCGATCAACTCGTCAAAGCTCGCGACGCGCACGTCGACGTCGATGCGCTGGAGCGTATCGCGGCGTCGCCCGCGCGCGAGATCAGCGAGTCAGCGACCGATGAAGATGGCGTGCGTTTGTACGTCACCGACAATGCGGGCGGCGTGTTGGTGTGGTGGCGCAGCCAGCCGGTGCTATTGCGCTACACCCCGGCCGATGCCAGATCGCCGCGCAGGAAGGCCGACGTCTTCGGAGCCGCGATCGCGGATGGGCCCGAGCGTGCCGGCGGGCGTCTCATCTACGTTCTTGAGCGGCCCGCTGGAACGCTCGAAGCACCCGAATGGCGCCCGTTCGTCGTGCAAGACGCCGAGCACGCCTGCACGTAGGAAGCTTCTAAATCTTCCCCAAAGGATAGACGGCGCGCGGGAGTAGCTCAATTGGTAGAGCGCTAGCCTTCCAAGCTGGATGTTGCGGGTTCGAGACCCGTCTCCCGCTCCAGCCGCAAGCGTCAGGTGAGCACGATGAAGTCGATCGCGAAATGTCTTGCGTTGGCGTTCCTGGCTACGCTGCTTTGTGTTCCAGCAATCGTCAACGCGGCGCAAAACGTCCCCGTTCCCGCGAATGCCGCGACGATCTCCGATCCCGGTGGATCGGACCTCTCAGGTTTTTTGATCGTCCTCGATCCGACCGGCCATGCGTGGGCGCTCGATGGCGCCGGGCACTCCTCAGGCTGGCTCAACCTCAGCATGACGCAGGCGTTCTTCACCGATTTGGCGTCGGCGGGCGCGCTTGCGCAGCTGCCTGAGCGTCCGTGCTCGCAAGACATCGTCATCGGCTGGAACGGGCAGCGTTCATCCAATATCGGATGCTCGTCCGATCCGCGCGCATTGCGCTTGATGAATGATGTGGCGGCTATTCAGCGCGCACTGTACGTGCAGTCCTATCACACGAGCGCGTCGGTAGCTCGCTCGACGGTTTCGTATGGCGCGACGCCATCGAACGGTCAAAGCTACTCGCGCACCTCGGCGTGGTATGCGCCGACCGGCAGTGGGGCCTCGTACTACGCGAATCCGATACCGTATGGAAACTCGACCTACAACGGAAGCTCGAGTTACAATGGAAGCTCGAGTTACAGCTCGACTCTGGGGTCAACCCGCTTTTCGAACGGGACCAGCGGCTTCAGCGGGGCCAGCAATACGAGTTCATTCGGCGACACGCTGTCGGGCAACAGCTTCCCGAACTCGCGCTTCCCCAGCCAGAACACCAGCTCCATCATGAGCAGCACCACGTCAGTACACGGACTCTCCTCGAGTCTGCACAGCAGTGACCTAAGCTCTTCGACCAATAGCAGCTTTGGTCAAAGCGGTTTTGGAACCGGCTCGCCTGTGTCAAGCTCCGCAGGCTCGCACTACTAGATCTCG
The DNA here is from genome assembly GCA_019235715.1 of Vulcanimicrobiota bacterium. Taxonomy (GTDB): domain Bacteria; phylum Vulcanimicrobiota; class Vulcanimicrobiia; order Eremiobacterales; family Eremiobacteraceae; genus JAFAHD01. Next base: position 17,811 of record JAFAKE010000014.1, read on the forward strand.
TTAGCGCTCTTTAGTCCCCCGAATCGTGCGACCGCGCGATGCCCAGCGGCGGCGAGCGCGAAAGGTGAAGGTGCGGTTCGTGCGATAGAGATGCCGCCCTTACGCCACGCGCCCGCGAAAGGAGACGCACGCGTTATGCCTCGGTACATGGTGGAGAGAACGTTTCCAAGCGGCCTCAACGTGCCGACCAACGACGCCGGCGCGTCTGCGTGTCTCAGCGTCGTCGGCAACAACGCCGCCGAGCGCGTCACGTGGGTCCATTCCTATGTCTCAAAGGATAAGAAGAAGACGTACTGCATCTATGACGGCCCCGATGAAGCGGCGATCCGCAAGGCGGCGCAATCCAACGGCCTGCCGGTCGATTCGGTGAGCGAAGTCCAGGTGCTCGACCCCTACTTCTACCACTGACGCGTACGGTGTGCGCGCCTGCCCCGCTTGCGCGCAGACGCGCCATCGGATACGATGATGACGGCCGCCGGGGACGGCTTGCCCTTGTAGCTCAGTGGTAGAGCGCGTCCTTGGTAAGGACGAGGCCGCGGGTTCAATCCCCGCCGAGGGCTCACGCGCCCGTAGCTCAACTGGATAGAGCGATGGACTCCTAAGCCGTAGGTTGGAGGTTCAAGTCCTCTCGGGCGCGAACTTTGCCCTTTCGCATTCCGGAAACTCGGGGTGTGCGTCAGCATGGGCTTGCAGACGCCCCAACCGTATTTCCGCCGACGGCGTAACGAGATAAGGACGAGATGGCCAAAGAAAAATTTTCGCGCACCAAGCCACACGTGAACATCGGCACGATCGGTCACGTCGACCACGGCAAGACGACGCTGACGGCGGCGATCACCAAGGTGTTGGCCGAGTCGGGGACGGGGACCAAGAAGCTGGTGGTGGACCAGATCGATAACGCGCCCGAAGAGAAAGAGCGC
>JAFAKE010000017.1 GCA_019235715.1 Vulcanimicrobiota bacterium
AAACCGACGAGCGGCGAAGCGAGCACGCGCAGCCAGTGCGCGTGATCGTGTTGATCGTCGACGACTGCCGCCAGCGCGAGCCAATCGGAGATCTGCGCAGGCTCTTCAAAGTCCGCAAGCGGCGCGTCGGCCGGCAGGCCCGCAGCACGCAGCGCGCGCGCATAGATCGCTGCGGCGTCGGGACTGCGCGTCAGGACCGCTATCGCATCGGGCGGCACGCCCTGGCGCAATAGATCGCGCAGCGCAAGCGTCAGCGCGGCGACTTCTTCAGCTTCGTCCGCGAAGCGGCGAAAGAGCGGTGCCGGCGCCGCGCTAAGCGGCGCAAGCTCGACGCGTTGATCGGCGGGCAACGCGGCCAATGCCGAACGCCTTCCTTCAAGGCCGTCGATCGCGGCCTCAGGCCAGCCCGCGATCGTGATCGTCAGCATACCCTCCTGGTGCAAAATGGTGAGCAGCTCGGACAGCGCTGCGTTCGCGTCTTCTGCGTCGTCCACCAAAAGCGCCGAAGAGGATCCGGCGATCGCGCGCGCCGAGGCGCGATCGGCTGCTAGCCAGCGCACGCACTCGTCGAGCGCGTCTTCCTCTGAGATCAACTGCGCGGTGCGCGCGACGTGCAGATACTCGCGGTACAGCCTGCTTAAGAGAAGCGCACACGCGCGCTCGGCGCGCTTTTGCTGCTGTAAGACGGCGGCGCCGGCGCGCAGAGCTTCGCGTCCGCGCCGGCCGACGCGTTGGCCGACCTGCGGGTCGGACGCCTTGACGAGCGCCGCTTCGACGCCATCGCCGTAGAACGATGTCGCGCCGAGCGCGCAGGTTCTTTCGAATTCATCCGGACTCACGCGACCGCCGCGCAGCTGCCGGATGAGCACCGCGGCTTCATCGAGGAACTTATCGACGCGGCTCAGGAATGGCACATCGAGGTCGAGATCCTCGCCGCTCACCTCCGGCCAACTCATGTTAAGGAGTCCATCCGCCGCTTTTCGGACGTTCGCGCGCGCGGCGGCTTCGCCGCCAAGGGCCACATCAGGTTGCACGCCGGCGAGCGCGTAGTGCGTCCTCAACCAGTGTACGCAATGCTCTGGCGCCGTGGCGACGCGGACGAGCCGGCTGCCGCCGAGATGCTCGATGTGCCGCTCGAAGACAGCGACGCCCGACGCGTGCGAGCAGATGACGTGCACGGGCGCATGCTGTGCGAGGCGGTGCGCGCGCGCGGCAAGCGCGGTCGTCTTTCCGCTCCCGGGCGGGCCCGTCACAACTGCGACACCCACCGGCAACGTCGCGATGCGCTCGCGAACAGGATAGCTTTGCTGGACGGCCTCAGCGCGCAAACACGCGCTCCTCTTCGGCTGGGCGCTCGCGACAGGCCAGCGCATAGTCGCAATTGCGGCACGGCGGGTCGTTGCCGGGCGCGAAATGATCGAAGTCGCCGGCAACGATCGCGTTTGCTCGTTCGATGAGCGCGTGGATTCCGCGCTCGATGTCAGCCGGCGTGCACGCCGTGCGCACGACGCCGCTGCGCTCATCGCGCTTGACGACCGGTGCGCCCTGCGCATCGGTCATGTCGAGCGCGAGGATCCAGACAGAATCACGCGGGTCGCGCAGCGACACCAATGCGAGACGGCCTACATCATCGCCGCGCATCGTGCGCACGGTGTAATACAAAGCGAGCTGCGCCTCGTCTCCTCTGCGCAGCGCGGCGAGGTACGCGTGCGGATCCTCTTCGACGCGACCCGTCTTATAATCGTAGATGATGATCGGCCCGCCGCCCGCAGGCTTGTCAATGCGATCGATGACGCCGACGAATTCGTGTCCGCCGAGCGTCCAGCGCTGCTGCGATTCAACCGACTCGATCACGGTCGGATGGTCGTTGGCCTCCGCGCGCAGCCAGCGCGCGTAATGGGCGGCGACGGCGCGCGCGCGCAAACGGCTGACCTCGAATTCCAACTTGGAATCGAACAGCGCGCGATTGCGCTCGAAAGCGGCGTCGAGATCAGCGTGCAAACGCTCGAGGATAGCGTTGCCGGAGAACTCCGCGGGGCGGCGCACCACGCGATGAAGCGCCTCGAGCGCCTCGTGAAAGACTTTGCCGTACGTCGTGGCGGCGGACCCTTCGTCGGCAAGCGCATCGCATAAATACTCGAAAAACCAGCGCCGCGGGCATTTGACGAATCCGTTCAGACGCGAGGCGGAAAAGGCCATTGTCGGCGCGACGAGCGGGCGTGGCTTCTCGGCGAGCGGCCATTCCCAGACATCCCCATCGTCGGGCAGCTCTGCGAACCAGTGCGCGATCGCTGAGGATGCCGGCGACAGCACGCGCACGTGCATGTCGGCCACATCGCCTTTTTGCGAGTCTGCGAAGCCCCCCGTCGTTCCGGCGGCCGCGCTTTCGTCCGTGAAAGAGAGGCGTGCGATCGCGGCGCCGACTCCGGCACCGGCGCTCGCGCCAGACGTCAAGCCCACGAACGTCGCGATGAAATCCGCGGCGATGCTGCGCCTCATCGCGATGCCTTTGATGGCGCGCTGGCGGATGCGCTCGAGCGCCTCCGTCAACGTCGCAACCTCGACCACATTCGAATCGGCAGCCGCGCTGGGCGTATCGGCGCGCCAACCCGGCCCTTTGCGAGCAAGGCGCCGCAGCTGCAGGAGCAGCCGGGCAAGCGCACTGCGTTCGACATGCTCGTCAGCGATGGCCGTCGCCAGTGTCAATTCGTCGACGCCGGCGCGCTCGCAAGCTGCCGCGAGTACGGCCAAACCGTCGACGAACGAATCGTCTTCCCGCAACGCCGCAGGCCACGGCCACTCGGCGCTCGCGAGCGCGCGCACGATCGCTGCGCGAGCCGTCAGCTGTTCCACCAGGAAAGAATTACACGTTATGTGGGCTGCGTACTGCGCCTTCGAGGCGAGCGAGCGCATTTTCTATGCGATCGATGAGGAGCGCGAGCAAGCCGCTCATATCGCCGCCGTCGGCTTGGCGCAAACCATCGTAATAGCGCTCGCGGTCCTCGACGTGCACGATCGCCGGCGGATATCCGTTGGCTTCGAGGATCAGATTCGACAGCAGGCGGCCGACGCGACCGTTCCCGTCTAAGAATGGCGCGATGTTCAAGATCTTGGCCTGTGCGGCGGCGGCTTTGGCGACGGGATCCGCCGTCGACTCGTCGAGCCATTCGGTGAACTCGCGCAGCAAAGCCGGCACGAGGACGCTTTCAGGCGGCAGGTAGTCCCGACCGACGATGCGCGCGTCCGTACGGCGATATTCGCCCGCTTGCTCGTCGTCGATCGATGCGAAAAGCTGCGCGTGCAGCTCGCGGATCGCGTGCTCAGTGAGCGGCGCGTCGCTTGCGGCGAGCACCGCCGAGCGTTCGAGCGCCTTCATCAGATTGACGACTTCGAGATGCTCGCGCAAGCTCAAACCGCCGACGCAATCGCCGCGCGTGAGCAGCTCCTCCGTCTGTTCGCGGGTCAGCCGGTTGCCGCGGATAGCGTTCGAATGGTAGATCTCGTCGACGCGAAAGTCGCCGCGCAGCCGCGTGCGCGCGAGCGCTGCCGCTTCGCCTCGTGCGCTGAACGAGCGCAGCCGGTCGCGCAATTGCCGCAGCCGTTGTTCGAGCGCGGCGTCAAAGCGTAAGCCTGTAGCTTCTTCTTCCGATCGCGCGGGCTGGTCGAGGCCCAGCTTGCCAAGATCGATTCCATGCTCGCGCAGCCAATCCAAAGCGGACGCTTCGAGCCGGCGCTGCCGGAATGACAGCCAGGAGCGGCGGGCTCGCGGATACGCGCTGAGCACTTGGAGGAAGCGTCCCTGCGCTGCGGGGCCCAGCGAAGAAGCGCGCAGGCGGTCGGCGAGCTCGCCGTCGAGCAGTGTTTCGACAAAGTCCGACTGGATCGCAAGCGCTTCCGCGTGAGACAAAGGAAGAATCGATATCGCGTCCGCCCGCGCGGCGACGCGATGGGCGGCTGGATCTTCAGCCGCATATGGCTGCACCCGCCCGGTCGAAGCCACGAAAAAGTAGCGGAACTGGCCGCTTCGGTCGTCAAGCGCGTCCGCCAGCTCCTCGAGCAAAAAGTTCCGCACGGGCGGGGCCGATTCGCTCGGCCGTCCCGCTAAGCCTCGTCGCACATATGTTGCAGATCACCCAATGGTGACGGCCCTCACTCGACTCAGCGCCGGATAATCCCACAGAATCAAAGAACCTGTATCTCGAGTAATGCCGGGGGCCGAGTTCTCGTGTAATCCCCCGTGCCGTCCCGTCATACAGCACGAAGGCGAGCGGGATAACAATGCGGTCCACGCACAGGGCCCAGAGCCTGTAACAATGTTGCAGCCGATACGGTCCAAGAAATTGGAGCCAGTGTCGTCGGGGCCTGACCTTGCCCTGATGCAGCGCATCGCCAAAGGGGACGGAGATGCGTTCGCCGATCTGGTGCGGCGATATACGAGAATGCTGTACAACGTTGCCTATCGGTACAATGCGGCGTCCGCGGAGGACCTCGTCCAAGAGTCATTTCTCCGGGCGTTTCAGCATGCCAACACGTTTTCGGGCCGCAGCAAAGTCTCGAGCTGGCTGTACCGCATCTGCGTCAATGTCTGCCTCACGCACATGGGCCGCGCGAGTCTGCAGACGACCGACATCGAAGATGTCCCTGAATCCGAGCTGACCGCCTCGGTCAACGATCGCCCCGAAGCGCGCGCGGAAGGCCGCGAAACGTTCAAAGCGCTCGAAGAAGGTTTGGCGCTGCTGCCTGCGCAGGAGCGCATGGTGTTCATCCTGCGCGAGCTGCAAGGGCTTGCGTATTCCGAGATCTCCGACGTGCTGGGCATGACCGAACAGGCCGCCCGCACCAATCTGCACCGCGCGAAGCGGCGGCTTCAGTCTTGGCTGAGCCCGCTGCTGACGTCATGAGAGGACGGATGTAAGGATGGAGTGCTCTGAAGCGCTCGACTTCCTCTACCAGTCCTTCGACGCACAGCTGACGCCGACGCAGCAGATGCTGCTCGACGCGCACCGCCGCACGTGCTTTGCATGCGCCAATACGCTGACGCGCGCCGAACGCTTCCAAGCACTTCTGCTGAAAGTTCCGCAACTCGCGGTGCCGCGTGGGCTCGAAGAGCGCATCATCGAGCGCGTTTTCGCAGCGAGCCACGTCACGACCAAGCGCGGCGAGACTTGGCGCACCTTCGTCGACGCGGTCACGAACTGGCGCAGCTTCGCCTTCGCCGCCGGCACCGCTGCGGCAGTGCTCGCGCTCGTCCTTGTCAGCCGCAACATCTTCCAGCCGTCGGCGATGAGCCACACGCAGGCGCCGCCCTCGATCACCGCTGCGATCAACGGCTCGCTCGACGTCGGCAACGGCAACACGACGTCGCAGCAGAGCGGCGCCGTGAACGTGACGCCGGGCGAAACGCTCGCGAACACGACGGATCAGCCGTCCACGATCGCGCTGTCACAGCACGTCGCCGTGACGATCGCCGGCAATACGCAGGTCAAAATCGGTCAGGTTTCGGTCGACCCGCAGACCGGCGATCCGAATATCGTCGCGATGCGTGTCGAGCACGGCATGGTCGGCGTGCGCGAAAGCCTCGGCAAGAACGCCGGCGCGATCCACGTCGCGACCGACCAGGCGACCGTTGTGCCGACCGGCACGATCTTCACCGTCGCCGCGGCATCAGGTTCGACCGATGTCGCCGTGGGTGAGGGCAGCGTCGCCGTCTTCCTGCCAGGCGAGACGTTCAACGTGTTAGCCGGCAACGCGGCTCACATCAGCGACGGCCGGCACACCGTCAACAAGCTGCGCGCGGGTACGAAGTTCGTCCACTAAGGACGATCGAAGAAGGGCGATGAAGCGGTCGAGTTCGCTCGGCCGCTTCGTTTTCTTGCAGCTACGTGCCGAGCGCGGCGCCGTCGCTGCGCAGGTCTGATGCGCCGACGAGCGTTCCGCTCGCCCGATCGATGAGAATCGCGCCGGCGTGGCCCATCGATTCTTCCCAGTCGCCGGTCACGATGACGTTGTGTCCGCGTGCGCGCAGTCCGGCGATACACGCTTCGCCGGCTCGCGCCTCAATGGCGACTCCTGCGATGTGCTCGCCCCACGTGCGGCCGTGGCGCCAGCGCGGTGCGTCGAGCGCCGTCTGCGGATCGATGCCGCGTTCAGCGATTCTCACTGAAACCTGTAGATTGGTTTGCGGCTGACCTTCGCCGCCCATCGTGCCGTACACCAAAGCGGGTTTGTCATCATCGAGCAGCATCGCGGCCATCAGCGTGTGGAACGGCAGGCGACCCGGCGCCAACGATGTGGGCCGCCCTTCGTCGAGCTTGAACGAACAGCCGCGGTTTTGCAGCACGATGCCTAGTTCCGGTACGCCGACGCACGATCCGAAATGGAAATACAGTGACTGGATCATGGACAGGGCATTGCCCGCCTCGTCGACGCAGGCGAAGTATGTGGTGTCGCCTGCACTCGCTATGCGCTTTGCCGCTGCATCGCGCTCCGGTCGCGCGCGATATAGATCGATGTCGCCCGCACGGACGCGTGCGCGCCCGTCTGACAGCAGCTCTTCGAAGGGCGGCTTGAGATAGCGTGGATCGCCGATCCACTCGTCGCGGTCTTCCATCGCAAGCTTGATCGCTTCGATGCCGTAGTGCGCATGCGCCGCGCTGCCGAGCGCGAGCTCCTCGCGAGCGCTCGTGACGTCATTGACGTTCTGGGCGAGCAGCAGCACTATGCCTTGCGAGTTCGGCGGCGTGGTCAGCGACACGCGCCTGCCAAAGCGGCTGCGCAACGGTTCGCAATAAAATCCGCGATGCGCAGCGAAATCGGTCGCGCGCAATGGACTGCCCACGGACCGCGCACGCTTCTCGACCTGCGCTGCGGCTTCGCCTTCGTACCACCAGCTGCGGCCCTGTGCGGCAATATTCTCGAGCGTCTTCGCCAACGCAGGCTGCACGAAGGGCTCGCCGATCGCGTATTCGGATTGCGTGGCATATAACGGCCGCGCGCCATCGTCGCGGACAAGCAGCTCATGCTCCTCGAAGAGGCCGCGGGCGAAGCTGCGCGCGATCGGCGCGCCGCTGCGCGCGTGCGTGATGGCCGGCTCAAGCAGCTTCTCGAGCGGCAAGCGGCCGAAACGATCGTGCAATGCGAGCCAGGCGTCGACCGCACCGGGGACCGTGAGCGCGGCGAGACCGCCGTGCGCCGGAATCGACGAGGCCCCGGCGCGTTCGTAGAACGCCTGGTCTGCGAGCGCTGCCGATGCGCCTGAGGCGTTGTACGCGCTCACTCCTCTCGTGGCCGCGTCGTAATAAAGGAAGAACGCGTCGCCGCCGATCCCCGTCATGTGCGGGTACAGGACGCTGAGCGCAGCGGCGATCGCGACGCCCGCATCCGCCGCCGTGCCGCCCGAGCGCAACGTATCTAGGCCGGCTTGCGCCGCGAGCGCATGCGGCGCCGTCACCATCGCGCGCACGCTGCGCCCGCTTGGGCGAAAACCTGAAGGACCTAACGCGTGCGTCACACCCGAGTTCCCGGCACGATGATGCTCGGACGAACGCCGCCACAGGCTGCTTCTTCATCCAGCGCCGTCGGCGCAAGCCGCAGGTAGTCGTCAAAGCTGACGATGCGCGTGCTGCGTACATAGTTCAGATGCCGCGCCTTGATCGCGTCTCGCACATCCTCGAGCGAACGATCGTGAAACGTCGTCGGCTTGCCGATCGCGACAAATGAATCGAGCGCAGGCAGCGCGCGCAGCGCAACCGGCGCACCGTCGGCGACGAGTCCAGCGCCTTGACCGAGCGGCCACACACTGATCGCGTTCGCTTGCTCTGCCAGCGCGTCTGAGCAGCGTAAGAATCCAGCCTCCCAACCATCGACGCGATACAGGCGCCGGCGGGTTTCGCGCCACCTCTCAACGAGCGCACGCTGAGGTTCGCCGAGCCGCGGCCCACGTTCCAGTACGAACTGTTCGATCGCCGTTCGGCCGTAGCGCTCGAGGCGCGCATCGAACATCAGGTGTTCGACCAGTCGCGAAGAACGCTCTTCGTCGAGCGGGCCGGTCCAAAAGGCAAACGCACGTCCTGCGAGCGCTTCCAGTGGGCCGCCGGCGCCCGCCTGCGCAAACCTCGCGAGCTCTGCGAGAGTCGGCAGCACCTTGGCTTCGAGCTGCGTCGCGAACGCGTCGTGGTCGGCCTCGCGACCGAGGCAACAGCGCTTGTACTTGCGGCCGCTGCCGCACGGACAAGGGTCGTTGCGTCCAGGCTTGCTCATGCCGATAACGCTTTTACATGGCCGACCAACGAGTCCTCGCGCTCATCGCGGCATGCACTGCGGCGTGCCTGACGGTCGGCGCGTCGAGCGTGCCTTCAGCGACATTGGCGCTGCGCCTCGTGCCGCGCGAACGCATCACCGAACACGCGTCGGTGGTCGACCGCGTCGACTGGAAGTTGCCCGCCGCACGGCTTGAGGCGTTTCGCACTCAGGGCATGGTCATCAACGAGGAGGTGCGCACGTCGGTCGTCCTCGATGGCGAGATCATGCGGATCGACGAACGCGGCGCTCATCTCGACGTGCGAGCGACGTCCACGACGTACGACGTGCCGCGGAATCAACGCACCAGCTCTTCCTGGCAGACGCAAACGGTAGTGGCGCCCAACAATACGCAACCGGGCGCCACTCGCTATGCGCTAGAAGAATCCGCCATGGTGGATCTGCCGACGACGCCGGTTCACGTCGACAGCTCGTGGACGACGCGCTTGCCGGTCGCCACAACCCTTGGATCCGGCACGTGCACGTTTCGCCACGTCGTCGGAGCGCTCAACGACGGCGTCGTCCAAATCAATATCGATGGCAGCGGCGTCATCACCGGCAAAGAATACAATCTGCCGCGCCTGTTGCCGGGAACCATCTCGCTGCACGGCACGGCATGGTTCGGCCTCGATTGTGGTTGTATCATCCAGGAAAGTTACCGCATCGTCAACACGCTCGAGAAACCGGGCGAAGGAGCGCAGATCGGCTTTGTCGAGCGCATGGACGCCGACATCGACGCGCAGTCAAGGTTCCCTTAGGCTGCTCTGCGAAACGTACGGCGACATGTCCGCAAAGATGACCGCTCCAGCGATCCGCAGCCGCAAAGGCGGCACGAAGATCGCCGTCATCACCGCCTATGATGCTCCATCCGCGCGCATCGCCGACCGGGCAGGCGCCGACATCATCCTCGTCGGCGATTCGCTCGGAAATGCGGTTCTCGGCTACGACGACACGCTCTCGGTGACCGTCGATGTGATGGTGCGCCATACGGCGGCCGTCACGCGCACGAAGCCGAACGCGCTTGTCGTCGGCGACATGCCGTGGCTGAGCTATCACCTTTCGACCGCCGACAGCGTGCGCAACGCGGCGCGCTTCATCGTCGAAGGCGGCGCAGGCGCCGTCAAACTTGAGGGTGGGCGCAAGCGCCTGCCTATGGTCGAGGCGATCCTCGCCGCAGAGATCCCCGTCATGGGGCACCTCGGGCTCACGCCCCAATCCGTGCACGCGATGGGCGGCTTCAAGGTGCAAGCCAGACTCGCGGAGGCTGCGTGCGAACTCGTCGAGGACGCGCACGCGCTCGCCGAGGCCGGCGTCTTTGCGATCGTGCTCGAAGGCATTCCCGACATCGTCGCGCGCGAAGTGACGGCATCGATTCCTGTGCCGACGATCGGAATTGGCGCTGGGCCGGATTGCGACGGCCAGGTGCTCGTCTTTCATGACGTCCTCGGCCTGAGTGCGGGAACACCGCCGAAGTTCGTGCGCAAATACGCGGATCTAGGCGACGAAGCCAGCGTTGCAGTGGCGCGCTTCTTTGAAGACGTGCGCTCCGGCGCATTCCCGTCGGACGCGGAGACATACCACATGCCGGAGGCTGACGCCCAAGAGTTTCTCGCCGAACGGCGCGTTTGAAAATCCTCTTCTGCGACGAGGGCTATAGCGAGGCGCGTACGCGCTTGGCCGATGAATTGCCCGATGCCGAAATCGTCGCGGCACCGCGCGATCGAGTGCGACAACATCTCGCCGGCGTCAATGTGGTCGTGCCCTACATGGCGCGCATCGGAGAGACGATCGTCAATGCCGGCACGTTCGGATTGATCCAACAGTTCGGTGTCGGGTTAGAAAGCGTAGACGTGGAAGCGGCGACGCGCGCCGGCGTGTGGGTCGCGCGCGTGCCGAGCGGCGACACCGGCAACGCAGAGTCAGTCGCCGAGCACGCGCTGTTCTTGATGCTCGCGCTTGCGCGGCGTTTCCCGCAATCGCAACGGGAGCTGCGTGCCGGACGCCTGGGTGAACCCGCCGGGCTCGCGCTCGCTGGGAAGACCGTCTGCATCATCGGCGTCGGCGCCGCTGGCAGTGCGCTCGCCCTCCGGCTGCATGCGCTCGGCATGCATCTGATCGCGGTGCGCAAGAACGTCCGCGGCGCGCTGCCATCAGCCGTTCCATTCGCAAGTGTGTTCGCAGTCTGTGACCTCGCCCAGGCCGTGGCGCACGCCGACTTTGTCGTCGTGACCGCACGCTACGAGCGAGATGCCCACCATCTCCTCGACGCCACGATACTGAGCGCGGCGAAGCAAGGCGCATACATCGTCAATGTTGCGCGCGGCGGATTCGTCGATACTGACGCGCTCGCGGCTGCGCTGCGCAGTGGGCGCATCGCCGGCGCCGGACTGGACGTTGTCGAAAACGAGCCGATCGCGCACGATCATTCGTTGATGGCCTTGGACGTCATCGTGACGCCGCATATCGCCGGCGTCACGGATCGATCGTATGTGGGCATCGCTCACGAAGTTGCTGAGAACGTCAGACGATTCGCGCGCGGTGACGCTCCCCGGCACGCGGTGAATAACCCGCGTGGCGTGAGGGGTGCGCCGGTCGCCTAACACCGGTCTGGGAACAGTGCTATCGGGAGATCTGCTTTGCGCCGGCGACGAATGCGCTCCACGCCGCTTTGGGCGTGCCGTCAGCGTTGCGCAGCCCGAGCGAGCAGAGCCACGCGATGAAATTCGGGTCGCCGGGCACTCCGTAATACTGCGAATACATGCGGCATTGGTCGGGAACCAAGTCGTGCATTTGGAAGAAGTTCAAGAACGGCATACGCGGAGCGGTTTTGGCCCACGCGACGTAGACGTTGCGTACGAACTCCGCCTGTGCGGCCTCGCTGCTGCCCAGACGCGGCGAGGATGCGAAACCGACTTCGGCCATGACGACTGGTCGATCGCCAGAGCGGGCGACAATCGCGGGGAAGTCCGAGAGCGGCGCCGTCGGCTTTGTGAACTGGAAATCTCCCGTCGACGGATAGTACGTCACGATCGAGATATCGGCCGTCCGATAGAGGGCCGCAACCTTCGCTGAGTTCGGGCCGAGCAGACCGCCGGCGGTCACGGTCACTCCGGTCTTCACCCCTGGCATGATGGCGTGTACGTACGTGACGGCCTCTTGAATGAAACTCGTATAGCTTTGCCATTCATCAGGATGCGCCGTTAAATAGACGTCCACTTCATTTCCGAGAGAGGGATATGCGATGTGCGCGAGATGTGGACGAAGCGCGTCGAGCAGTGAATGAAAGCGCAGTCTTACCTGCGCATCATTAAACTGAGCGGGGCCGAGATCGCTCGGGACCTTGCGCTCGGTGGTGTCGAGCGTGCGAATCGTGACGAGGACGCTGTCATGCTGCTGGTCGCCGAAATATTCCACGCTCCCGACCAGATCGGACAGCGCGAACTTGCTTGGCTCAGGTTCGAGCTTGTTCCAGTCGTACTCCAGAACCCACGCGCGAACTCCCGAGCGGTGCGCGAGCTGAATCGCGTCTAAGATATCTTTGTACGCTGGAGGTGGGTTCGTTCGAGGGGTTGACGTGATTCCGACGGCTCGTTGCAGCGTCGGGGCCGCACGTGCACCCGCGGCGGTGATGACGACCATTGCTAGGACGAGAAAAGCGCACAGCGCGTCACGCCGCATTCGCCTCTCCAAACCAGGTTGCGAGCGCCTCGAGAAGGCTGCGCGAGTCGCCTGCGTCCACCCAAGCGACATAGCCATCGGGTCGGATCAACACAGCGCTTGGCGCGCTGACTTCGCCAAGTACCGGGAGTTCCCACGCACCGTCGTATTTGGCGTCGATCAGCTGAACCCGATCCGTCCAGGCAGTGATGTCTAAGCCACCCGGCTCGCCGAGGTTGAGAAGCACCGGGCGGGCGCGGTGGAGCAGGCTGAAAACGCGCTGCGGGCCCCTGCTGGTGATCAGATCGAGATCGGGCATGCGGCGTCCGACCAACGGATGCCGCTGGCCGAGATCGTAGTGGATGTCCAAACCGGACATCATCGCGGCAAATCGCTTGCGTGGCCCGTCCATGCCGAGCAGCTCGGACATTATGTCGCGAAGTGCCTTCGTGCGATCGTCTGCGCGGCGCAGCGCGACTGCAGCCATCGTGGTGCGCAGGACACGTGCGCCAACCGGATGGCGCTCGCTGTGATACGTATCCAGAAGGCGCGCTGGTGATGTCGCCTTCACCACTTGAGCGAGCTTCCAGCCCAAATTCACCGCATCTTGAATACCGATGTTGAGGCCTTGGCCACCATCCGGGGCGTGCACGTGGGCGGCATCACCCGCGATAAGCACCCGCCCCTTGCGATACGCCGCGGCCTGCCGAGTCGTGTCGGTAAACCTCGAAATGAAGGTGGGACTGTGCATCCCGTAATCGGTCCCGCACACGGCGATCAGCGCCTCACTGAGCTCGCGCAGGGTCGGTTCCGTCGCTGATCCGACCCGTTGCTCGGTCACCATGACCCCAATCGGACCTCCTTTCCCGTATACTACCGCGCCGTCGCGGATCTCATACTTCGCCTTGCCGAACGAATGGATTCCATAGGCGTCGCGATGGATGCCTAGCGGCGGCTCCTGCGTCATCTCGACCTCGGCGATCAGGTTGCTGGTTGTGGCATCCCAGCCGGGAAACTCGATGCCGGCGGCTTTCCGGACCACGCTGCGTCCACCGTCGCACCCAACGAGATATTTCGCTCGCAACGATCGGCCTTCGCGCAGCTCGATGTCGACGCCAGCATCGTCTTGCACGAAACCTGTCACTTCGCGTTGACGATGGATCGGCACGCCCAACTGCTCGACCCAGCTGGCCAATATCCGCTCGATGTGCTTCTGCCACAGCCCAAGGCCGTAGTTGTGCCGAGTGGGAAAATCTCTGATATCCAGTGTGGCGCCGGCGAACGACGCGACCTGAGCGATCTGCCCCTCCGCAAGGAAGCGATCGACGATTCCGCGCTGATCGAAAATCTCAAGCGTGCGTGAATGCAGCCCGCCGGCGCGCAGGCCGGCGAGATCTTGGCCGGGGCGCCGTTCGACGATGGCGACGTCCAAGCCGGCTAATGCGAGCTCTCCCGCCAACATCAGGCCGGTCGGGCCCGCGCCGGCAACGATCACATCGGCATCCATAACGAGTCCTCATTATGCCGCACGACCCGAGGCTTGCGGCAAGCCCCCGGGCGCGGTGTATAATTACAGTGGAAGGGCGCCGTTATTGAGCGTTGCGCACTGGTCCCGCGTACCATACTCCTAGGTTCCGAAGCCAGATGTCACCGGCTGCCTGCGTGTTCGGCGGCGCGACGACGTACAGCCTGGTGAATGTGATGGGCCAGCGGGCCTGCGGCGGCACCTCCGCGCGAACGGTTTGCCAGCCCTTCCAGCTGATGCGCCTGGCCAACGTGATACTGTCAGCGATTCCGTCCGCGTTGCGGTACCCGGCGCGCAGCCACGCGCCGCTGCCGTCGCCAAACACTTGAACGCTGAACAACAGCGGCTCACCGGCTAACGCGATCTCATTTTCGATGAACGCGGCGCGCGTCGAGCGCGAGCTGACGAAGTCGTAGCTCAGGTGGAGCGCCGATACGCCGTCAGGCGCGTTGCTCTGATCGAGCTCGGCGTTGATGTCCGCCGGCGCTTTGATGAGATGCCAGTGGCCGGCGCTCTCACCCGGTAGCAGCGTCGATGCAAGACGCACCTCGTGCGCGCCGACCAGCAGTGTCGCGTCCGCTTGCGAGCCTCCCGCGCGCGCCGTGACTTCTAGTCGCGAGGGCCGCGTCGCCGTGCGAACGGTGCCCGCCGCATCGAGCGCTCCGCCGTCGCCGCGCGCCGACCAGCGAACCGCATCGGAATCGACCGCGATCGCCGTGCCATCCTCTCGCGTCGCGACCGCTGTCAACGCATACTCCGACGATGGCGCGTACACGCGATAGACCGGCTGAATGCGCAATTCGCCGACGCGCGAGACGACATCGAGCGGGAGCTCACCGCTTGTCGGCCCGGAGCGCGCGCTGATCGTCACGTGCCCCGAAGCGAGCGCATGCACGCGTCCGCGTGCATCGACCGTTGCGAGTGACGGCGGTGCAACGGCAAATGTCACGGGACCGCCAGGCGCGACGGGTTGATCGTTCACATCGACGCTGCTTGCCGTTACTGAAAGATGGCTGCCGGCGAGCACGCTCGCTGCCTCACTGCGCATCACGAGGCGTGCAGGCGGGCCTGGCGTCGCCGTGTTGATGACGAATAAGCCGTCGGCGATCGAGCGCTCGCGGCCGTCTGAGGGAACGTTTGCGATGCTGACGTGATCCTCGCCGAGCCGACGCACCACCATCTCGGTCGAACCGCCGCTGTCGAACGCCATCGCATCCGAAGCGCCGAGCGCTGCCAGCAGCGCTCCGAACATGGGGCGCGTCACCCCGATCGAGCGCGCCGGCGCCCGGCCGTCGACGGTGACAAGCCACAGCGTTGCGCCATCGGCTGACGTGCCTGCGCCGGTCAGCGGATAGCGGACATCGCGCTCTTCCGGCGACGGCGCATCGGGGTCTTCGTAGGGTGCTCCGTCGCGCAATAAAATCGGTCCGCCGCCGACCGCTTCGCGCAGCCCGTCGACTTGCGGAGTCAGCGCCTGCGAAAGCGTCGCGCTGTCGCCCTCTTTAAACGCGTGCAGCAGATTGACGGCTGCGTTGCCGCGCGCCGCAATGCCGAGATCGTCCGGAGCCAGGGGCAAGAACGTCAAGTCGTCTGCGACCGCCCGAACGACCCTGTACGCACCGTTATCCGCCGGGGTCAGCGCGATCTCCGCGGATGCGTCCGCTTCGCTGGGCATGCCAAACGCTTGTGTGAAGAGCATGAGCTGCGCACCATGCGACCAATCGTTGACGCTGTCGATGTCGAGCGCGTCGCCGGACGGCGCGATCAACTGCAGTTTGAGCGACGCGGGACCCATCACGACATGGTTGCCTGCACCGACCATCAGCACGGCACGCCCGTTGGGAGCGTGTTGGATGACACCATGCGCGATCACGAGGTTCGTCGGCTCGCCGTTGCCGCTGATGTCGAAGTAGTCCGCGTTGATGCCGATTTCAGCAGACCGTCGATCGGCCATAGTCGAAAGTGGCTCGCCCGGTCCGACGATGCGGTCGTAGCGCGTGCCGACACCTAGTCCGACATTCGGATTGCGCAAGTCGATGTGCGCTATCGATACCTGCAGCGGTCCATCAGACGTCTTCAGTCGCCAGCGCTCGAACTCGACACCTGGTCCCACATGCTCGCTCGCACGCGCAGCGCTTTGGATCGCGGGCCACCCAACGGGCTGAACGAACGGCGCTGCATGAAAACTTAACGATGAATCGTTGTCGAGCCGAGGCGACGCAGGCTCGGCGCCGCTGCCGCCAAGCGCGAGCGCCAGCGTTGCACAAGCGGTAAACGCAGCTCCAATGATGAAGACTGATACGCGATGATGCGGCACATTGCGGAACTGCGGCAGCGTTCGGGGTGGTACCTGCGGACCACGATCATCCTCGTCGCCAGCGTGACAGCCGCATGTCTGCCGCTGCGCGCCGATGAAGCGGTGCCGATCGCGTTGCACTTGACGCCTGGCCGTTACGAGCGCACGCAAAAGCTGGTTCATTTGATCACCTTCGACATGAGCAAGATGCTCAAGTCGATGGCGGGCGGCCGAGCCGACGACCAGACGATCCTTGAGGACCGCCAACAAGTCATCGTCCTGAAGACCGGCAATCAGATCGATATCACGGAGACGAACACGCGGCGTTTCGGCGGCGACAAGCCCAAAGAGCAAGGAAGCAAGGTACGGACTTCAACGTATCAGGGGACGATCGCGGCCGATGGGGTCATGACTCCACCGCAGACAGAACTGGAAGATGCGGGCGACGGCGCGCTCGACCAGCTGCCCGACATCCCGCTCGCCCCCGGCCAGCAGTGGACGTTCTCGCGGCACATCAAGACCGAGCGCGACATGGGCGACGGCCCGATGACATATCTCGATAAGGTCGATCGCATCGAGGAGCGCAACGGCCACCGCATCGCGATCATCTCCGTCACCGCAACGGGACCGATCACGCCGCCTAAAGATATGGAAAGCCACGGCTTTAAGACCGCGCCCATGACTCTGTCGGGAACGGCGGAGTTCGACACGACCGCCGGCCTGCCCGGCACGCAACATTATACGGCCAAGGTGACGTGGGCGACGACGGTGATGGGCGCGCACATCGGCGTCGATCTCAACGATACGTACGACGCAAGCCCGGTCACGCCCAAAGCTCAAGGTTGAGCGCGGACCGCACGCGCGGCGCGGATTCGTTGATGCATGCGCTGCTCGCGTCGCTCGATGCTGCTGCGCTGCGCGACGAAGGCGCAGCGGTGGTCATCGACCTCGAGCGCGGCGCGTGCGCGCGCTGGCGCGACGACGAGGACATCTACCCGGCGAGCATCCCAAAGATCGCGTTGATGGCGGACGCATTTCGGCGCATCGCAGCGGGCTCATTAGCGAGGGATCTCCAGGTTTGTATCGCCGCTGAAAATATCACGCCGACCGCTGACCCGACGCCGCTCAAACCCGGCTCCAATGCGCGTCTCGACGAACTCATAGCGCTTGCCGTCGAGCGCTCGGATAACATCGCAGCCAATCAACTCATCGATGTGCTTGACCGCGCGGCGGTAACGCGGTCCATGCGTGAATGCGGGCTTGCGCATTTCCTGCTCGGCCGCAAGTTCTCCGGCGGCGAGCCGTTCGTCGAAGGCCCTGACATCGGCACGCGCAACTCGATGCCGCCGTCAGAGGCGGCGCTGCTTTTGGAACTCATCGCTCGCGATGCGCTCCCCTTCGCCGCAGAACAGCGGGCGATCTTGTCGCATTGCGCAGATCGCGACATGCTCGTACGCGGCCTTCGCGCCAGCGATATTTTTATGCACAAGACCGGCGTCACGCGCAGCGCGAGCCACGATGCGGGGATCCTGCAGACCGATTCCGGCGCGCGCTACGTGATTGTGCTATACACGGCGCTCGACGGGTTTGCATCCGCCTCCTCCGGACGCATGGCGACGTGGATGCGGACGCTGCGCTCACATTTGTGAGACCTTGTGCGCGAACCGGCGTGACGCGTGGGCGCTAGGTCGCAGCGCACGCCAGGGTCGGCCTAGGCGGAGGCGAACACAGAAGTCGTGCCTGACACCCATGTCATCGCCTTGCCCGAAATGGGCGAATCGGTTGCTGAGGGTACCGTCACGAGCTGGCGCAAACGCGTCGGCGACACGGTGACCAACGGCGAGCCGCTTGTCGACGTCACGACCGATAAAGTCGACGTCGAAGTGCCCGCGCCTGCATCGGGCAAACTGGTCAAGATCATCGCGCAAGAAGGCGACACCGTAAAAGTTGGTTCTCCGCTTGGCGAGATCGACGTCTCGGGTGATGGTTCGAGTGCCAAAACAGCGGTCCAATCCGCGCGCGTTCCATCCGCGACGGCGGAGAGCGCGAAGCCTCGCGCGGAGCAGCCCGCATCCGCTGTCGCTTCGTCGCCGTCGCCGGGTGCCGGTGCGTCGGCGGGTGCCGGTGCATCGCCGCTTGCGAAACGCGCGGCCGCGCAACGCGGCATCGACTTGAGTTCCGTTCGCGGCTCCGGGCCCGGCGGCATCGTCCGGCGCGACGATGTGATCAATGGAAGAGCAACCTCAGCGCAGCCGGTTCCCCCGAAGGCGACGGACGGTCACATCGAGGCGGCCGCGGCGCCGCTGCCGCCCACGTCGACGCCTGTGCCGGCGCAATCTTCAGCCGTCGAAGGCACGCCGCTGCGCGGCCCTGCGGCTGCGCTCGTCACTCACATGGAAGAGAGCTTGCGCATCCCAACGGCGACAAGCTTCCGCACGATCGCGGTCGACACGCTGGAAGCTCGCCGCCGCGACCTCAATAGTGCATTGCGTACTGCGGGCCGAGACGAAAAAGTTTCATACACGCACGTGATCGGGTATGCGATCGCGCAAGCGACCAAGGCAGTGCCGGTGATGACCTCCGCGTTCCGGCGCGACGGCGAGCACGCCGTGCGCATCGACCAGCCGTGCAACTTGGGCCTGGCGGTCGACATGGTGCGCAAAGATGGCTCGCGCTTTCTCATCGTTCCCGTGATCCGCAACGCCGACGCGCTTGATTTCGCGGAATTTCACCGTACGTACGAAGCGCTCGTCGCCAAAGCACGCACCGGCGCGTTGACGCCGCCGGATCTCGCCGGCGCATCCATGACGCTGACCAATCCGGGCGGCATCGGCACGGTCGCATCGGTGCCGCGCCTGCTTGCCGGTCAAGGAACGATTGTGGCTACCGGCGCGATAAGTTATCCGCCGGGTCTGGCATCCGTACCGGAGTCTTCGCTGCGCTCGATGGGCGTCGCCAAGATCATGACGCTGACGAGCACGTACGACCACCGCATCATCCAGGGCGCGCAATCCGGCGAATTTCTGCGCCGCATCGAGGAACTGCTCAACGGCGCCGACAGCTTCTATGACGCGCTCTTCGCCAGTCTCGGTCTGCCCAAGCCCGGCGCGATCGCGAAGATCGAAACGCGCGTGCCCGGCGCCGAGACAGCGCCCGGCGCGCCGATCGATCTGTTGCGTGCGGCGACCGGCGGTGCAGCGCTTGTCGCACGCTACCGCAATTACGGCCACACGGCCGCGACGCTCGACCCGCTGGGCGAGCCGCCGACCGGCGACCCCTCGCTTGACCCGGCGAGCTTGAATCTCACGCTGCCGCTCATGGAAGCGGTTCCTGCATCGATTCTACGCCTGCATCTGCCCGGCAACAATCTCGCTGAGGTGTTGCCGCGGCTGCGCGAGACGTATTGCGGCACGATCGCCTACCAGATGGAGCATATCTCCAGGCACGAAGAGCGCGGCTGGCTGCGCGAGCACATTGAATCGGGCGCGCACCGCCGTGCGCTGTCGCGCGAGGACGCGCTGCGCGTCCTCGACTCGCTGACGAGCGTCGAGACGTTTGAGCGCTATCTGCGCCGTTCGTTCCTCGGCCAAAAGACATTTTCGATCGAAGGTCTCGACGCGATGATTCCAATGCTGCAGGAGGCGGTCGACCTGCTCGGCGCGGACGGCACCGGTGAGGTCGACCTCGGCATGGCGCATCGCGGGCGGCTTGCGGTCATCACGCACGTCATCGGCCGTCCATTCGAAGAGGCGCTGCGCGAATTCGAGATGGCCGAAAAGCGCGGCGAAATGGATCTGCCGGGCGATGTCACGGGCGACGTCAAGTACCACCAGGGCGCCGAGGGCGTGCGCCATACCGCGTCCGGCAAAGACGTGCACGTCGTGCTCGCGTCCAATCCAAGCCACTTGGAAGCGGTCGACGCGGTGGTCGAAGGGCGCACGCGTGCGTCGCAGACCGACCGCGCGCACAACATCGCGACCGTCGACGCCCAAAAGGCCGCGGCACTGCTGGTCCACGGAGATGCCGCATTCCCCGCGCAAGGGGTGGTCGCCGAAGTCCTCAACATGCAGGCGCTGCCCGGATACACGACGGGCGGCACGATCCACATCATCGCGAACAACCAGATCGGCTTCACGACGACGCCGGGCGAGGGACGCTCGACGCGTTACGCGAGCGATCTCGCAAAAGGCTTCGATCTGCCGATCATTCACGTCAACGCCGACGACATCGAAGCATGTCTTGCTGCCGTACGCCTGTGCGTCGCATTTCGCAAGCAGTTCAAACGCGACATCCTCATCGATCTGGTCGGCTACCGGCGTTTTGGCCACAACGAGACCGACGAGCCGGCTTATACGCAGCCGATCATGTACGAACGCATCAAGAACCACCCGACCGTGCGCGAGATCTACGCGCGCCGGCTGGTGGAGCACGGCGTCGTGTCGCAAGACGAAGTCAATGCGCTGTCGGAGAAGGCGCAGGAACGCATCAAGGCCGTCCACGCGAGCGTCAAGGCCGAGGCGCGCCAGCAGCAGGCCGACGCATCCAAGAACGGCGCTGCCGAGCCGGCCGGGCCGCAGACGCGCGTCGCCGCCGGTGACCTGCGCGCGCTTAACGAGCGGCTGCTCGAGCTGCCCGACGGTTTCACCGTCCATCCCAAACTTGCACGTCAGCTGGAACGCCGCCGCGCCGCGCTTGGTCCAGGCGGCGATATCGACTGGGCGCTCGGCGAATCATTCGCGTTCGGCACGCTCTTGCAGCAAGGCACTCCGATCCGGCTCACCGGCCAGGATACTGAGCGCGGCACGTTTAGCCAGCGCCACATCGTGCTGCACGATCCGAAGACCGGCGACTCATATGCGCCGCTGCAGCATCTCGATGCGCGTGCGTCATTCGAAGTGCACAACAGCCCGTTGTCCGAGTATGCGTGCGTCGGCTTCGAATATGGCTATAGCGCGGCGGCGCCCAATGCGCTCGTGCTCTGGGAAGCGCAGTTCGGCGATTTCTTCAACGGCGCGCAGATCATCATGGATCAATTCATCTCCGCGGGTCAGGCCAAGTGGGGGGAATCGCCGCGCTTAACGCTTCTTCTACCGCATGGCTATGAAGGCGCTGGACCTGAACACTCGAGCGCGCGGCTCGAACGCTTCTTGCAGTTGGCCGGCGACAACAATCTGCGCATCGCGAACACGACGACGCCGGCGCAATATTTCCATCTCTTGCGCGATCAGGCGCTGCGCGCAAAGGCACGCCCGCTGGTGCTGATGACGCCGAAGTCGCTATTGCGGCTGAAAGCCGCAAGTTCGACACTCGCAGACTTCACCGACCGCGACTTCATGCCCGTCATCGATGACCCCGCGGTGCGCGATCGCAAGAAGATCGAGCGCCTTATCCTGTGCAGCGGCAAGATCTATTACGATCTGACCCTCGACGCGCTGCGCCAGGCCGCGACCGATCTCGCTATCGCGCGGGTCGAGCTGCTCGAACCTTTCCCGCTCGACGATGTGCTCGCACTCGTCAAGTCGTACCCAGCGCTCAAGACCGTCGCGTGGGTGCAAGAGGAGCCGAAGAACATGGGCGCGCGCGCCTTTGTGTCGCGCCGTCTACGCGAGCGCCTCGCGCCGATGAAGATCGCGTTCGGCTACGTCGGCCGTCCGGACCGCGCCAGTCCGAGCGAAGGCTATCCCGGCGCGCACGCCGTCGAACAAGAGCGCATCATCCGCGAAGCGCTCTCGCAATCGCTTTATAAGGAAACTCGTTGAGCGCGCGCATCGTCGTGCTGGGCGGCGGTCCCGCGGGCGATGTCGCGGCGCTGCGCGCCGCGCAGCTCGGCGCCGAGGTGACGCTCATCGAGCGCGCGCAGTTGGGCGGTACCTGCCTCAACTGGGGCTGTATCCCGACAAAGGCGCTGCTGGCGAGCACCGACCTGCTGCGCAAGATCCGGCGCGCGCAAGAATTCGGCATCGAAGTCGACGAGCCGCGCGTCAACTTCGCGAAGATGATGTCGCGTAAAGAGGACATCGTCGCACGTCAGCGCGCGGGCGTCGAGGCTGCGTGCAAACGCAAGAAAGTTGAAGTCGTGCACGGCCAAGGCAGCGTGGCTTCAGAAGCCGTCGTCGTCAACGGCAAACGTTTTCCGTTCGACTTCCTGATCGTCGCCACCGGCACCGAAGCCGCCGGCTTGCCGATGCTCGACATGTCGCAGCCCAGCGTGATCACGTCAAACGGCGTGCTGCGTCTCGAAACGATTCCGAAGCGCTTGCTCGTGATCGGCGGCGGTGTTGTCGGCTGCGAGTTCGCGAGCCTGTTCGTGGCGCTGGGCAGTGAGGTCACCATCGTCGAGGTGCTGCCGCGACTGCTCGCGGGCATCGATAGCCGTACTGCGGCGCAATTTCAAAAGATGCTTGAGAAAGAGGGCGTGACGATCCTGACTGGACGCACGGTGAAAGAGATCTTGCAGTACCGGCGCGACGGCCTTGTCGCTGCGCTCGACGACGGCACCAAGATCGACGCCGACAAGCTGCTCGTCTCGGTCGGGCGGCTGCCGCAGACGCGCGACATCGGACTTGAGGGCACGGGCGTCAAGATCGACAACCGCGGTTACATCGAGACCGACGACTACCTAAAAACGGCCAACCCGAAGATCTATGCGGTCGGCGATTGCCGCGGCGGCCTGCAGCTCGCGCACAAAGCGTCCGCCGAAGGCGGACGCGCCGTGGAGAACGCGCTCGGCGACAAACCGATCGCCATGGACTGGAGCGTCATTCCTAACTGCATCTATACGCATCCCGAGATCGCATCGGTCGGCTTGAACGCCGATACGGCCAAAGACGCGGGCTTTGAAGTCAAGGCGGGAACAGCACGCGTGGTCGGCAACGGCAAGGCGCTCGCCGAGGGCGAACCCGACGGCTACGTGCAGATCGTCGCCGACGCGAAAACCGACCGCATTCTCGGCGCGACGATCATAGGCATCCACGCGGTCGAGATCATTCAGGAGATCGCCGTCGCGATGTCCGACGCGCTGACGATGGACGAGTTGGGGGCCGTGATTCACGCGCATCCAACCGTGAGCGAATTGGTGATGGATTCGGCCGAGCAGGGCGAAGGCGTCGCCCCTTATCTCTCATGACGAAGGAGTCTTCAATGCGAGCGTCCCTGACCTGTGCCATCACTGCGGCTATGCTGCTGACGTCGGCGTGCGCGAAGAGCGGCTCTTCGCAACAATCCGCGCCTGCGCAACAAAATTCAGAAGCGCCGCAAAGTTCGGTGCAGCAGGCCAGCGTGCAGACGCAGCAAGGCAAGGTGACGATGGGTCAGGGTGCGGTAGACCCGAACTCTTTAGGTCTGCCGCTCTATCCCGGTGCACAGCCCAGCGACGCCGGTTCGTTCGCGGTCACCAACCAGCAAGGCGGCACCCAGATCGTCACCATGGTGACAAAGGATGGGTACGACAAAGTCGTCGCGTTTTACAAAGCGAAAATGCCGGCGGGCACGCAGGAGGTCGTCAGCGGCGAAGGTGCGGCGGCAAAAGCGCAATTCGTGGAAGTCAAGGCGCACGATAAGGTGCAGCGGTCCGTCATCGTTGCCCCAGCCGGCGACAGCGTCAACATCACGATGATCGTGGGCAGCTCGCAATGATTGCGCGCCGATAGTCTATCGGGGTATTTCTCGCTCCGAGGGCGCGATGTCGAGGTCGCCATTGCCACGGCCCATGCCGTCTAACGCCGGTTCCATCGGCGCATGTGTCGGCGTCTCCGGAATCTCTTCTTCCTTGACGAGCGTCTCAGGCGCGAAGCGCATGTAGGCGACGGGGACGAGTACGAGCGTCAGTAAGAGCGAGCTGACCAGCCCGCCGATCACGACGATGCCCAGTCCTTGGCGCACTTGCGACCCTTGCACGAGACCGAGCGCGAGCGGAGTCATGCCCGCGACCATCGAGGCCGTCGTCATCACAATCGGCCGGAAACGCGTGAACGCCGAGCGGCGCAGCGCCTCGAGTTTGCTCAAGCCGCGGCGGCGTAACGTATTCGCGTAATCGACAAGCAGGATGCCATTCTTCGACACCAGACCGACGAGCATGATCACGCCGATGAGCGAGAACAGGTTCAGTGTCTGATGCGTGATGGCCAGCGCACCGAATGCGCCGACCGCGGCGACCGGCACTGAGAACATGATGATGAACGGCGAGCGGTAATCGTTGTACAGAGCCACCATGAGCAGATAGACGAGCAGGAACGACAACGCCAGCGCAGAGCCCATACCGATCAGCGTGTCCTGAAGGTTCTGCTGGTTGCCGTTCGGGTTCGCGCGCACGAGGACGAATGGCGGCAGATGAAGCGATTTCAGCCGCGACGTGAAATCGCGTTGCACGTTGGTCAGCGGCACACCCGGCGCCGTGTTCGCGGTGACGTGGATGACCGTCTGGCGGTTGACGCGGGTGATCACCAGCTGTGTCGGCGCCCATGACAGCTTCGCGACGTCGCCGACGTGGACCAGCGAACCGTTCGTCGAACGTACGGCGATCGCGCTGATCTCGTCCAGATCGGTGCGGTCCTCGAGCGGATAGATGACCTGGATGTCCTTAAGACCGTTCTGTGCCTCGATCTGCGTCGCGACGGCGCCGCCCAGGGCTGCGCGAATCGCAGTGGATGCGGCGCCGATGCTCACGCCGAGGGCTTGTGCTGCGCCGCGATCGAACGTCACCTCGACCTGCGGCGCGTCTTGCTGCGCGGAGCTGGTCACGTTGGTGGCGCCCGGTACGTTACGCAACAGATCGAACACCTGCTGCGCGTAGGGCAGCGGGTCACCTTGCGTGCTCGTGATGAGGTAGTCGATCGGTTGGGCGTTACCACCGCCGGTGCTGGTGGCCGGAATAACGCTGATGGTCGCGTCCGGCGCTGCTTCGCGCACTTTGGGCTTGAGGAAGTTGACCCAATAGACCGTGTCGTGCGCGCGGTTGTCCTTAAGCCACAGGTGGACTTGCGCGACGTTGCCTTCGTTGACGAAGCCGCCGAAAGGCGACGAGTACGCTCCGGATACGGCGGTGATCGCCTTCGCATCGGGCACGTTCATCGCGATCTGGTTGATCTTGAGCAAGGCGGCGTTGGTCGTCAGCAGCGGCGTGCCGGCTGGGAATGTGATCTGCACGAAGATCTCGCCGCGGTCGACGGGCGGAATGAACGTCGCGCCGACGATGCCGAGCGGGATCAGCGAGATCGCCGCGAGCAGCGACAAGCCTGCGATCCACGAGACGGTAGTCGGACGAGCAAGGCCGGCGGGCAGCAA
>JAFAKE010000094.1 GCA_019235715.1 Vulcanimicrobiota bacterium
AGATCTGGCTGCTTCATGACGAGTGCGGCTGGAATACCGACGATGACCAGCGGCAGCCACAAGTCGCGTAGACGCGTCCACGAACGGCGCGGATCGGCTAAGACCGCGCCGAGCGTGAGGATGGTGAACAACTTCGCCGGCTCGGACGGCTGGAAGACAAATGGTCCCACGCCGATCCAGCGCTGCGCGCCCAGCGCTTGATGGCCCGCAAGCGCTACCGCCGCGAGCATGATGAGGTTGACGATGTAGATCACCCACGCAAGCCGCTGCCACGTATGGTAGTCGATAAACGCAAGCACGAACATCGCGCCGACGCCGAGCGTCAGATAGACCACTTGGTGCATGAAGTCGCTGTGGCCGCTCAACTGACGCAGCGTCGCGCTGCGCACGACAATCGCGCCGAAAATGCCGAGCGCGATCGCCGCCGCGGCGAGCGCGTAATTGAACGAGAGATACCAAGGACGCTCGAGCATCGAATTCGAGTTTTCGGGGCGCTGTCAGCGCGACCTTTGGCGCTGGGCTCAAGCCGAAGCCCGGCGCTACTTCATTGCGGCGCTGGGTTGTCGGGCGGCGCCTGGTTTTGGTCTTGGGCAGCTTCGGTTTGGTGATGCTTGCGGCGGCGTCGACGGCGGCGCGGCCGCGTCGCGTTGCCCTGCGACTCGAGTGCGAAGGTTTGGCTCGCGCCGTGCGCGCCATTCGTACCGCGCGCACCCACGGCGGCCGCCATCATGCCGTTGCCTTCCGCAACGACCGGACGTACCTTGAGGACGGGTATATTCGCCAGCAACATGAACTGCCGCTCGGCATTTTCGAAATGGACGTCGAGGCCGTGCTCATCGATGTCCAGATAGCGCCGTACCACGCCGAGCATCTCGCTCTTCATGGAGTCGAAGACGTCCGGCGCGAGCGAGACGCGATCCGACATGAGCACGAGGCGCAGCCGTTCCTTGGCTTGCACGCGGCTGGCCTCTTCGCGCCGGAAGAATTTGGTGATGAAATCGATCATTGCCGTTTTCCCCCGCGGCCTCTATGCTTTGCCCAAACCAAGCGACGCCTTGAGCCGTGACACGAACCCTTCAGGCGCTTGAAACGATGGAATCGGGATCTGTTCGCCGAGCAGGCGCTTGACGATGCGCCGGAATGCCGCGCCGGTCTGCGAGCCGTCGATATCGATGACCGGCGTGCCGCGATTGGTCGCGATGATGATCTCTTTCTCGTCCGGCACGACGCCGATCAGCTCGAGCCGCAGGATGTCGACGACGTCATTGACGCTCATCATCGTGCCCTTCTTCACGAGCAGCGGGCGCACGCGGTTGACGATGAGCTTCGCCTCGGTCTCCGGCGGCAGCAAACCGATGATGCGATCCGCGTCGCGCACCGCCGACACTTCTGGCGTGGTCACGATGATCGCTTCGCGCGCGCCGACGATCGCGTTGCGAAAGCCCTTTTCGATGCCCGCTGGGCTGTCGATCAACACGTAGTCGAAGCGCTCCGCAAGCGTTTGCACGAGCGCAGCCATCGCGTCGGTCGGCACGTCGTCTTTCTCGCGATTCTGTGCGGCCGGCAGCAAGTAGAGCGAGCGGCGCACGCGATCGCGCACGAGCGCTTCGTCGAGCGAGCACTTCTGCTCGATGACGTCCAGCAAGTGCTTGTGCACGCGATTCTCGAGGCCGAGCACGACGTCCAGATTGCGCAGCCCGACGTCTGCGTCGACCACGACCACTTGCTTGCCGGCCTCGGCAAGCCCCGTGCCGAGATTGGCGGTCGTCGTGGTTTTGCCGACGCCGCCCTTACCAGACGTGATCACGATCGTGCGTCCGAGCATTTTCGGCGCCGCCGGTTTGGGAGGCGCCGGTTTTGGTTCGGCAAGAGCCGGCTGTGGCGCCGGTGCGGGCGCGACGGGCGCGGTTCCGGCCGATTGCGCCGCTGCGATCGCTTCTTCGACCGTCAAGGCCGTCGCGGGCACCGCCCGTTGATTGTCTTGCGTATCCATCGTCCTCACGATCCGATGACGAGCCGGCGCAGGCGCGTGAACAGTCCGTCGTCGGCGAGATTGGTGAACGGCACGTCCTCGCCCAACAGGCGGCGCGCGATCGAGTTGTAGATGCGGCCAAGCCGGCGCGCGCCGTCGAGCACGACCGGTTCGCCGCGATTCGTCGTGTCGATGATCTCCTCGTCGTCCGGCACGACGCCGACGATCTCGCGTCCAAGGATCTCTTTGACGTCTTCGATGCTGAGCATGTCGCCGCTGCGCACCATCTCGGGGCGCACGCGATTGACGATCAAACGCGCGCGCCGCCGGCCGAGCATGCCCAAGATGCGATCGGCGTCGCGGATCGCGGACACTTCGGGCGTGGTCACGACGAGCGCTTGATCGGCGCCGGCGATCGCGTTGCGGAAACCGTGTTCGATGCCGGCCGGACAATCGATGAGCACGATGTCGAAATCGACGGCCAGCTTACGCATCGCGACGCGCATCTGGTCTTCCGTCACCGCTTCCTTATCTTTGACCTGCGACGCCGGCAGAAGATAGAGCTCGTCAAAGCGGCGATCCTTGATCAACGCTTGGCGCGGCTGACAGCGGTCTTCGACCAGGTCGACGAGATCGTACACGATGCGCTTTTCGAGGCCGAGAACGAGATCGAGATTGCGCAGGCCGATATCGGCGTCGACGAGCGCCACTTTGTGGCCCATCTTAGCAAATGCGCCGCCCAAGTTGGCCGTCGTCGTCGTCTTGCCGACGCCGCCTTTGCCTGACGTGACCACGTAGACCGTTCCTGGCAATCCGTCTCCTCTAAAAACCTATGTCGCAGGCTCTGTCACGATGCCGCCGTCGCGCAGACGCGCGACTTCGGCGGCTGGTTTC
The DNA here is from genome assembly GCA_019235715.1 of Vulcanimicrobiota bacterium. Classification (GTDB taxonomy): domain Bacteria; phylum Vulcanimicrobiota; class Vulcanimicrobiia; order Eremiobacterales; family Eremiobacteraceae; genus JAFAHD01. The sequence continues at coordinate 2,867 of JAFAKE010000094.1, forward strand.
TTACGCCGCTCGTCAGGTGCGACCGCGACTTTCGCCGCGATGCGCAGCTGCATCGGTTCGAGGCGCAGCGCAAAGACCTTTGCATGTTCGTCGCCTTCTGCACCTGCGTGCGCGACGCCGCGCAACGCGCCCCATACGAGGATATCTCCTGCCGCGATCAACTCGCCGCCGGCATTGACGTCGCCGATGACGACGATGTTGCCGCGCGACGACACGCTTTGCCCCGAGCGAATCGTTCCTTTATGATAAAGCGTCTCGCCGGGAGCGAGCACCTGACCGTTGCGCGCTTTTTTCGCGGCCCGCTCGGCACGCGACGTCGAGCCGTCTTCGAGCGGCGCAAGCCGGTCGTCGCGCGTGCGCGGCGAGGCCGCGATGCTGGCGCCGACGAGTTTGAGCCCGGCCGACTTGGCGAGCGCCGCAACGGCATCGGAGTCGCACACCGCACCGTCGGCGACGATGCCGAACTGCTCCAGCGTCGCGATGACCGCGGCAAGCTCCGCGCTTTCAGCGGGTTCCGAGCCCAATAGCAGCACGGCGCGGCTTCCTTGATAGAAACCGGGCTGAGCAGCCAAGCGCTCGCGCAACTGCGCGACCGCAACGGAAAGAGGACGGTCGGGAAGATGCAATAGCAGTCCCGACTTGGTACCTTTTATCTGCAATCCGGCTCACCCGACGAGAGGAGCGGGCGCTCGGAAGTCGTTCCCGTGCGCGTCCCGAGTCTGCCCTGTGGCTACATTGCTGGGGTCGTTCAGATTCCCTTGTGGACAGTTCTGTGAACGGATTGTGAAAGAAATGTGGATGGTTCGCAGCGCGCATTGGCACTCGGCAAAGGTGCGCAGTCGGACGCCGTCGCAAACTATGCCCATCCCCCGATCAGGAGCAGCCCCATGAAGAATTGGAAGCGCGCTATAGCCGCCACGTTGCTGGTGGTCTTGACGTTGACCAGCCTGCCCTTGCCCGCCGCGGCCGTCTCGACGCAGTCCGAGATCCGCATGGGCCAGGACGAAGTCAAGCACATCGACGCTGAGAACGCGATCGTCAACGATCCGGTGCTCAACAACTGGGTCCAGGGCATCGCCGACAACCTCAAGCGCGAGCGCGCGCGTCCGGACATCGACTACACGTTCAAGGTCATCGATACCGACGACATCAACGCGTTCTCCCTGCCGGGCGGCTTCATCTACGTCAACTTCGGCCTGCTGAACTTCGTCAACTCAGACGACGAGCTGGCCGGGGTCATGGGCCACGAGATGGGTCACGTCGAGCGCCGCCACGTGGTGACGCTGCCGGCCAAAGAGCAAGCGATCAACATTCTCATCGGGATCCTCTCGGTCTTCTCCGTGTTCGCGTACCGCTTCGGCGGCTTGCTGGGCAGCGCCGCGCTCTATAAGATCTCGCGCCAAGACGAGCTGCAAGCCGATCAATACGGCCTCTTGCTCATGACGCGCGCCGGCTACGATCCCAACGCGATGATCTCGTTCATGGACCGGCTCGGCAAAGAGGAAGGCGCTGAGCCGGACCTGCTCGCCAAATATTTCGAAGATCACCCTGAGACGCCCGCGCGCATCTCGCACCTTGAGGGCTATCCGCAGCTTTCGAAGACCGACACGCAGCAGACCCTTGCCCAAGCGATCCACGACGAAGATGAAGGTCGCTACGCCTATTCGCTCGGCAAGTTCAACGATGTTCTCAAAGCGGACCCGAGCAACGATCTGGCGCTGCTCAACAAAGGCCAGGACGAGCTCGCGCTCGGCAGCATGGAACAAAGCCAAAACGCATTGACGCAGGTCGCGCAGAACCAGCAGAATCAGGCGGGATCGCAAGCGGCACAGCACGAGCTCGCGATGCTGGCGCAAAACGCGCCGCCCAAGAGCTTCACGACGAAGAACCTGGATCCGCTACGCGCCGCCCTCGGCACCACCGAAATCAACGTCCACAACAACGCCCAGGCGATCGACGAGCGCGTCAAGCTCGAGCGCGCTGACCTGCACGCGTTCGACCAGCGCCTTGAGAACCTCTCATACGAGATCCCCGACTACTCGCAGGTCGAGGTACGGCCAGGATCGCGCTTGGAGAGCGTCATCTTCGACTTGGAGCACATGTCCAAAGACCTCAATTTGATACTTTCCAAGGGCGAGTTCATCACCGACAACGCGTCGGATTTCTCGAAGGACATCTTCAGCACGCTCAACGAGATGCAGGCGCCGCTGCACGCGGCGACACCGACCGGCGATGCGCTGCGCTCGTTCCCGTACTACCAGAGCCTGAACCAGCAGCTCAATCAATCCTCGAACGACGCGCTGGCCGCGGTGTCGGCGAGCCGCGGCGCGACCGCGCTCGGCTGGCAGACCGTGCCGGCGCTCGATGCGTACTTCAAGAAGCTATCGCGCGCGCAATCCGACTTCGGTGGCGACATCGCGCCGAGCACCGCCGCGGAGCTCAAGCCGCTCGCCGCCGCAGCGATTTCGCAGCTCGACGCAGCGGCGGACGCTGCCGAGAAAGCACACGCGATGTACTTCGCGGCGCAGTCGCGGCAAGAGGCGGCGCAGCTGACGCTGCTCGGCTCGACCTATCCGCAGATCCGTTACGACGAATTCTCGAAGGCGATCCACGCGCGCTTCGCGATCGACGCGCCCAATTACAACGTCGTGCAGCAGCTGGGCATGTCGAGCGGCGACGTCGCGATCGCGTCGTGGCTGGCCGCAGAAGAGCGCGTGCCGGTCACGAACGTCATCAACGAGCAGCGCGCAGCGAACAAGCCGTTCATCGATCTGGCGCTCTCCAAACAGTACGCGCCGGAATCGCTTGAGGTGATGCTCGGCTTGATCTACGAAGGCTACGCCGAAAAACCGACCGAGTAAGGGTCGCTTCGGCAAAGACAGCGCCGACCTCAAAAAGGTCGGCGCTTTGTTTCTGGATAGCTCGCGCGGCGATTCGCGCGCACCTGCAAAACGATACAAACCTTAGCTACCGGATCAGCGACACTTTCGAGGGCAGAAGCAGCGCAATGCTTTGCGACAGCCTCGCGGAGTCCGATTCATGCGACTTCGAGCTTAAGCCGGGTGAGCACACTCTCGAAGCTCTCCCCTTGGAGCGAAACTTAGTCGATGCGAGCACGAGCGATCTGCCCGCCGGCTGCATTTTGACACTCAGGGCCACAGCTATCGCTTTCGGCTCTGGAACGAATAGCTGAGACGTAAGGTTGGTCAAGCCGAACGCTCGTGCGCTTGTGGCACGCGCCGAGGCGATGCTATCATTTTTGCGCGCCCTTGCACCAACTCTCTACGTCTGCTAGCTTAGCTGTGGAGTTCCCATGAAACGCTTACCAGGCATCATGCGGCCAGCTGCTCCTTCGCCGATCCCAACATTCAGTTCCAACTTTTACCTGGATCACCTAGGTGCTCGACAATGGCGCGCTTGGGTCGACGGAGATTCTGGGACGACTTTGACGCGTTCGACTGACACGTCGTCGCGGGTAAGTTCAAACACTTGAAGTATGAAACGCGTTAACTTTTTGGCGATGTTGTGGTCGTTGATCGCTGCGGGCTGCATGCCAGCACTTGCAGACGAGTCATCATATCCCGCGACGGTTTGGGCGCACGAGCGCCCTGAAGCCCTTACCGCTTCCATCGAATCGAATGGTTCAAACTTATCGGTAGGCCAGCCAATCCTGGTCAAGATCACACTGGCAAACAATTCAGATGTCGGAATTCAAGAGAACGTTGTCAATGCGTGGTATATGTTTTCGCTAAGAGTACTCGACGCACGCGGCGCGGTGGCTGCTCCAAACGTCGCGCCCGTTCACAAGGTCGCATCGTCGTATCTAGGCCGACCCGGCGCGCTCTGGCCTGGCCAAACGTTCGTCGTGCCGGGTGAAACCCAAGACCAATTTACAAATCTGGAGGCCTGGGGCTACCGTTTGAATCAACCTGGTACGTACCGAATCATGGCATTTCAGAAGTTGGGCAATGGCGCAGAAGTAGACTCGAACACGATCACTATAATCCTTCATTAACTGCGCCCCTTGCTTGCGAAGGCTACAGCGCCGTACCCCATGCCTAGTTTTTAGGATGGCCGGCGCTACGTGTAAGGATGGCACGCGCTACCTTTTGCCGTACGGTGTGGTAAAGGATATCATGGCTTCAGACGTTCCGGCGATTCCAAACGACGAAGGGCCCGGCACACAGCTCGCCCAGTGGGTCGCGCATTTCCGCGATCGCGTCAACTTGAGCGTGCTCGACGCGCAAGCGGCGCGCCCGGTGCGCCTGCTGCTCGCAGGCCAAGGCGCTGAGGAGCTCGCCGACGTGATCGACCCAGACCGCACCGCGCGCGGCACGATCTTGCAGATGCTCGATCAAGCGCCCGGCTGGATGGTCGCCGATAGCGCGAGCCGCGCCATCCTCTTTTGCGATGCGGCAGGGACGGTTCCGCACGCCGCGCTCGCGCATTTCGAATCGTCGAGTCTGCCGGTTTTCGTCATCGACCGGCCGCCGCTCGGTGAAACGCCCGAAGAAAGCCGGCCGACGTCACCGCATTCGCACCGCCCGGGGCCCGGTACGCCGGCGCACTATCATGTCAGCGCGCTCAACGCCGCCGAATTGGGCAAGTATCTGCTGCCCGACATCGTGGCCGCCTGCCGCGACGTCGAGATCTCATTAGCCTCAAGTCTGCCGATCTTCCGCCCAAGCGTCGCCGCGAAGATCACGGTCGATTGCGCGCTGAACTGCCTCAAAGTGGCAGGCGCGTCGGCCCTGGTCGACCACGTGCCGGTGCTGGGCCTCGTGCTCGGCAGTATCGCGTCGGCCGGCGATACGATCGTCATCACGGGGATGCAGGTGAACATGCTGCTGCGCATCGCGGCGGCGTATGGCAAGAAAGCGGAGTTCGCGCGCATCGCCGAGCTCTTGCCGGTCATCGGCGGCGGTTACGGCTGGCGCGCGCTCGCGCGCGAAGCGTCGGGCTTCATCCCATTCGCCGGCCCCGTCATCAAGGCGGGCATCGCGTATGCGGGTACGCTCGTTCTCGGACAAGCCGCATCCTTTTACTACGAGACCGGCAACAAGATGGCGCCGGAGAAGATCGGCGCGCTCTATCGCGAGGCCGTGGAGCGCGCGCGCAACGTCGCGATCGATTTCATCGAGCGCATGCGCAAGAAAGATAGCTAAGGCGACCCGCTGGACTACAGCGCGCGCCGGCCCTCGAGCGCGCGCGCGAGCGTCGTTTCATCCGCGTAGTCGAGCTCGCCGCCGATCGGCAATCCATACGCGAGACGCGTGACCTTGACGCCTGTCGGCTCGATCAGGCGGTGCAAGTACAACGCCGTCGACTCGCCTTCCGCGTTAGGGTTGGTCGCGATGATCACTTCCTTGACGTTCTCAGGCCCAAGCCGGTCAAGCAGTTCTTTGACGTGCAGCTGTCCGACGCCGATGCCCTCCATCGGCGAAATCAATCCGCCTAAGACGTGATAGCGGCCGTTGAACGCCATCGCGCGCTCGACGGCGTAGACATCCTTGGCTTCACCGACCACGCAAATAAGAGTCGGGTCGCGGCGCGCATCCAGGCAGATGGAACATTCATCGCCTTCGGTGAGGCTGAAGCAGCGTTTGCAGAAACGGATCTTGTCCTTGACGGCCACGATCGCGTCGGCAAGCGCTTGTGCGTCTTCGCGGCTGCCGGACAGCAGATAGAACGCAAGCCGTGCGGCCGTTTTCGGTCCGACCGTCGGTAGTTTTTCCAGCTCACCGATCAGCGCGGAGAGCGGGCCTGCGAGATGATCCAAGCTTTAGCGGTTCAGAAGCCGGGAATGCCGAGTCCGCCTGCGAGCGGTCCCATGCGCGAGCGCGACAGCTCGGTCGCTTTGCTTTGCGCGTCTTTGAACGCGATGCCGATCAGGTCCTCAAGCGTCTCAATGTCTTGCGGGTCGACCGCCGATGGCTCGATCTTCACCGCGCGCAGTTGTCCGTGGCCGTCAAGCGTCACCGTGACGGCGCCAGATCCGGCTGTTCCGGTCACGGTTTCGTTGCCGAGTTCTTCTTGAATCTTTTGGAGCTGCGCTTGCAGCTGGCGCGCTTGGCGCAACAGATTGGGATTCATCAGAGCAGATCCGATCCGAGCACGGATTCGGCAAGCGCGAGACCGCCGCGCTGCGGCGCTGCGCTTTCCACTCGCCGTGCAGCGCCGAGCACAAACGCGACGCGCGGATGCACGCCGCTCACGCGTTGAATCGCCTCGCCGATGAGCGCAGCGGTCGACGGCTCGCTCAAGTTCTCCAGAAAGTGACGTTTGGAGACGGACAACGTGACCGTTTCGTCGTCTGCGTTTTCGACCGCCGCGTGTTGGAGATACGCGAACACCGGGTTTGAACGCTCGCGCACGGCCGTCATGACGAGATGCCACATGGCGTCCAGACGTGTCGGGGTGAGCGGCAACGCCATCGACGGCGTGGCTGGTGACGCGGACATCTCAGGGGCGGTTGCCTCAAGCTCGGCGCGAGCCGAGGGCCTGCGCGAGGTGCCCGCAGGCGCTGACTTGCCCGCTGTCTTTGCCGCGGATGGCTGCGCACCGCCAGACCCGCTCGACGGGCTTGGATGCGCCGGGCCATTGCCGCCACGCTCCTCGAGGGCGCGCAGGCGGTCGGACAAACTTTGCAGCGTTAGCTCGTCCGAAGGCACGATGATGCGAGCGAGTGCGAGCTCAAGGTCGATACGCGGTTGCGTCGACCAACGCTGCGCGACCACATCGGACAGCACTCGCAACGCGGTCATGATCCGCCCGCGCGCCAGACGCTCGGCGCGCCGCGCAATGCTCTCCGCCTCGTCGGGCGGCGCTTCTTCGGCCAGTACCGGGCGGCTTGTGCGCGCGAGCAGCGCCAGACGGAACCAGCGCAGCAGCTCTTTGGAAAGCCAGGCCGGATCGACGCCTTGCGCGTTCGCGTCAGCGACTGTCTGCAGGGCCGCGCCTGGATCGGCGGCGACGATCGCATCGATAAGCTTGTCGATCACGTCGCGGTGCGAGCGGCCGAAGGCTGCATCGAGCACGCCGTCATCGATGGCCTTGCCCGCCGCAAACCCGCGCGCTTGCTCGAGCATGACGAGCGCATCGCGCAAGGCACCGTCAGCGAGGTGCGAGATGCGGACAGAAGCGGCCTCATCGATCGGGATCTTCTCGCGCTTGGCGACTTCTTGCACGCGCTTGGCGATGATCGGCGCGGTCATGCGCCGGAATTCGTAGCGCTGGCAGCGCGACAAGATCGTGGCGGGCACGCGGTGCAGCTCGGTCGTCGCCAGCACGAAGACCACGTACTCGGGCGGTTCCTCGAGCGTCTTGAGCAACGCGTTGAACGCCTCCGAGGTCAGCATGTGGACCTCGTCGATGATGTAGACTTTCTTGCGGAACTGCGAGGGAGCGAACTGGACGCGCTCGCGCAGCTCGCGGATCTCGTTGATGCCGCGATTGCTCGCCGCGTCGATCTCGACGACGTCAAACGCGGTGCCGGCGGCGATCGACGTGCACGCTTCGCAGATGCCGCACGGGTCTGGGCGCGGACCGTTGGTCATGCAGTTGAGGCACTTGGCAAGGATGCGCGCTGCCGAGGTCTTGCCGGTGCCGCGCGGGCCCGAGAACAGATACGCGTGCGCGACACGGCCCGACTTGACGGCCGCGCTCAAGCCTTGGACGACGTGCGGCTGGCCAACAAGTTCGTCGAATGCTGCGGGACGGTGTTTGCGATAGAGAGTCAGCGCTGCTGATGAAGCGGTGTCGGGCACGTCGTGCGTTTTCGTTCGCTTCTCGTCTCATTCCTAGACCGCAGTGGCGTCGAATCAGGCAAAGGTGTCGCGCGCGATTGCAGAAACGTCGCGACGATGTCTATGGAAGTCTGGAGCCTGGCCGCTTCGGTCGGGACGCTCTTGGTCATTGCCGCCACCGCGATCGCCGCCATGATCCAGCTGCGCCACATGCGCAGCAGCAATCAGATCACAGCGCTTTCGAAGCTCGAAGAGATATGGGACGACCCCGAGTTTCGCGCAAAGCGCCGGCGCGTCACCGATGGTCTTGACGAGCGTCTGCGCGATCCCGCGTTTCGCGCGGAGCTGGAGAAGGATACAACCACCGATTCATTCGCGCAGGATGTCGTCGAATTGACGAACTTCTTCGAGGGCATGGGCATCTATGCCAAACACGGTCTAGCAGACCCGAACGTCATCTTCGATTTCTGGTCTGCGATCATCGTCGGCAGCTGGCGGCGCCTGGCTCCGGCGATCGCGATCATGCGGCGGACGAGCGGGCCGATGTTGTGCGAAAATTTCCAATACTTGGCTGCGATCGCCCAGCGCTTCAACGAGGCGCATCCCAACGGCTCAGTGCCGAAGGGAGCCGCGCTCGCGCCGCTCGAGGATGTCTGGTTGAAGGACGATCACCCCGTCTAAGATGCGCGCCGGTTAGCGACGATCAGGGCCAATGCAGTGCGTTGGCGTCGGTCGGCGCTTCACCGCTAGGCACAATCGCGACCCCGTGCACTGTTGCCTCGGTCGCGTAGAACTGCGCTGCGCGCCCTTGAGAGTCTGTCGTGAACGTACCGATCTCGCCGCTCTCACCAGCCCGGGTCGCAAATACTGCGTAGCGGGCGCGTGGCGCGAGACCATCGGCGAGCACGTAGATCCATCGCCCGTCTGCCGCCTGCAAGAATTTAGCAGCGCCATTGCTTCCGACTAGCTGGTGATGCACGAAGTGGCTGTGCACGAGCGCGCCGATCGGCACCGTCGGCGTTTGGCTCGACATGGTATAGCTCCACAGCAACAACGCGATGCTTGCCGCGAGCGCGGCAACCGAAAGCAGCGGTGCGAGCAAGCGCGGGCGCTGTGGCAGCTGCGTGACCTTGGAGGCGCCCAGCGAACCGGTCATCGCGCGCGGCTCTTCAGTCTGCGCGAGCGCGCCGATGCCCGACATCGACTCGGCCATCAGCACGGCGCACGACGGACACGAATCTGCATGGTCGAGCACGCGGCGCTGCGCCTGGTCGTCGAGGCTGCCCAGCGCAAAGGCGCTGATGTCTTCGTATGGATGATCGTTCATGTCATTCATCGATATCGCCCTATGCCTGTTCGATCGAAGGACGCAGTGCGCGCGCCAACTTGGCCAGCCCAAGCTGCGCGCGGCGCTTGACCGTGCCGAGCGGCGCTCCGGTGCGCTGCGCGATCTGTGCTAGCGTGAGCGCGCCGAAATAGGCCTGCGAGATGACCGTGCGCTGTTCGTCCGGCAATCCTTCGAGTGCCGTGCGCACCGCGCCGGCCGCAGCGCGCGCCGCGACTTCATCCGCCGGGTCTCTGCCGACGCCATCGGGTTCTTGCGCGCGTTCCTCGCGTGCCGCACGTCGAGCTTCGGCGCGCATGATCCCCAGCGCCGCATTGCGCGTCACCGTGTACAACCACGGCGAGATGCCGCCTGTCCGAACGACCAGGCCATGGCGATGGCGCCACAGCGCGAAGAACGCTTCTTGCACTGCGTCCTCCGACCGGACGTCGTCACGCAACAGGCGGTATGCGACGCCTTTGCAGCGCGGCGCGTAGTGCCGGTATGCCTCTTCGAGCGCCGTGGCGTCGTCCGCCGACAGGCGCTGTACCAGGTCTGCGTCCACCGTTTCCCAGCTTATTCTCTTGACAGGCGTGCTATCGTAAAGGTGACCACCCTCTGTTGTATGACGCGGGGCCTTGCGCGGTTCACGAGCGCACACGGGACGTCCCGCCGCCGATACGGCTCGAAACCTTGAGTTTTAGCACCTAGTACTAGGGTATATAATGGAGGCGGCCAATCAGCCGCACCCCGGACCCTCGAACGCTATCGAAGGACCGGTGTTCGTCATCCCGGTCACGGCGACGTCAAAAAAGGAGAGCCCGCGCCACCAGCGCGGGACTACAGGCACATGAAGGTCGATCTCGACCTCAACGAAGCGCTGCGCACGCACTTCGGCTACGAGCGCTTCCAACCCGGTCAAGAAGAAGTCATCCGGCGCGTCCTGGACGGCCGGGATACGCTTGCCATTTTAGCGACCGGCGCCGGAAAGTCGCTGTGCTACCAATTGCCCGCGCTCATGCTGCCGGGCACGACGATCGTCGTGTCGCCCCTCATCGCGCTGATGAAAGACCAGATCGACATGCTGGCCGAAGCCGGCATCTCGAGCACGATCGCGCTCAACAGCACGCTCTCGGACGAAGAAGAAGTCTCCTATCTCGAGCGCGTCGCGCGCGGCAATCTCAAGCTTATCTACGTCACGCCCGAGCGGCTTGAGGACGAGAGCTTCGTCGACGTCATCAAGCGCCTGCACGTGCCGCTGTTCGTCGTCGACGAGGCGCACTGCATCTCGCAGTGGGGCCACGATTTCCGCCCTGCTTATCTCAATCTTGGCCGCGTGATCGCCGCGCTGGGCAAGCCGACGGTGCTCGCGTTGACCGCCACGGCGACGCCTGCGGTGCGCGAGGATATCGTCACGCAGCTCGGCATCCCGCACGCCAAGCCGATCGTGCGCGGATTCGACCGGCCGAATCTCGTCTACGAAGTGGCGCGCACCGCGACCGAAACCGAAAAGCTGCGCGTGCTGCGGGCCAAGTTCACCGGGCCGCTCAAAGACGCGCTGGGCATCATCTACACCGCGACGATCAAGAACACGTACGCGGTCGCCGAGTACTGCCGCACCGAACTGGGCATCGAGGCTGACGTCTACCATAGCAAGCTCCAGAAGGCCGAGCGCGAACGCGTGCACGACCGCTTCATGAACGAGGACGTCAAGATCGTCGTCGCCACCAATGCGTTCGGACTGGGCATCGACAAGCCGAACATCCGCTTCGTCATCCATTACGATCTGCCGGGCAGCGTCGAGGCGTACACGCAAGAGGCCGGCCGCGCCGGGCGCGACGGCTTAGAGTCGACCTGCCTGCTGCTCTATCGCCAGAGCGACACGCGGGTGCAGAACTATTTCCTCACCGGCAAGTACCCGGACGTCGAGGAGGTGCAGAAGGTCTTCGGCACCTTGCAGTACTTCGAGGGCCAAGACAACGGCGTATCGGTTTCGGATCTCCGTAAGATCTCGCAGCTGCCGTTGACGAAATTGAAAGTGATTCTCGCTCTGCTCAAGAAGGGCAACTTTATCCAAAACGTGACCAAGTCGACGTATGGGTTGGCACCGCTGTTCAAGCAGAGCAAGGGACTCGCGCTCAACCTGGCCAGCTACGAGACGAAGCGCTCGTACGACCAGAGCAAACTGCAGATGATCCTGCAGTATTGCGAGACGCGCAGCTGCCGGCGCAAGTTCATCCTGAACTACTTCGGGGAAGACTACGAGCTGCCCAATTGCGGCGCGTGCGACAACTGCCGCGCGCAGCTGGCCAAGGGCGGCACGGTCGAGATCTTCGAAGGCCCGCGCGCCGCCGCCGAGTTCCGCATCGGCGACATCGTACGCCATCCCAAGTTCGGCGAGGGCACGGTCGAACGCGCAGAGCGCGATCTCGTGACGGTGCTCTTCCCCGCGCACGGGTATAAGACGCTGCTCGCTTCGGCCGTAGCCCGACAACAGATCGCGTAGTGCCGCGGGCACACCCCGCGCTGACGATACGCGCCGCCATACTCGGCGGCGCGTTCGCAGTTGTGCTGGCACTCGCGGGCGTGCATCTGGAGCGCGCGCGCGGCGCGGCCGCGCCGACGTCCACACCGATGCCCGTGCCGCAGACAACGCCCAGCGCGCTGGGCAGCGGCGTTCCGCTGCCGGCACCGACTCCGACGAGCGCGGGGCCTGCACCGGTCTATCCACCAAGTCCCTGTCCGTCGGGCGCCGTCGATTGCAGTCCGGCCCCTGCGGGCACCTACATGTCGACCGAGCCGCCGCCGCCGGCGCCGGTCAGCGTCAATCCGGCGAGCGTGCGCGTCCTGCTCGGTCATGGCGCGACGGCGCGCTTGCTCTCGCCGCCAAGCGGCATCGTCATGCTCTCAGGCTTCGATCCCAACGTCGTGCGCGCGGTGTTCAACCCGGTCGACCGCACGATCGACCTGCTTGGGCTGCACACCGGCGCGACGCAGGTGACGATCCAAAGCCAGCAGGGCCAAAGCGCGACGCTCAGCGTCGCGGTGCTGATCTATGCGGGCCATTCGGATTCATCCGCGTCGATCAACATCACCGGTCATCCGGCGACGTCGCAGTTCGTCTCCGAGATGGCGCAAGTAGCGGCGACGCGCGTCACCTACGCTCAGCCGGGTGCGCGCATCACGACCGGCTCGGCAGACGATTCGCACACGCTCGACCCCGATGACGCGATGACCGTCCACGTGCCGGTCGAGGTCAGCGGCGACAACTACTTCACGTATCGCGCGACGGTGACGGTGCGCGTGACGAACCTCGCGCAGCCGCAGCTTGCGCCGCGCGTGCTGCTCGTCTCCGATTTCCCCGAGACGATCACCGAAAACGGCACGCTCTTCTACAGCGACGTCAGCTTCGACAACCCCGCGCGCCTGCTGTACTACCACTATGCGCCGCCGGCGGCGCCGCTGCGCCGCGTGCTCGTCAAGGTGCAAAACGCCGGCGATCAGTCGAGCCTGCTGGAGATGATCTCCGGCATCGCCGGGCCGTACACCGACATCTTGGGAGTCGGACATTCATCGACGCTGCGCTTCTTGCAGCACGAAGCGGCGGGCGAAGGCGAGGTGTTCGAAGTTCCGCCGCAGGCGACGATCAACGTCATCGACCAAATGCTGCCCGCCAGCAACCTCGTCGCCGGGCTCATGCAGATGCGCGTGATCAGCGGTCCAAGTCTACGCGTGGCGGTCGTCGTGCAGGCGGCCGACGCGCCGCCGACCGATCCGATCTCGGATACGTTGCTCTCGAGCTCCGTGCGCCACGCGCGCGGCATCTACGAGATTCCGGAGTTTTTCTATGACGAGTCGTATACGGTCGGTGACCCGCCGACGGCCGTGGCGATCGGCAAGCTGCCGCTGCCTAATCTCGTCCAGGGCGAAGTGCTCGGCGGCGACTACGCCGTCAAGCAGAGCGCGGACGTCAATCTCCTTAACCCGCGGCCTACGGCGAGCGACGTCGGGTTGTGGTTCGACCCGCGCGGCGGCCGCGCGACCGGCACGCTGCTGATCAACGGTGACCTCGTGCAGCTCCATCCGGTAAGTCCAGGCAAGCCGGCGCTCGTGCGGCGCTTCACCGTGCCGGCGGGCGGCTTCACGCACGTCAGCGTGGTGACGATGCCCGAGGGCGGCTCATCCTATCCCGTCAACCTGCTGTTCGCCTCCGATCCGCCCGCGGGCGCGGGCTGGAATCTCTCGCCCTCGCTACATTAAAGGTCCGGCGCGATATTTTTCACGAGTGCGCTATAGATGGCCACCATGCGCGCCGCGACCGCCTGCCAGCTGTGCGCGCGCGCGCGCAGACGTCCCCGCGCGGCCGCTTGCTGCACGCGATCGCTGTCGGTAAGCGTGAAGCGTAGCGCTTGCGCGAATGCGATCTCGTCGCCGGGCGGCGCGAAGAACGCGGCGTCAGCGAGCACTTCGCGCAAAACGGGGATGTCTGAAGCGATCACCGGCAGCCCGGCCGCGAGCGCTTGCAGCGGCGGTAAGCCGAAGCCTTCGTAGCGCGAAGGAAATATCAGCACCGCCGCACGCGCATACAGTTCCAGCAATCGCTGATCCGTGACGTAGCCGAGCAACTGCACTCGTTCGCCCAGACCGAGACGATCGATCGCGCGGCGCACGTCCACGACGTAGGGCGTGTACGGCCCCGCGCTGATCAGTCGCGTGCCCGGCACGAGCGCGATCGTCCGCACTGCGGTGAGCAGATCTTTGCGCTCCTCGATCGTGCCGACAGCGAGGACGAGACCCGGCTCCGGTCGGCGCTCGAGCGCAAAAAAATTCGGATCGACGCCCGCTCCGGCGACGTCGATGCGGCGCTCGTCTACATGCAGTCCCTGTGCGATATCAGCTTTCGCCGCCTCGGTGTCGGCGACGATCGCGTCCGCGCTGCGCGCGAGCCGCCGCTGCACGCTGCCGAAATACCAGCGCACGTACGCGCGTCCGCGATTGGCTGCGCGCAGCCACGTCAAGTCGTGCATCGTCACGACGCAGGGGTGCGGCGGATGCCAGGGCAGTGTCCCTCCGGTGAAGTGGATGACGTCTGCATGCGCCGCGCGCGCGAGACGGCGCACGCGCAGCTGATCCCAGTACAGGCGGCGATCGAAACGCCATAGATCGAAGCTGTCATCGCGCAGCTCGACGACCTCGACGTCGCCGCGCGCGCGCAGCGCCGCAGCGAGCCCGCTGGCATACACGCCCAAGCCGGTCGGCGTACCGCGCGCGAACTGCGTCTCGAGAGCGACTCGCATGCCTATGAATGCGTGGGTGTCGGAACCGAGGGGCCGTCAAGCTGTGCGAGTGCCGCCTCGGCATCGGCTTGATGCGGATGCAGCGCGAGCACGTGCTCGAACGCGGCGCGCGCCGCATCCTTGTCGCCCCATTCCTTTTGCGCCGTCGCGTACGACAAGAGATAGCCTTCGTTGAACGGCGCGATATCGGTCGCGCGCTTGAACGATGCGATCGCGCGCCGGTGATACTCATCGGCGCGCTGTGGCAGCGCTGCGCCCGCCTCGGCGCTCAAGCGCCCGATCTTCGCATAGGCTGCGGCAAGATCCGCGCGCAACAGGACATCGCCGGCCAAGCGCTGCGCCAGCGCGGTCTCAAGCGCGATCGCATCGTCGTATCTGCCGGTCGCAGCGATGCTGTCTTCCATCGCGGCAAGACGAACCGCAGCATTCGCCTGCAGGTAGTCGGCGACGGCCGAAGCCGGGTCACCCAAGCGCACTTCGGCATCTCCCATCTCCGCGGTGCACGCCGCCCCGCAGGCGGCCGCTTTGAAGTCCTGGAGAGCCATCGCAGGATCGCTGTCCAACAGCGCGCGGCCCCGATCTTCCCGCAGCAGCCGCGAGTGCGGCGCGTACCGCAGACCCCGATCGAACAGCACGACCGCGCCGTCCGCGTCGCCCTTGGAGAGACGCAGGTTGCCCAGGTCGTC
>JAFAKE010000055.1 GCA_019235715.1 Vulcanimicrobiota bacterium
GCCCTCGATCCTGACACGACGCGCCAGTCATGCACTGCCGACAATCAAAAAATCGCGAGGCCGCTGCTGGACCAGATCAAAGCCTACGTCGCGGCGGTCGAAGCGACCAAGACGAGCGCTGGATATCCCGCCGTTGCCCCGGCAAGCACGCCGGCGATCGACGGCGTTGACGTCGCCTATCATAAGACGGACGCGTCGTACGCGCTCGTATTCACACAGACGAAGCCTGGATCGATTCGCGGCTTTATCTCGTGTGCGCCGCTGCACGTCGGCACAGCCGACAACGCCAAACAGCTCAATCTGTATATCCCGCCGGCGAGCGCCTTTAACCGTTTTCCGCTCGCGTACGCACCCGAGGCCGGCCTCTACCTCGTCCGCCAGCCGCAAGTAGCCGGCCAAGAACAATTCAGGCTCTACAAGCTGCCTGCGACGCCGCCGACGGAACCCTTCGCCTTGACGTCCGGCAGCCAGTGCACTGACGAAGTCAAGCCAACCGCCGTTTCGCTGCTTGGCGCATTGCAGTCGTATTTCGCGAACTTCGATCCATCGAATCCGCCGGCGACCGCTCCCGCTGGGTGGACGGTCACGACTCACAAGGTGGCCGGCGGATACTGGTCCGAGCTGCAACTCGCGGACATCTCCCGCTTTCCTGCTGTGCTGTACTGCGGGCACATCTCGACCGGCACGCCCGACGATATCAAAGCGAAGAAACTCGACTTCGCCCGCCCGCCCTCATTGAACTACACGCCGTCGCTTGGGATCTATCTCGTGCGCCCGAGCCCACCGCCATAAAGCTAAGTGGGACAACAACCACGATAGAACGGGCGATGAGTGGGTTTCTGGCATCAATGCGCCCCAATAGCCGAGCACTAAAATGGTTGGCGTTGATAACCCTCCTTGGCATTCCTTTTGGACTCGAGGGCGCCACGCATTGTTCAAGCTCCTATGCGAAGACCGGCTATGCACCCAGGACGATGTACGCCTACATGGAGCAGGGGAAGACGCAAGCCCAAGCTGGCCATGAAGAAGCTGCGGACAAGACTTGGGAGGCAGCGTACGACTACTACAGGGGCCACTGCTATATCCCGGATTACGCATCTGACGTTGTGTCGTTGATAAACGCTGGAAAGGTGAGCCAAGCATTCCAACGGTTCGATGGAGGTGTATTCCCGGCATGGGCCGAGATCGGAGCCGATAAACCCTTCGACGACGGAATTGTCGCCGGGAAGCGCGGAGATTTCAAGACCGCCGAACTAGACTTCCGGAGCGCTCTGGGCCTTTCTGCAAAATATATTGGCCAGAGCAGTTTTCCAGACGCTGACTTCTTTCTGGGGATGGCTCTCTACGGCCAAGGAAGGCGATCCGATGCGGTGCATCAATGGCGCCTTGCGCTGGGCGACTCTGAGCCAGCGACCCCAATGCCTGAATCATACGGGCCTCCTACCACATGGCTGTTAGCGCTTCAGCTTTACGCTACACACTAAAAGCGCCGTTCGCCTAAGGCGAGCAGCCTTGCCGTGTGCTCAGGTCCGAACTTGCCCACAGTTCTCCCGTAAGCGCATGCTCTTCCATCATCTTGTTTGATGGGCTGTCGCGCTAACGGGCTCGGGCTGCCAGCCGCCGCCGAGCGCCTTGTAGAGCTGCACGAGGTCGAGCCGAGTTTTCAGTTCGGCTTGCGACGCGGAGATCTGCGCCGAATACGAGCGCGTTTCGCTGTCGAGCACCTCAAGAAACGACGTGATGCCTGCATCAAATCGCGCGTTCGCTAGATCGAGCGACTGCACGGCCGCTGCGGCGTTGACGGCCTGATCGATCGCGTACTTGCGATCGTCTTTGTACGCGACGAGCGCGTTGGACACGTCGCCATACCCGTTATGGACCGACTCGACGTACTGAAGCACGGCCGCCTCCTTTGCGGCTTCTGATTGGGAGACGTTCGCGCGCGCCGCGCCGGCGTTGAATATCTGCTGGATGAGCTGGGGCGTTATGGACACGAGGTTGACGGGCAGCCAAAAACCGTTCGCCTGCTCCGAGCCGGCGCCGGCCGATCCCGTGATCGAGATCTGCGGGAACAGCAAGGCGCGCGCCACGCCGATCTGCGCATTGGAGGCGATCAGCTGCTCTTCTGCCGAGCGGATGTCCGGCCGGTGTTCCAACAGACTTGCCGGCAGCCCCGCATCCGGCACCGCGGGCATCGCGATCTGTCTGTTGAGTGGAAAACCGCGCGGAATCGCATTCGGATAGCCGCCGAGCAGGATGCTCAGCGCATTCTCTGCTTGCGTGCTCGCGCTCTCGAGCTCGGGGATGGCGCCCTGTGCTTCAGCGACGAGTTGCGTCGCTTGCAGTACCTCTTGTTCTGTGCCGATGCCGGCTTCAAGGCGCGCGAGCTGAAGATCCAAGCTTTGCTTACGCGCGGTCAGCGTTTCGCGCGTGATCACCAGCTCGTCATCGAGTTCGAGGATCTGGAAATACAGGCTTGCGACCGAACCGACGAGCGTCGTCATCACCGTCTGCTTGGCGTATTCGGTCGCCAGCGTCGCCGCTTGCGCCGCCTTGGTCTCGTTCGCGATCTTGCCGAACAGATCGAACTCGTACGACAGCGTCATGAGCCCGACCGGCGTGAACGTCTCGCGCGACGTGAATGCGGGCAACGTCGCGCTGTTGTACTTGGTGTAGGGCGCGCTGAGCACCGCGTTGATGTTGGGGTAGCGCTGCGAGCCGACGATCGTCAGCTCCGCCTGCGCTTGCTGGATACGCTGTTCGGCGATCGCTACGTCGGTGTTCTGCGCGATTGCGATGCGGATGAGCTGCCGCAAGTTCGGGTCGTCATAGATCTGCCACCACCCGAGGTCGCCCATCGACGGCACGTTGGTCGCCGCGCCTTCGTCGCGGTACGCGGGCGGGATTTCGGTATTCGGGCGTTCGTACTGCGGCGCGCAGTTGCCGACAAGCTGCATCACGAGCAAGCATAACGCGAGGAGCTTCACGAGGTCGCTTCCTCCGCGGATGCTGCGCCGGCTTCGGCCGCCTTCGCCGGGCGGCGCCGCTCGACGAAGCCTTCGATCGCGTTGTACAACGCCGGGATGAAGAACACCCCGAGCGACGTCGCGAACAGCATGCCGAAGAACACCGCGGTGCCCAACGAATGGCGTGACGCGGCGCCGGCACCGCTGGCGAACATCAGCGGAATCACGCCGAAGATAAACGCGAACGAGGTCATAAGGATCGGCCGGAAGCGCAGCCTTGCGCCTTCGAGCGCGGCATCGAGCACGGGCATGCCCTTTGCATGCTTGTCTTTGGCGAACTCGATGATGAGGATGGCGTTCTTGGCGGCGAGTCCGATGAGCATGATCAGACCGATCTGCACGTAGACGTCGTTTGGCAAGCGCCACAAAAATGCGCCGAAGAACGCGCCGAACACGCCGAGCGGCACGCCGAGAATCACGCCGAACGGGATCGCCCAGCTCTCATATAACGCGGCCAAGAACAAGAACACGAAGACGATCGAGAGCACGAAGCTGATCGCTTGCGTGCTGCCGGCAAGCTGCTGTTGGTACGCGGTGCCGGTCCACTCATACCCGTAGCCGTCGGGCACGGCCGTCTTGGCGACTTCTTGCATCGCCGCGATCGCCTGCCCCGAACTGTAACCCGGCGCGGATTGGCCATCGATCTCAGCCGCGCGATAGACGTTGTAGCGCTGGATAAGATTCGCGCCATTCGTCAGTGCCGGGGTCGCAAACGTGCCGATCGGCACCATTTTGCCGTCGCGATTGCGCACCTGAAGTTGGCCTATGTCCTGGGACGTCAGCCGATACTGGGGCTCCGCCTGCACGATCAGCTTCCAGCTGTTGTTGAACAGAATCACGTTGTTGACGATGTAGCCGCCAAGCTCCGTCTGCAACGTCTTATAGACGTCGCCCAGCTGAATGCCCAGGTCGCGCACTTTGTCGCGGTCGATCGAAAGATCGATCTGCGGATAGTCGACGGAAAAGCTCGAGCTAAGGCCGCTCAGCTCGCGCCGCTGCGACGCGGCGTCCAAGACCGAGGCTGCCACCTTCGCGAGTTCTTGTTGCGTGTGGCCCGTGCGGTCTTCGAGCATGAACTGGAAGCCGCCTGAATTGCCAAGCCCGTTGATCGGCGGCGGCGGGATCGGTAAGACCTTTGCCTCCGGATGATCGAGCGCGCGTTCGTAGGCGGCGAGCAAGATGGTGCGCAGACTTTCTTTGGAGCTCTTGCGATCGTCCCATGGCTGCAGCGTTACCGCGATGCCCGCGACGTTGGATTGGATCTGGCTGTTGAGCACGTTGAAGCCGCCCAAGGTGACGACGTCCTTCACACCCGGAATGGTCTTGATGTCGTCCACAAGCTGGGAGGCGATCGCTTGCGTGCGTTGCAACGACGCGCCGTTAGGCAACACCGCCGACATGAAGAAGTACCCCTGATCCTCGAGCGGCACGAAGCTGCCTGGCAGGATCTTGAGCAGCAGCCCCGCGCAGGCGGTGATGACGGCAAGCGCCGCGAGCATGAGCGCGGTGCGGCGGATGCACAGGTTGAGCACGCCCATATAGCCGTCGCGCATGGATTGAAAGCGCGTGTTGAACCAGCGGATGAAGCGCTCGAAGCCGTTTTGGCTGGTAGCGCGCGGGCGCAAAAGCATCGCGCACAACGCCGGCGTCAACGTCAAGGCGACGATGGCGGACAGGAGCACTGAAAACGAAATCGTCAGCGCGAACTGCTGGTAGAGCCGGCCGGTGATACCCGGCAGGAACGCCGCAGGCACGAAGACCGCCGTCAGCACCAACGCGACGGCGATGACCGGCGCCTGCACCTCTTCCATCGCGGTGATGGCCGCCTGTTTGGGCGGCATGCCGGCTTCGATGTGCACTTGCGTCGCTTCGACGACGACGATGGCGTCATCGACGACGATGCCGATCGCGAGCACGATGCCGAACAGCGACAGCGTGTTGATCGAAAAACCAAGCGGCACGAACGCTGCAAAGGTGCCGATCAATGCGACCGGCACGGCCAGCATCGGGATAAGCGTCGAGCGTACGTCGCCCAAGAAAAGCAAGACGACTAAGAACACCAGCACGAATGCGATCGCCAGTGTCTTGAGCACGTCGGCGATCGACGCGTGCACGAAATCCGTCGTGTCGAGCGTGACGTCGTAGGTCAGTCCGGCAGGGAATGCGCGCGCGAGGTCGGCCATCTTCTTGCGCACCGCTTGTGCGGTCTGAATCGCATTTGCGGTCGGCGCCTGATAGATCAAGATGTTCGCGGCCGGCGCATTGTTGAGTGCGCTGAACAGCACATAGTTCTGCGCCGCGAGTTCGGCTCGGCCGACGTCGCGCAAGCGCACGATCGCCCCATTCGACAGCGTGCGCAGCACGACGTCGTCGAACTGCTGCGTCGAATCGAGCAGTCCTTGCACGTTCACCGGCGTCTGGAAGCCGACGCCGGATGGTGCCGGCTGCATTCCCAGCTGACCTGCCGGCGCGAGCGTGTTCTGTTCGGACAGCGCGTTGATGACGTCGCTGGCCTGCAGTCCGAGCCCCGCCAGCGAATCCGGACGCACCCACACGCGCATCGCGTAGTTGCCCGAGCCCATCAGCGTGGTGTTGCCGACACCCGGCACGCGGTTGATGTTGTTGATGATGTTGATGGTCGCGTAGTTCGAAAGCCAGAGCGCATCGTAGGTGCTGTCGGGCGAATGCAGCGTCACGATCATCAGGATCGCCGGCGACTGCTGCGTGATGCTGACGCCGTACGTGTTGACCGCCGACGGAAGCTGGCTTTGCGCGGTCTGGACGCGGTTTTGGACGAGGTTCGCATCCTCATTGATGTCCGAGCCGACGTTGAAGGTCGCCGTCAGCGTGTACGAGCCGTTGGAGGTGGAGAACGAGTTGAGGTACATCAAGTTCTGCGCGCCGTTGACGCGCGGTTCGATGTTGTTGGCGACGGCCTGCTCGACGACCGCGGCGTTCGCGCCGGTGTACGTCGTGCTGACCTGCACAGTGGGCGGAGTGATCTGCGGGAACTGGGCGACCGGCAGAATCACGATCGAGATGATGCCGGCCAGGCAGATGACGATCGAGATGACGATCGCGAAAACCGGGCGCTCGATGAAAAAGCGCGAGATCACGAGCTCGAGCCTTTGCCGACCGGCTGCGGCTTCACCACGGCGCCGGCTTGCACGCGGTTGCCGCCCTCGACGACCACGGTTTCTCCGGCCTTCACGCCGCTTTGGATAATGACGTCGTCGCCATACGAGCTGCCGACGGCGACGCTGCGCAACTGCAGCTTATCGCCGGGGCCGACGACGTACACGATCGACGTGCCTTGCAGCGTCTGTACCGCGTCGCGCGGCACGAGCAGCGCGTTGGCGGCCAGCGCGATTGGGAACTCCACTCTGCCGAACTGGCCGGGGCGCAGTAATGCTTGTGGATTGGGGAAGGTCGATTCGATGCTGATGGTGCCGGTCTGTTGGTCGACCGCGCGGTTGATGCTCTCAGGCGTGCCGGCGAACGGATAGCGCGAACCGTCCGACAAGTACAGATTAAGGGACGCCGTACGCGGTTCGTTGCGCATCTGCAGCAGCCGCTTGGCGACTCGCAGATAGTCGGTCTCGCTGAGCTGGAAGACGCACTTGATGGGATCGATCGTCGAGAGCGTCGCCAGCGTCGGCGTCTTGGCCGGGCTCACATAGTTGCCTTGATCGACGTCGACAAAACTGATGATGCCGGTGACCGGCGCATAGATCGTCGTGTAGCTGAGCTGCAGCTTCGCGTTGGTGAGCTGCGCTTGGGCTTCGGCGACAGACCCCTGAGATGTCAGGATGCTCGTCTGCTGATTCAGTTCGGTGTCAGCGAGATTCGCGCGTGCGGCGTACACGTTGGCCGCAGCGATCTCCACCTGCGTCTTCGATTGATCGTACTGCTTGATCGAGATGGCGTGCTTGGCGACGAGCGGCTTGACCCTATCCAGCTCGTCAAGCGCGTAATGCAGCGACGCGATCGCTTGCGCGAGCTTGGCCTTGGCGACCTGGTCCTGTACGTTGCTGCGCGCGCGTGCAAGATCGGCCTGCGCTTTATCGAGCTGGCCTTGCGCGGCCTCGACCTGCGCCAGGTATTGCTCTTGCTGGATCTGCATGAGCAGCTGGCCTTGATGCACCAGCGAGCCGTCTTTGAAAGAGACCTTCTCAAGCGTGCCTTCGACGCGCGGCACGAGTGCGATCTCCTGCACGGCTTGCACGTGCGCGACGTACTGAACCATCACCGGCACGGTCTTGCGCTCGACGACGGCAACCTTTACGGGGACAGGCTGCGCCGGCGGCAGTCCGCTTTGTCCGCCACAGCCCGCCAAAAGGAACACCGCCAGCGCAATGGGACCCGCCCTGCCCGAACGCTGCATGGAGGACGGGCGGATTCACGCAGGCGCCGCCCGGCGCCTTCATTTCATTTCTTCGCGGTGGTAGCTGCTCCGTCGGCCTTGGTTTCGACGTGCCCCCCGAATTCAAAACGCATCGCAGAGAGCAGCTTATCCTCGAATTCGGCGTTGCCGCGCGAGTCGAAGCGCTGATACAGTGCGCTCGTGAGCACCGGCGCGGGCACGGCCTCATCGATCGCGGCTTTGATGGTCCAGCGGCCCTCGCCCGAATCAGAAACGCGTCCCTCGAATTGGGTGAGATCCTGATCCTTGATGAGCGCTTGCGCGGTAAGATCGAGCAGCCATGACGCAACGACGCTGCCACGGCGCCAGACCTCCGCGATCTCGGCAAGATCGAAATCGTATTGATAATATTGCGGATCGCGCAGCGGCGTCGTCTCGGCGTCTGCCGCCTGCTTCTTCTTGCCGATGTCGGCCATGTGCAAAACGCCAAATCCCTCGGCGTACGAAGCCATCAAACCGTATTCGATCCCGTTGTGCACCATCTTGACGAAATGGCCGGCGCCGTTGGGTCCGCAATACAGGTAGCCCTCTTCGGCGGTGCCCTTGCCGGACGGCCTTCCCGGCGTGCGCGCTGTGCTGCCGATGCCGGGTGCGAGCACTTTGAAGATCGGATCGAGATGTTTGACGACGCTTTCGGATCCGCCGATCATCATGCAGTAGCCGCGATCGAGTCCCCACACGCCGCCGCTTGTGCCCACATCGACGTACTCGATGCCTTTGGCGCGCAGATCCTGCGCGCGCCGGATATCGTCGATGTAATAAGAATTGCCGCCGTCGATGATGATGTCGCCGCGTTCGAGCAGCGGCGCAAGCCCAGCGATGCAGTCGTCCACGATACCCGCCGGGATCATCATCCACACCGCGCGCGGTTTGGAGAGCTTGGCCACGAGATCTTGCAGCGTTGAAGCGCCGGTCGCGCCTTCTTTGACGTAACCTTGAACGACGTCAGGCATACGGTCCCAAACCACGCACTCGTGGCCGTGTCGCATGAGACGGCGCACCATATTCCCGCCCATGCGGCCCAAACCAATCATTGCAAGCTGCATCTTCATCTACTCCCTGTGTGGGCGCCGGATTCAAGACCCGACCGGCATCCTCCGGCATGAATAACGGATGGGACGCGGCCTTTGCCCTTAGCCGCGGCGGTACAATGAAACGAGCCGTGCGATCACGACCGCCACGAAGAACACGCCGGTGACGATCTCGAGCACCGCGGCCGAGCGCACCGCGGGTCCGACCGGCGTGATATCGCCATAGCCAACGGTCGCAAGTGTCGTGAAACTGAAATAGACGAAGTCCGGCCAACCGCTCAACTTACCGCCGACCCCGCTCAGCGCCGAATAGAACGCGGTCGGCGCGAACTTCCAAGCGGTGTAATAGACGAACGAGTAACCCAAGCCGATCATCAAGTACACGGACCCGGCGCCGTAGAGCGAATCTTCCGTAACCGTCTTCAAGTCTGCGACGCGAATGAACACACGGACGATCGCGAGAGCGAAGAACAATACGCTGAAGATGAGCAGCACGCGCGTGGCGGCGTTTTGCGGATCGACCGCGTCGAGCAGTCCAGCGGATGCCGCGATGATCGCTAACGCCAAGGCCGCGAAGCGCACTGTCGGATTTCTCCACATCGCCCACACGCCGAGCCCCAGCACGACGATGAGCAGCGCGACGGTGAGGATGCCGTGCGCGAAGCTCAGATTTGCGAACGGCGCCAAGATGACGAGCGCGAGCAGAGCGAAAAAGAAATAACGGTACGCGCGCGGGGGCGACGCGTCGAGATCTTTTCGGCTCAGGCCTTGACCTTCTCGGGCTCGCGCACGCGGCCGGTGAGCTCTTCGTGGATGCCGTCCGGATAGCGGCCGGTGAAGCAGCCCATGCAGAACTCTTTGCGCTCGCGCGCGGTCGATGCGACCAGCCCGTCCTCGCTCAAGTACGCGAGCGAATCGGCATTGATCGCGCGTTGGATCTCAGGAACTCTCAGGTTCGCCGCGATGAGCTCGTCATACGTCGCCGTGTCGACGCCCAAAAAGCACGGATGACGCATCGGCGGACAGGTCACGCGCACGTGCACTTCTTTGGCGCCTGCCTTGCGCAGCAGGGCGACGAGCTGCTTGGTCGTCGTGCCGCGCACGATCGAATCGTCGATCAGGATGACGCGTTTGCCCGCGAGATTGGCGTGCAGCGGGTTGAACTTGAGCTTGACGCCTTGGACGCGCATGCGGTGATCTGGATTGATGAACGTGCGGCCGATGTAGCGATTCTTCATCAGACCTTCGATGTACGGGATGCCCGACTCGTCCGAGTAGCCGATCGCCGCAGCAGTTGCGCTGTCGGGCACGCCCATGACGACATCGGCTTCGACCGGCGCTTCTTTCGCGATGTTGCGACCCATGTGATAGCGCGCCAGATACAACTCGCGACCGGCCACCTGGCTGTCAGGACGTGAGAAATAGATGTACTCGAAAATGCAGTTGGCCGGCCGGGTGTGGGTTTCGACCATGCGGCTGCGCAAGCCGTCCTTGTCGACGATCACGATCTCACCCGGCTTCACTTCGCGGATGAATTCCGCACCGATGGTCGCGAGCGCGCACGACTCCGATGCAAGCGCGTAGCCGCTCGCATACTTGCCGATGCACAGCGGACGCACGCCCCACGGATCGCGGAAGCCGAACAACTGCGATTCGGTCGCGAGCACGATCGAGAACGCGCCGATGCAGCGGCGCATGACTTCTTCGATGCGCTGTTCCATCGTGCCGTGCGCAGCCTGCGAGATCAGGCGCGCCATGACCTCGGAGTCGGAGTTCGAAGTCGGCACGAGCGTGTCGTTGAGCTGGTCGCGCAGCTCCGCGGTGTTGACGAGATTGCCGTTGTGCGCGAGCGCGAACTGGCCGATCTCGGTATGCGTCATCAGCGGCTGCGCGTTGTAGACGATGGATGAACCGGTGGTCGAATAGCGCGTGTGCCCTACCGAGAGATGGCCCGGCAGCGATTCGAGCATCTCCTCGGTGAAGATCTGCGAGATGAGCCCCATGTCCTTATGGCAGCGCAGTGAGTGCCCATCGGATACTGCGATGCCGGCGCTTTCCTGACCGCGGTGCTGGAGCGAGTAGAGGGCGAAAAACGTAGACCGGGCGACGTCCTCGCCCGGTGCGAATATACCGCAAACCCCGCACGCGTCGTGGACGGCGTCATCGCCGGCCTTCGCTTGCCAGCCTTCGTACGGCGTGACAGATGCCGGGACGGGGCGCTTCATGACTTTATTTTACCACAGGGGTCGGGTGGCGTGTACCCCTCAAGGGACGGCGACTCGTTGCGCGATGTCGGCGCGGTAGCGCAGCGTTTCGCGTGCCGGTGCGCCTGCGACAATCGCCGCGCACGCCTCGTATGCCCGCGCGCGTGCAGCCGCGACGGTGTCGCCCAATGCGGCGACGGTCAAGACGCGCCCGCCGGCCGAGCTCACCGTGCCGTTTGCAAGTTTCGAGCCGCCCCAAAAATAGGCGACGTCATCGGCAGCCGGCGGTTGCGGCAAGTTATCCACAGGATCGGAGCGCTCGGGATAATTTTTGGACGCCAGCACCACGCCTACACACGCCCGCGAAGTGAAACGCGGCGAGGGCGGTTCGCCGCCCGTTGCAATCCCGTACAGCAGATCGAACAGGTCCGATTCCAAGCGGGGCAACACGACTTGAGTCTCCGGATCGCCGAAGCGCGCGTTGAACTCCAAGACGTAGGGGCCGCGTGCCGTCATCATGAGACCGGCGTACAAGCAGCCGCGGAAGTCCATGCCGTCGCGTTGGATGCCGTCTCGCGCGCGCACGAGGACCGCCCGATCGATGCGCTCGAGCTGCGTGTCGTCGACGACGTCGGCGGCCGGCGAGTACGCGCCCATTCCACCCGTGTTGGGGCCTTGATCGGCATCGAGAGCGCGCTTATAATCGCAAGCCGCCGCAAGCCGGTGCAGCGCCGGCCCGTTGGTCACCGCCATGACCGAGACTTCTTTGCCTTCAAGGCGCTCCTCGAGGATAATCGTCGTCCCGCCTCCCGGTAACGAATGCGCGTCGTACCACCGCTCGATCGAAGCCAACGCGTCGGCTGCAGAATCGGCGACGATGACGCCTTTGCCCGCCGCCAATCCATCCGCTTTGACGACAACGCCGCCTGGCCAGTCGCGCAACGCGCGTGCCGCCTGCTTGCGGTCGTGGACCACTTTGTAGGCGGCCGTCGGGATGCCCCACCGCGACATGAATTGCTTGGCGAACGACTTGCTCGATTCCAGACGTGCCGCGGCGCGGCTGGGGCCGAACGCCGGGATATGCACGGCGCGCATCGCGTCGGCAACGCCAGCGGCCAGTGCCGCTTCAGGCCCGATAACGGTGAGCCCGATCCGCGCTTCGCGTGCGCGTTTGACAAGGCCGTGCGCGTCTGTCGCGGCGACATCAGGCCAGTTGCTGCCCAGTTGCGCAGTTCCGGCGTTGCCGGGCGCTGCGTGCAGTGCACTGACATGCGGCGATTGCGCGAGTTTCCACGCGAGCGCGTGTTCGCGCGCGCCCGATCCGACGATAAGGACGTTCACGGCGGGGCGTTTATGGTCGCGTTAAGAAAGGACCTCTCCATGTCGCTCGAGCTGTGGAGTACGGTTGCGTCGGTCGGCACATTCGTCGTGATCGCGGCGACTGCGATCGCCGCTGTGATCCAGCTGCGCCACATGCGCGCCAGCAATCAAATCACCATTCTCAATGACCTCCGGAAAGCGACGGAGGACGAACAATTCCGCGAGGCTATCGAATTCATCTACACGCTGCCTAGCAGAGTCCAAAGCAGCGAATTTCGGGCCAAACTCCAGGGCGTGCGGCTTCCGCGCGACGTCTATCCAATCGGCCTCGTCGGCCGGCTCTACGAAACGCTCGGATCGTACGTGAATCGCGGCATGCTCGATGCCGATCTGGTATGCGACCTCTGGGCGCCGGTGGTGTTCGGCCACTGGGAAGACATGGCCGACGCCATCGTCGTCATGCGGCGCACGCGCGGACCAGAGCTCTTCGAGAACTTCGAATACCTCGCGTGCATCAGCAAGCGCTATCTGGACCGGAGCGTCAGCGTCTATCCAAAAGGTCTGCCGCGCATCGCGCCCGAGGACAAGTGGGCGGCGGAAGACCTGTGTGGGCGAGTCACTCCCACTCAATAGTCGCCGGCGGTTTGCTCGTGATGTCGTAGACGACGCGGTTCACGCCGTGCACCTCATTGACGATGCGCGTGGCAATGCGCGCCAGCGTATCGGCCGATAGCCGTGACCAATCGGCGGTCATGCCGTCGTCGCTGCTGACCGCTCGGATCGCGACGAGATTCGCATAACTGCGTCCGTCACCCATGACGCCGACGCTCTGCAGCGGCGTGAGCACCGCGAAATATTGCCACGGCAGCTCGGCCTCTTTTTCGATCTCTTCGCGCGCGATCGCGTCCGCATCGCGCAGCACCGCAAGCCGTTCTTCGGTCACCGCGCCGAGCACGCGGACCGCAAGGCCGGGGCCGGGGAAGGGCTGACGCTTCACGATCGGTTCGGGTAAGCCGAGCTGGCGGCCGAGTTCGCGCACTTCGTCTTTGAAAAGCAAGCGCAGCGGCTCGACCAGCCCGAGCGCCATGATCGCAGGCAGCCCACCGACGTTGTGATGCGTCTTGATCTTGGCGCCGGCCTTGCTTTGCGGCGTCTTGCTTTCGATGACGTCCGGGTATAGCGTGCCCTGTACGAGGAACTCGACGCCGTCGATCTTCTGCGCTTCTTCTTCAAAGACCGCGATGAATTCGCGCCCGATGATCTTGCGCTTCTCCTCCGGGTCGATGACTCCGGCGAGCGCATTGAGAAAGCGCTGGCTCGCATCGACGTGGACGAGATTGAGGTGCAAGACGTCGCGGAACGCCTCGACAACCTGCGCCGCCTCGTCCTTGCGCAGCAGCCCGTGATCCACGAAGATGCACGTCAGCCGGTCACCGATCGCGCGCGCGACGAGCGTCGCCGCGACGGCACTATCGACTCCGCCGGACAATCCGCACACGGCCCTCGCATCGCCGACTTGCGCGCGGATCTCTTCGACGGCACGATCGATAAATGAGGATATCTCCCAGCGTTCTGTGATGCCGGCGACTTTGCGCAGAAAATTGTGCAGCACGCGCTTGCCGTGCTCGCTGTGCTTGACCTCAGGATGGAATTGGACACCATACCAGTGGCGCGCCGGATCGCCGACGGCCGCCTGCGCGCAGGTATGCGTATGAGCGAGCGTTTGGAAGCCATCCGGCAGCTCCGTCACCGTATCGCCGTGGTTCATCCACGCCTGCGAATGTGTCGGAAGGCCCTCCAGCAGCGGCGAGTGCACGGCGTCGACGACGAGTTCCGCCTTGCCGAACTCGCGGGTCTCGCCCGGGACGACAGTGCCACCGAGCGCGTGGATGAGCTCCTGCATCCCGTAGCAGATCCCGAGTATTGGTTTGCCCGACTCGAGCAGTTGTGGCGGCAGATGGGGGGCGTCGGGCGCGACAACGCTTTCCGGGCCGCCGGTCAAAATGAATGCGCTTGGATTGCGCTGCTCGACTTCGGACCAGGGAACATCATACTCAAGTATTTCTGAATAGACTTGCTCTTCGCGCACGCGACGCGCGATCAGCTGACTATATTGCGCGCCGAAATCGAGGATGACAACCGTTTCGCGCGCGACCGCCGGCTGTGCCGTTGCTTTTTGGTCAGCGCTATCGATCATGTGAGCACCTCAGCCAATCTGCCCGCGGCGCGAGCCATCACGACCTCCTTGGCGATCCGTTCGCCGACCGACAGCTCGCGTCCCCAGCGATACGCGGAATACGGTGTATATTTCGTACCCGGTGAGCCCGGTATGCGCATGCTGACATCGTAGACGACGAACGATTTCGGCGGTCCCGCGGCGATGACGCATTGCAGCGCGAATGGGCCGATGATGCCGGGGGCGCGCGCCGCGCGCGCGGCAGCGACGAAGCGCTCGCCCATGTCGAAGGCTTGCTCGAGCATCGATTCGGTCAACGTGGCGGCGATGTGGCCGGCTTCTTCTAGTGACGGCGTGAACGCGCCACCAAGCGACGCCTGTTCGATCGCGAGCAGGGCGCGCGCGCCATCGATGTTCGTTTGCCGGCGCGTGTCGGTGCCCATCAGCTCGAGCTCGCCGAGCAGGGGAGAGTAGAAGAAATTCAAGTTCACGGTCGGGCCCAACACGTATTCTTCGAGCACCGCGTTGGAAAGCCCATCTTCGGTGACGACGCCTGCACGCAGCAGCGCTTCCGAACGCCGTTTGTATTGCTCGGGAGATGCAGCGACGAAGAAGGCGCGCTCGAAGCTCACTTTGGCGTGCGCAGCCTTGACCAGCGTGAGGCCGTCGATCTCATCGGGCGATGACAGGCGCCCCGGAAAGCGGATGCCGGCAGCCTCAAGCAGGCGGTACTGGTTGTCCGGCTCGTCGCGTTCCTCTGCGCGCAGGAGCTGGCGCGAGCCGAAAAAAGGCACGCGCATGCCGCGTTCGATCTCATCGTAGGAATGACGCTGGCGCGCATACACCTCGAACGAGCGGTTGGGGACGAACACGACGTTACGAGCGAGTAGGTCGACTTGGACGTCGTGCGTGAGAACGTCGGCGAAGGCGCCGAGCATCATCGTGTCGTCGACGCACCCAGTTCCGTCAGGCCGGGATGCGTAGTAGCGCGCATACGTCTGTTCTCTGCCTTTGACGGTGATGACGAGATTGCGCAGGCCTTCGCGCTTTGCGCCCAGACAGACGTCAAGCGCGGAATGACTGCCGATGCAGCACAGCGTCAGGTTCGCGAGGTCGTAGCCGGCAAGGACGTCCGCGACGCCCGCCGTCAATTCGCCGGAACTCCCGGTCCAGGAATGCCGGCAAGCGGCTTGCCGTTGCTCTCCTCAAACGTGGTCTTGCTCGATTGATCGAGCACCAGCGATAGGCTGTTGGATAGCAGCGCGTTCTTGATCTCGCGCGCGATGCGCCGGCCGGTCGACATCGGCTCCGTGTAGTTGAGGTACGAATATGGCGAGCCGTCGATGAACAAGTTCGTGCCGGCGACGATGCGCGCCGAGATCTCCATGAGATAGAACTCAGCCTCGGGCGTGACGATCGTCTCGAGACAGAACGCGCCGAACAGGCCGCGATCGCCGCACAGCTCGCGGCTGACGCGCACGACGGCCTCGCCCATGTGGAACGCTTCGGCGAGCAGCGACTCGCGCAAGCTGATGGGCTGGTTGCCGATGACGACGTAGCTGGGCTGGATATCCCACCCTTCCTGACTGGCCGACGGAATACGTCCGAGCGAATCGACGTTGCTCTCGTAGCGACGGTCCATCGACATGATCTCGAGTTTGCCGGTGAGCGGTGAGTAGAAATAGTGCATGTACACGGGCACGCCGATCACGTACTCCTGCATGATGTATTTCTGCTCGACCAGGTGCGATGCACGGCGGTGGAAATCGTCGGCGTTCTTGACGAACAGGTATCCTCTGCCGCCCTGCGCACCGTAGAGCTTGACGATGACGGGCCGGTCGATCTCGCTCGCTTTGGTGAATTGGCGCGGCATCTTCAACCCGGCTTTGAGCAGCCACTCGCGCTGGCGCATGCGATCGGCTTCCCAATCGAGCACCGCCTTGTTGCCGAAATAAGGCGTCGACATCGCTTTGTGCTGCTCGAGCGAGAGGTATGCGACGAACGAGCCGTGCGGCACGAGCACGATCTTGCGCTTGTTGAGCTCCTTTTCGACTTTCGGAAAATCGCTGTAGCGCGGAATGACCATGACTTCGTCGACGAACCCGAAGCTCGCGTACAGGCTCTCGTTTTGCGGCGTCGTCACCGCCAGCGTGTGGAAGCCTTCGTCCTTGGCGCCCTTGAGGATCTGCAGCGCAGAGTGGCTGCCGAGCGTGGCGATCGTGTACAGCTCGGGCAATTGCGCGGACGATTTGCGTGGCATTATTGCGTGTTCTCTTTCCGCGCGGGGAGCGGGCGCACCTCGTAGCGTTGCGACACCGGGTTCGCGAGCAGCGTCCGGCACGCCCATTCCACCCGTGACTGCGGTGCTGGCCCATCGGTTTCAGAAAGCCGCCACGCGATGCCGCGCGCGAGCGCCCGCAGTCCGTGCACGTGAAACGGCCCTGCGAGAAGTGCTACCAGCGAACGCGTGTCGTCTTCTGTATCGGTGACAAGCGCTTCCCAGCGAGGCGCACCGTTGCCGGCGGTCGGCCGCAGCGGCTCGAGCGCATAACTCAAGCGATGCTTGTTGGGATTGAACAACACTTCTGCACGTGCGATCCTGTCGATGACCTCGCGCTCGCTCGTGCCGTCCTGCACGTCAAGCGAGAAGATGTGCGAGCGCTCCACACGTGCGAGCCCGTCATAGCCGAGGTCGCGCAACGCGACCAGCACTGTATACGCCGTGTTGTCGGGCACGATCAAGTCGAGCGCGATCTCAAGTCTCAAAGACCGGTCTCTTCGCATGCGGACGCATGACGAGCGCGGCGATCAGAATCGTGAGCCCCGCGCCGACGCTCACAAATGCCAGCGCGATGAGTTTGAGAACGGCGGCCGCAAAGCCGCCCGCAAGCGGCGGCGCGACCGCAAGCGCTTCGCGCTCGCCCTTGCCGCTGCCGTGCGCGCACGTGATGACATAGACTCCCGGCGCTGCCGCGAGGAACTGACCGATCGCGCGGCCAGTGTGACCGCCGAATGCGTACTCGGTTTCAAATGTCGCCGGGACGACCTGGAGCGGTTTGCCGCCAGGATCCGCGACACGGCACGTGATGTCGGTCGACTCGGGCGTCTGAAAGCTCTCGCCGTTGACGGCCGTTTCATATTCGTAGTAGAGCACGTACTGGCCGGATTGCGCGACCTGCATGTCGTACGCGCCGGGCACGACGAAGCGCACGAACGATGCTTCGAGGCGCTTCAACTGGTCGATCGTGCCGGCGACGGCCGCTGCGACGCCGCCCACCATCACCAGGACACCGAGCGCATACCAGAGCGCGGTCGTTCTCATTTGGGCGTTGGCTGCCGGCGCAGCGCCGCCGCCATGCAGCGGAAGATCGCATGGGCGCCCGCGGGCTCGTTCGGGTCGTGCGCTCGCAGTTCTGGCTCGCCGAACGCGACGTTGAATGACCACGCCGCTCGTTCGGGGTGCGGCATAAGCGCCAGCACGTTTCCGCGGTCGTTGCAGACACCCGCGGCGCGGTCCATCGCGCCGTTGGGTGACTCACCGCCGTAACGCAGCACGATGCGCGCGTGCTCCTCCAGATCTTCAAAGGCCGCCGGCGCGCCGGTGAAGCGCCCCTCGCCGTGTGCGAGCGCCATGGTCATGACCGTGCCGGGGGCAAGTCCATCGGTAAACGCGCAACGCTGCGGTTCGCGGTCGACGACGACGTCGACGAGCAATCCCTGAAAATGATGTGCCGGCAGATTGTGGGCGAGCGCGACTGGGCCAAGCATTCCCGCTTCTGCGACCACTTGCGCGCCGTTGCACAGCCCCAAGACAAGCTTGCCCTTTTCGGCTTCTTCCTTTATAACAGCGACGATCGGGCTCTTGGCGGCGATGGCTCCTGCGCGAACCCTGTCCTCGTGGGCAAAGCCGCCCGCCAGCACGTAGGCGTCGAAAGCGCGCAGCCGCTCCGGGTCTTCCGACCACCAGAACAGCCGGGCATCCATGCCGGCGTCGCGGCACGCGTCGACGGTCTCGTTCTCCGAATTCGTCCCGGGAAAGACGATGACGGCGACCTTTGGATCAGACACCGTGCGCTCCCGAGCGGTCACGCATAAAGCGCTCCCAGGGGCGAACTCCATGCCTTCGCCGCGCTGATCAGCGGCACGTCAACTGCAACACCCTCGACGCGTATACTCGTGCCGCCTGTTTCGCCCAGTTTGATGATGTGAGCTGCATTGTCGCGGCAGATCGATTCAAACTCTTGTGTGCAATTGGCCGGCACTTCGACGACGAAGCCGGGCGTTTCGCCGAAGAGCGCTGCTTCAAGCGGAGTGGATGGCGCCCACTGGCCGGGCTTTCGAATCACGACGCCGATGCGGCCGTCGGCGTCGCCGCCCAGGCACATCTCTGCGACGCATGCGAGCAGACCGCCATCAGAAATATCGTGGGCAGCGCTCACGGCACGAGCGTGAATCGCGGCGACGACGGCTTTGATCGATGCATTTGCTTCGTTGTAATCGAGCGGGGGGAGCTGGCCGCCGCTGCGCCGCTCGAGCGCGTTGATGACCGAACCACCGAGCGCGGCGGTGCGCGCGCCGAAAAGGTAAACCGGGTTGCCCTCAGCGGTGAAGCGCATCGTGACGATCGCGCTCACATCATCGACCCGTCCGAGACACGCGACGACCGCCGACGGCACGATCGCTTTGCCGGCAGCCGACTCGTTGTACAAGCTCACGTTGCCGCTGACGAACGGCAACGGCTCGCCCGGTTTGTTGAGCTGGAGGGCACGTGCCGCTTCGGCCAAGCCGGCGACGCCCTCGACGAGCAAGCGGTATGCCTGTGGATCTTCCGGATTGCCGTAGTTCAGACAGTCGGTGAGGCCGATGGGCTGCGCGCCAACAGCGGCGACATTGCGCGCCGCCTCCACGACGGCATGCGCTGCAGCCTCGCGTGCCGACACTGCGCCGTAGCGCGGATTGCCGTCAACTGAAAGCGCGATACCCAATCGCGCGCCGCGCTTCACGATGAACACTCCCGCATCGGCATAGCCTGCGGGAATCACGGTTGCGCCGCGCACGAAGCGGTCGTAATGCTCGATGAGCGGCCGGCGGCTGCACACGTCCCTGTGTGCCAGCACCTCGAGCAAACGGCTTCCATAATCGATCGCGCGCTCGGGTGCGACGGAGTCTGACGGTACGGCAGCCGCGTTTCCATTTGAGGGGATATGTGCGGGTGCCGCGCTGCGCTCGGCCGTGATCGCCCCTGCAAGAACGTCGATCGGCACATCGATGACGGCCTCGCCGGCGGCCTTGACGACGTATTGCCTCTTGGCTGTGACTGTGCCGATGACCGCAGCGCGCGCGTTGGCGGAGACCTCAGGCAGCGTGAAGCGCTCGTTATAGATCTGCAGCAGTGACGGCGTGAACGATGACGGCACAGCCCACAGCATGCGTTCTTGCGTCTCGGCGCACGCGATCACAAACGGCGGCAGGCCCGGCATCGCGACCGGCACCGCGTCGAGATCGATCGCCGCGCCGAAACCGCCGGCATTGGCCAGCTCGCACGTGCTGCCCATGATGCCGCCCGCGCCGAGGTCCTTGAAACCCACGGATAGTCCAAGCCGGTGCACTTCTTCGAACACGGCGTAGCTGGCGCGCATGATGACGCTCTTGAGAAACGGGTCGGGCACCTGAACCGCGCTTTTGTTCGCCTGCGCGAGCGATGCGTCGAGCACGAGCGATGCGAACGCCGCGCCGCCGAATCCCGACGCATCCGTCGCTTTGCCGACAAGGACGAGATCGTAGTCCGCGCCTTCGGGCGGCACGCGGCTGCGGATGATGCGGTCCGCGCGCACGATGCCCAGCGCGACGACGTTGACGAGACAATTCTGCGCGAACGAATCGTGGAAATACACGTCGCCGGCAAGATTGGGCACGCCGACGGCGTTGCCGTAGGAGCCGATCCCGTCGACGGCTGCAGCGGCGACATATGCTTGATGCGAGCCGGGCTCAGGCAGGCCGAAACGCAGCGGATCCGCGCTGGCCACCACTTCTGCGCCCATGCATAACACATCGCGCAAGATGCCGCCGACGCCGGTCGCAGCGCCCTCGAAGGGGACGACTTGCGATGGGTGATTGTGGCTCTCGTGCGCGACGACCACGCCGTACTCGACGCCGTCGATCGCGCCGGCGCGCAAAATGCCGGCATCCTCGCCGACGCCCACGAGGACGTCCGCGCTCTTCGTCGGCAACGCGCGCAGCAGCGGGCGGCTGCTCTTGTACGAGCAATGCTCGCTCCATTGTATCGCGAACGCGTGCGCTTCGGCGCGCGTCGGGTCGCGGCCGATGCGCTGCGCGATCGCCCGCAATTCGTCGGGCGTCAGCGCAAGCGCCTCGCCGTGAGCGAGGCGCTTGAGTTCGTCCGTCGTTGCACCGCCGACAGACAGGCGTTCACCCGAACGAGAGACGTGTGCGGCCGGATCCCTCACGCCCCGGCTTTGCCGTTCGGCGGCGCGCTGTTCAACCGGGCGTCCGATTCAATCACGTTCTTTCGGCTGCGGTACTGCGAGACGAGCACCCTGCCGTAGATCACGGTGTCGTCGGCGCCGAGGATCTTCGCCGCGGCCAGCGCCGCATTCTCGGGCTCGAGCACGACCAAGCTGGCGACGCCCGACGGCAGCTGCAAACTGGAAAGGATCTCCATGCCGGCCCAGCTCGAGCCGATCACCGGACATGCGATCACCGGATTGGGCGTAGCCGCGTCGACGAACGCCGACAGCGCGTTGCTGCGGCCGGCGATCGTGATGTAGACGGCGTGCCCCATCGTGCTGTCGGTCTGCTCGACGCGCGCGAGCGCGTGCAGCGGCGTCTTATGCGCCGATGCGACGTGCTTCATGCTGGGGATGCCGAGCGCTGACAACGCCTTGCTGATACGTTCGGCATGCGGCAGATCGGCGGCCGAACCCATGATGATCGCCACGAATCCGCCCGCGCTTTTTTGGAACTGCCCGACCCGGTCGGCGACCTCTTCGTATTTCTCTTTGATCATGCCGAGCTGGCTGTCGGTCGGCGTCGACATGTTGCGATAGAGCTGCTTGTCGAGCATGCGCTTCGAATCGCCGGCCGGCCAGATGCGCCACGAATCGTTGTCGATGACGTCGGCGAGCAAAATCTCGCTGTTGCCGTCGGCCCCGACGCAGCGTCCGAACTCGACTTTGAGATCGACGAGCAGCACGTTTTGCGTCTTCCACGCGTGCACGAGAATCTCGAAGGTCAGGCGCGCGATGTCGGTCATCTCTTCGAGTTCTTGCGCCGACGCGATCTTCTCCGCGATGATCTGTTCGGCGCTGTACTGCGGGTCGTGGCGCGCGTCGTCTTTGAAGAAATACTCGACCAAGCGCGGCGCGAAGACCGCGCCTTCTTTGACTTCGGGATGGCGCTTGAGATACGAACCGGCGGCGACGCCGCGCACGACGACTTCGATCGGGATCATCTCGCAGCGGCGGACGATCATCTCGTTTTGATCTTCGTCTTCGCCGCCGCTCAAATAGTGGCTCGGCACGCCGCATGCGTTGAGAAGCCGGAAGATGCGCGCGGTCGTCAACGCCGCAAGACGGCCCTTGCCGCCTATGACGTCGCGCTTCGCGCCGTCGCCGGCCGTGATTTGATCTTGCGACGACACGATCACCGCGTCGGCTCGCTCGGGATGTTGATAGAGGATCTTGGTCTTGCCCCGAGCGACTTCCGGTCCTTTGTTCATGCGGTTCCTTTCCGACACCGGCCTCAAGAGGCCGGTCCTACAATAGATTCGAGGGTGAGCGGCGCAGGTTTTTCAAGCGAGCGGACTTTTTCGGCGAATAGGCGCGCACGCTGCTCGGCCAAGCCGGTGTGGCGCGCCGGATCCATCAACGTGCGCAGCTCTTGCGGTTCGATGTATTCGGCGAAGGCCGGGTCCGCTGCGATCGCGTCG
Source organism: Vulcanimicrobiota bacterium (assembly GCA_019235715.1). Lineage (GTDB taxonomy): Bacteria > Vulcanimicrobiota > Vulcanimicrobiia > Eremiobacterales > Eremiobacteraceae > JAFAHD01. The sequence continues at coordinate 22,129 of JAFAKE010000055.1, forward strand.
GCTAATGGATTCTTCTCGCCGCTCTCGAGCGCTTCCCAGGCCGTCATCGACAGTTCCCGCAGGCGCTCGTGGAGCGCTTGACGGTCCGCACCGCGGCGGCCCGCAGCCATAAGGATCGCTTCGGTTGCCGCGAACGGTCCGAAGCGCGCGAGGTTGGCGGCTATGCGCGCTTCATCAACGCGTAAGCCCTTGACGACGCGCTCCGCGAGCGCCACGATCTCGTCCGCCGCCAAGAACGCTTCGGCGATCACCGAACGCCGGTTCGCTGAATCGTCGAGCGTGCGCTCGAGCAGATTATCCGCCGCGTTCTGCCAGGCCACCGTCGCGTTGCCGTTGAGCAGGCGCGCGAGCGAGCAGATGCGCTCGCTCATGATCGGATTGCGTTTGAACGGCATCGCCGACGAGCCGACTTGTTTGGCGCCAAACGGCTCGCCCAGCTCGCCGAACGGGCTGCTGGCCAAGATACGCACGTCGAATGCGAACTTGCTCGCGCTCGCGGCCAGCGCAGCCAGGCTTGTGATGACGACATAATCGAGCCGGCGCGAATACGTCTGGCCGGTGATCATCCCCGCAGTGAGATCGAACGCGCCGAGCACCTCGCGCTCGATATCTTCGGGCGAGACGCCGCTGCCGTCGAGCAGCGCCGCGTAGGATGCCGACGTGCCGACGGCGCCGCGCAGCCCCTTGCTCGGCAACCATCCCGCGAGGCACTTCAGATTTTCGTAATCGAGATAAAAGTCGTGCGCCCACAGGCTCATGCGGTAGCCGAGCGTCGTCGGCTCGGCTGCCTGCAAGTGCGTGTATGCCATGCACGTCAGGCCGGCATATTCGCTGACTTTCTCCGCGAATGCATCGAGCAGCGAGCGCAAAGCGCCACACAGCATCGACAGCGCCACTTTCATGCGCGCGGTCTCGACGTTGTCCTCGATATCCATCGACGTCGCACCAAGGTGCAGCTTGCCGCCGCCGACGCGGGCCTGCGAGGCGTACACGCGCAGCTCAGCCATCAGATCGTGATGGATCTCTTCTTCTATCTTATGGGCGGCGTCGATGTCCACTGCGTCGACGTAGCGGCGCAGGTCCGCGATCTCTTCGGGCGTGACCAGCGCCGCGCGCGCCTGGGCCTGCGCGAGGCCGAGCCACATCCGCCGCCACATGCGCCGTTTTGTCTGCTCGGAGAACAGCGCGCGCATGGCGGGACGACCGTATCGCCAGGAGAACGGTGAGGAATACGACGTGGTCACTGTACTCACGTCGTTCGTCGCGGCCCCAAGCGCCCCTTGTCCATACGCAGGGTTTGCAAGCGCGCGCTTGAAACCGCGGCGGCGAGTCACGATATATCGGACGTCGCCGGCGTTCCGCGCGGGCGATAGGAAACCGCTCGATGGCAGCAACGTTCCCATCGCCTCAAGCCGCGAGACGCCCGCCGATTCGGCTTGCAGACGTCGCGGTCGTACTCGGCTCCCTAGCCCTGCTCGCGTTGGCGGCAAAAGTCGGCGCCGGTATGCTTGTGGGATTCAAGCCGCCGGTTCTCACACCGCATGTAAGCCTCGACCCGCGCGTATTGCCCTATTATGCGGCGCGTTCGACGCTGCGCATGTTCATCGCGCTCCTATGGTCGTTGGCCTTCACATTCGCCTACGGGTATGCCGCCGCGCGCAGCCGTCTCGCGGGACGTGTCCTCATCCCACTGCTCGACATCTTACAGTCCGTTCCAGTTCTCGGTTTTCTCTCGATCACCGTCACCGGGTTCATCGCGCTGTTCCCGGGAAGCCTGTTGGGCCTCGAGTTCGCTGCCATATTCGCCATCTTCACGGCGCAAGCGTGGAATATGGCTTTTTCTTTCTATCAATCGTTGCTCACAGTGCCGAAAGAGCTGAGCGAGGCCGCGGAGCTCTACCGTTTCAGCGGCTGGCAGCGCTTCCTCAACGTCGAACTGCCTTGGGCGGCGATTCCACTCGTCTGGAATGCGATGATGAGCTTCGGCGGCGGCTGGTTCTTCTTGGCTGCGAGTGAAGCGATCAGCGTACTCAATCAGAAATACACCCTGCCAGGCATTGGATCGTACGTAGCGGCGGCGGTTGACGCCAAGGACCTTCATGCGCTCGTATGGGCGGCGATCGCCATCGCGATCGTCATCGTCATCGTCGATCAGCTGTTCTGGCGCCCGATGGTCGCATGGGCGGATAAATTCCGCTTCGAGCAAAGCGCGTCAGCGAATCCGCCGCGCTCCTGGGTGCTCGATCTCATCCGCGCAGCAGACCTGCCCGCGTTGTTGGGCCGCATGCTTAGGCCAGCCGGCGATGCGATCGCGAAGCTCTTCGGCGCGTTGACCGCGGTGCGGACTGTACGGCGGCAATCATCGAGACTGGCCGACGTCGCGTTCAACGTCGGGCTCGGTGTCGTGACGCTCGCGCTCATTATTCTTATCGCGCGCTTCGTGTTGAGCACGGTCGGCCTCGGCGAGGTGCTGAAGGCCATTGGCCTGGGGTTCGCGACGATGGCGCGCGTGATCATCCTCGTCGCCATCGCAACCTTGATCTGGACTCCCGTGGGGGTTGCGATCGGGCTTAATCCGCGGCTCGCTCAGCTCATGCAGCCGGTCGTCCAATTCTTCGCATCGTTTCCAGCGAATTTCGTGTTTCCGTTCGCGACAATCGCGTTCATCGCATATCACATCCCGATCAATTGGGGTTGCGTGCTGCTCATGGCGCTCGGCTCGCAGTGGTACATCCTGTTCAATACTATCGCCGGCGCGCAAGGCATCCCCACCGAACTGCGCGAGATGGCCGACGATATCGGGCTGCGCGGCTGGACGCGCTGGAAGCGCCTGATCATTCCCGGCATCTTCGGATCGTGGGTCACCGGAGCGTTGACGGCTAGCGGCGGCGCCTGGAACGCGAGCATCGTGTCCGAGATCGTCTCGTGGGGTTCGACGACGCTCACTGCCGTAGGGTTGGGCACCTACATCTCCGAGGCGACCGGTAAGGGCGATTGGCCGCGCATCGCGCTTGGCGTCAGCATCATGGCGCTCTTCGTCGTCATCATCAACCGCGTGTTTTGGCGGCGCCTGTATAGGCTTGCCGAAACGAGATTCGCATGAGCGAAGCGCTGATCCAATGCCGCGATGTGATCAAGCGCTTTCCATTGCCTGACGGCAAAGGCGAGTTCACCGCAATCCAGGACATCACACTAGAGGTGCGGCGCGGCGAGGTGCTCGCGTTGCTCGGGCGCAGCGGCAGCGGTAAGAGCACGTTGCTGCGCATCATGGCCGGACTGATACCGCCCAGCGGTGGTAGGGTCATGAACGGTGGCGCCGAGCTGCGCGGCCCGAACTCGGACGTCGCCATGGTTTTCCAAAGTTTCGCGCTGTTGCCATGGCTCACGGTGCTAGGTAACGTCGAGATCGGATTGGAGGCCCGCGGCGTCGGGCGCGTCGAGCGGATGCGGCGCGCCATAAAGATGATCGACCTCGTGGGGCTCGACGGCTTCGAGGACGCCTATCCTAAAGAGCTGTCCGGCGGAATGAAGCAGCGCGTCGGTTGCGCGCGCGCGCTTGTCATGCAGCCGAAAGTGCTGTTCATGGACGAGCCGTTCAGCGCACTCGACGTCCTGACGGCCGAGAATCTGCGCGGCGAGATCGACGATCTGTGGAATGCGGGTTCGTTTCCGTCGCAGGCGATCCTCATCGTGACGCACAACATCGAAGAAGCCGTCATCCTCGCGGATCGCGTCATCGTGTTCGGGGCGAACCCAGGTCATATCCGCGGCGAGGTGGCGATCGAATTGCCGCGCCCGCACGCACGCACCGATCCGCGCTTCGAACAGTACATCGATCATCTGTACGCGGTAATGACAAAGCCGACCATGGCGGTCGAAGTTGATCTCGGCGCCGGAACGACGGCAGCGATGCAGCGTTCGCCCTTCGCTCAACCGTTGCCGCACGTGCGTATCGGCGGCATCAGCGGCCTGCTCGAGCTGCTCAGCGAACGGCCGCAAAACGGCGAGGAGATCGCAGAGCTTGCCGAGCGGCTGGCAGTCACCCCAGACGACCTGCTCGCGCTGCTTGACGCGTGCACGCTGCTCGATTTCGTGCGCATCGACCTCGCGACGGTCTCGCTGACCGACATCGGCCGCGACTTCGCGACGACGACCATTCTGCGCAGCAAGGATTTATTTAGGCAACAGCTGCTGGAGCGCGTGCCCCTTTTCGACTCGATCGCGAGGACGCTGCGCGAGCGCAAGAACAATACGATGCGTGCCGACTTCTTTCTCGATCTTTGGGACGAGTATTTCCCTGCCGATGACGCGCAGCGGCAGTTCGCCACAGCGATTGAATGGGGGCGCTACGCCGAGCTCTTCGAGTACGATGCCGGCGAAGGCGTGCTGTTCTTGCCCGAAGAGGTCGAACAACGCATGCCGTTCCCGACATAGACATCGGCGCGAGCGGCGCGAGCGCGCCGTGAAGCGATCGTGTCCATGAAGCGTCGGATGACCAGATTCACTTTGACGGGGTGGCGTGCGTGCGGCACGTGGCCTCCGCCGTCGATCGTGACGAGCGCACCGCCCGTCGCACGCGCCACTCCCTCGCCAGCTGAATACGGAATTACCGCGTCGTCGCTGCCGTGGATGACAAGCACCGGACACGCGATCTTCCTATAGTACTCAGCTGCCTCGCGACGATCGAACGGAGGCTCGCCTTCGGAGCGTGGCGCCTCGTACGTCGCGATCAGGACGTCGGCGTTGGTCTCGCTGCCCCAGCCTATAGCGTCCTCGATGCCCTTTGTCGAGTGCCGCTCACTGAAAAGTTTGCCGGCAAAGAACTCGAGCCAGTCAGCGTACGCGCGTTTCCAATAGTGCTTGTTGTGTTTTTCCCAACCTTCGGCGGTTGGCAGGGGTTTGCTCCACGGTATGGCGTTGCGCGGTGGTGGCTCGCCGAAAGGCGCGACCGGCGCGATGAAGATCGCGCCATCAACGCGCTCGGCGTGATTCACCGCGAGCATGGCAAGCGGAAGACCGCCCAACGAAAACCCCACGACCGTTGCGCTGGACGTCTTGGTCGCATCCATGACGGCCAGCGCGTCATCGGCGTAGTGCCGCAGCGTGTACAAAACTGAGTCTGTCGGCCGGCTTGATCTGCCGTTGCCGCGGCCATCGTACGCGATGACACGATAGTGGCGCGCGAGGTAGGGCACTTGCAGCTTCCACACGCGCGAGTAGACCAGCGTCCACGGCGGCATGAACAGCAATGTCGCTGGACCTGATCCGAAGACCTCATAGTAGATGCGCGCGCCGGTGCTCTCCGCGAAGCCTGATTGGTCCGGCTTGCAGGCTCTCACAGCAGTTCGGCGATGCGCGCGGCGGCACGCGCAGCTCCATCGGTTTCGACCGGCTTATACGCGAGCGGACGTTTGAGTTCGGCGGCGATCGCCGCAGCGATGACATCCGGCGTCGCCGTCTCAAAATCCATGCAGCGGCCCGCGCCGTAGCGCTCGATCCGATAGCGTACGTGGAAGTTCTGCTCGAAATGATGGCGCAAGGGGAAGTAGAGAAACGGTCTGCGATTGGCGGTCAGCTCCATCGTCGTCGAAAGGCCGCCTTGCACGACCGCGATGTCACACGCGGCGAGATGGCGGTATAACTCGTGGACGTAGGGGCGCACTTCCAGCCCTGGCGCGGACGGCAATGATGCTGGATCGATCCGCGGACCCGCGACGGCGATCATGCGCAGCGACGGCACGAGCTTCTTGGCGGCCGCGAACGAGTCGATCACACGGCGCAGCAGGTGTCCGCCGACGCCCGATCCGCCGACCGTTACGATGCAGACCGTCTCATCGGGTCGATAGCCCAGCTCTGCGCGCAGTGCGGCGCGGTCGGCGAACGCGGCCGGGTCGAATCCGGTGATGTAGCCGGAGAAATCGAAATGGTCGCGAGTCCAATCCGCGATGCGCGGAAGATCGGCGCCGAACGTGTCCGGAACGATGTCCTCGGGATTGCCGACGAAGATGGAACGGTCGCGCAAGCGCGGATAGCGCGCGATGTGCTCGATCATCTCCGCGTTGTAATCGGTCGTGA